>DASVRN010000309.1:0-8712 GCA_036388595.1 Chloroflexia bacterium
AGGTTCGCTCGTCCAGTGCTGTGATACAATTGGTCCAGTTCTCTAATCTCTTCATCACTCAGGGCAGGTAGCTCTATTGGTCTCATACCCCACCTCCTACCCTAGTATATCACCCACCATTATTTATGGGGTTGCACTTAGAAGCTTTCTCATAAATAGCAGCCCCAAGTACTGGCGACAAAGCCCCACCATGTCATTTCGAACGCAGTGAGAAATCTCGTCCTTCACCCCGGTGTTTCCTCTTTCTTACGGTGCTGCGGTGCTGAAAGAAAAGTGGTATTTGGGGGTGAAGGACGAGATTTCTCACTGCGTTCGAAATGACAAGGAAGGGGCTGATGTGCTCATCTCCTCACTCCTGTTTGTGAGATAGCTGCTAGTAATCTTCTTACCAAGTCCCGAACGCGGCTTGAGCCATCCCAATGTCCGTCCGCCGGGCATCTGGTGCCATGCCTTACAATAGTCCCTGTGTGGGCATATTCATGTAACCTCATATCACCGGGGGTAGGTCATGCAAATTGAGAAGCATCTGTTCCTCAGAGTAATGGGATCATTCGCCAGCGGGGTAACAATTATAACTGTGGTGGGCCAGGATGGAGCGCCACGCGGGTTTACGGCCAGCGCCGTGTCGTCGTTGTCGCTTGAGCCTCGCATGCTCCTGGTGTGCGTCAGCGAGCGTTCGTCCACGCTGGACATACTCAAGCAAGCAGGGAGTTTTGCGGTGAACATCCTGTCCGCCGAGCAGCAGCACGTGGCCCAACAGTTCGCCACACAGGAAGGCGACAGGTTCGCGGGGCTGCGCTGGCGGCTGGGGCCTGAAACAGGCAGTCCTGTAATCGACGGCGCTCTAGCCTACGCGGAGTGTCGCCTGACCGACACCTGTAAAGGCGGCGACCACGTCATTGTCATGGGCGAGATCGTAGCCGGGGACGCACATGAGGCCGAGCCGTTGCTCTACTTCCGGGGCCGCTACGGCAGGTACGAGGCCGTGGTAGCGCCAGTAGTTTACCCTGCCGACATCTGGGAGATCTGGTAGTCACCTCTGGACGGCGTCTGACGGATACTTTACACTGCGCTAACACTACCAAGTCGTTACAAACCTACAATGTATCTGGTGACGGCCAATAGCTCTACGCCTTGCGTCGCGGGACAGGTTTCATTGGAGAATACGCCACCGGTTATCTAATCCAGGTAGGAGGACCGAGCACATGTCCAAACTAAGAACATTCGCCGTTGTGGGCGTGGCACTTATTGCGCTGGGTGTGGGTGGGGTCGTGGCAGTCTCCGCTTCCGTGGCAGCACCTGCCGGGGTCCTGGCGCAGACACAGCGAGCTAATCCGCACTCCATCAACCTGACTGGTAACATAAAGGCGGTTGGCGCGAACACCATCACCCTTGCCACACGCCGGGGTGACGTCACCGCCAACGTCGGCCCCAACACCTGGATTGTGATAAGAAAGGCAGATGGCCCGGGGCAAGGCACCCTCAGCGACCTCAAGCTCAACGAACCCGCCACCGTGGCCGGTATGACGACCACCGACCCGAAAGTGATTGACGCACGAGTGGTCAGACAGGGCGCACCCGACGGCAGAAGGGCACCCGGCGGACATCGGCCGCAGCACAAGGGCCAACTGGGTGGCACCATCAAAGCGATCAGCGGCAGCACCCTCACGGTGACCAACAACCGGGGCATCGACGTGCAGGTGGAAACAACTGCCGACACAGTGGTGCTCGATAGCGGCTTCAAGACGGCGAGCGCGCTGAAGGTGGGCGACCGGGTGCAGGTGCTGGGTATGCCTCAGAGGGTAAACCGGCACGCCCCACCCACACGCGACAATCTGAAGGTCAACGCGTGGGGCGTTCGCGTGGTGCGAGAGGGCGTCCACTTAGCCGGCGGACAGGTCGAGAGCATCAACGGCAATACCATCACCCTCGACCCACGGAAGCGCGATACCGACCTCACCATCAACCTGAGCGCCGCTACCCAGTACCGGGTGCTCACCATTTCAGCCACCGAACGCAAAGCCACCCTGGGCAGCGCCAGCCAGGCCGACATCAAAGCAGGCAGCCGGATAGTCGTGGAAGGCACCAGGAGCGCGGACGGCAAGACGCTGAACGCCACTTCGGTAATCATCGTGCCGGACAAGGTGGCTACGGCACCCCAGGTCTGAGCGCAACTAAACAAAAGAGGGAGCGGTCCCATGTGGACCGCTCCCTCTTTTGTTGCCCAGTACGTTCTAGTTCTGCGTCTCGTATTGGCCCATGAGGATGATAGGGCCGCCCACTACGGTACTTCCAGGCGCTTCTTCCACGCTTACGGCCACACCCGCGTAATCGCCCATAGCAGCGGGGGCGCGTATGTCATGTCTGGCCGTGCCTGCCGTGCCCGTGTTGAAGATGCCCGCCGGTACCGGGTTGCCGCCGCCCTTGGGCAGCAGCCACATTTCGTACACCTGGTCGGCGCTGAGGGTTTGCAGGCCGTTCGCGTAGAAATGGGCTTCACGGCTCTCGGGGTTGTAGAAAAGCACCCCTCCCGAGCTTGCCGGTGCTCCCGGCTGGCTCTGGACGGCTACGGGTATGGTGCCGGCCGGCACATATGGCCTGCCCAGGAACGAGGACAGCCAACCCGCAACCACTAACAGCGCAAGCACGGCAGCGGCAGACCCTATCCAGAGCGCCCTCGGCCCTGCTGCCCGCTTCGTCCTGTACTCGTCCAGGCTGGTAACAGGAGCGGTCTCCTTTGTCGCGCTGGAGGCACCGTACGTGGTCATGGTCGGCTCTACGCCCGAGGCGCGCAACGGAATAGGCTCCATGGTCGCCGTCCCAGCCGGGATTGGGGTCGCTTGCTCCTGCGAGGTGGCCGATAGGCGCGCCATCATGCGGGTCTTGTGCCCGCTCGGAGGCTCCGCAGGCGTGGCGGCCGCACCCATCCAGCCCACCACCTGCGTGTACTTGTCGGCCAGCTTCACATGCACCCGACACTCGTTCAGTTGTCGCTCGAAGTCCTGAGCGTCGGCGGGTGACATGGTGCCCATCGAGTATTCGATGAGGCGACTTTCCCAGTTATCTTCGAGCATGTTGTCGTTGTTGTTCACACTTGTACCCTGTGTGCCTTCCGGCTTCATACCGATTCTGAAAATGTACCCCATGAGCGTGCCGGACTCGCAACGCTTACGGAGATGGGCTTCCCCCTCCGGCCCTAATTACACCCTAATCGCGAAGAATCTTGTGCGTTTCGAGTAGCTGCCGCAGGTTCTGTAGCCCCATCCTCATGCGGGTCTTGACCGTGCCGAGCGGCTGGCTGAGCTGCTCCGCGATCTGGCTTTGCGAGAACCCTCCGAAGTACGCAAGCTCGAGCACCTGCCGCTGGTTCTCCGGCAACTCGATGAGGGCCTGGCGCACCACCCGCTGCTGCTCCATCACCCAGACCTGCTCGCTGGGGTCCGGCTGCGGGTCGGGCTTCGTATTGATGACGCTGAGGGGCTCGTCGTTATCCAGCGCGACCTCGGTGCGGGAACGCTTCCGCAATTCGTCTACGCAGCGATGGTGGACCAGGCTCAGCAGCCAGCTAACGAACGCGCCTTTGTGGGAGGAGTAGCTGTCAGGTCTGCTCCACAGCTTGAGGAACACCTCCTGCACCACCTCCTCGGCCAGCCCAGGCTCGCTCACCATGCGCAAAGCAAGGCCGAAGCATTGCCGCACGTAGCGGTCGTACAATGTCTCGAGGGCCGCGGCGTCGCCACCAGCGATGCGCGACACGAGTTGGTCGTCGGGGAGGGGTGATGTATTCAACATGGGCTTTCGGCGCACGCAGCAGGCCCGTAAGCCGGATGCCACGCTTGCGGCATGCGGCGGCTAAGGCAGGTCCAGCACTGCTCGACCGAATAGCACCATGTCTCACCCTCCGATTACCCTCGGCCCACGAAATGGGCTTCCTGTCCGCGCAGGCTCCTACATAACTACCCGTCACGTAGAGCCACGACATCTTCGGCAGGGCAAGACAACCCTTCCGCGTTGCCTTACGAATAATATACGGGATTATAGCCGAACTAGATTTCCAAGGGCAAGCCTGACGTGGGAGTACCCCTGGTACTAGTACTTTAGTACTTACTTCGAGCGGTTGACTTGCCCCTCTCAGTTCGGTAATATAGTCCACATGGGCCCCGTGCAGCCTTTATGGATGGGTGGATTGATCTCTGTTTTTACTAAGCCGAGAATTGGCGTTGCCAACGATATAGGCTCCAGCGAACTGGTCGAGCGAATGCGATGGGTTATCAGCATTCGCTGGACTGTCGTGGTCGCTCTCCTACTCGTCGGCGCGATAATCGTGTTATGGCAGCTCCCCGCTGAGACCGCTCTGTGGCAATTTGGGCTGGCCGCGACCGTGGCTTTGCTCAATGTCTGCTACCTGGTCGCCACCTGGCAGCCACGCTTCACCACCACCAACCTGGGACAGATTCTCCGCTTCGCCCAGGTCCCCATCGATCTCCTGGTCTTCACAATTGTGGTGCATTTTTCGGGCGGCGTGACAGGCCCGGTGTTCGTGCTCTATTTCCTCTACATCTTCGTCGGCCTGGCTATCATTCCCCCAGCGGGTGCATATTTCGTCGCGGGCGTGGCTGCCGTACTGTACGCGGGCCTGGGGATATTGGAAGCCTTCTGGCTGAAGCCGCCGCAGAACCTGGGAGGCACACCCCTGCCGCAGGCCTCCGTCGGGACGTACCTGGGTTACGTGCTCACGGTCTCCGCCACCTTGATGATTATCGCGTACATCGCCAACTACTTCTCCGGCATGCTCACGCGAAACGAAGGCACCATTCGCGAGCAGTTGAGCGAGTTGAACGCCCTGTATGCTTTCACGCGTAGCGCCGCCGGCACCCAGAGCAGCGACGAGATTGTGCGCAACTTGTTGCACACGGCTATGGAACTGGAGCGCGCCACCGTAGGCTCGCTTCTCCTGTTCAACGACCGCGGGGAAGGTACGGTCGTCTACAACAAGGGGTTCACGCAAGAGCAAGTTGCCAGGCTCACGCAGGAAAGGTGGAACAAGGACGAGCCAACCGTAAAACGGCTGCTTGCCGAGGGTAAAGGAGTGTTCGCGCCCGACATTAACGAAGTCCCCGGCTTACAGAACCTGATGGTACGTCCTAACGCGCGGTCGTTCTACGCTGTGCCGATGTGGCGCGGCGACGATTTGCTTGGTACGCTGAACCTGAGCTTCGACCGTAAATACGTGATGCCCACCAGCCGCTGGAACGTGCTCGGCACGATGACCCAGCAGGCTTCGATGGCTATCGAGCGCCTCAGGCTCTTCACAGAGGCCAAGCAGGCGGCCCGCGAAAGCGCCTCCCTCTACCAGATTGGCCTGGTGACCACCTCCTCGTTGCAAATTGACGAAGTAATGCAGCTTATCTACGAGCAAGTGAACCGGGCGCTCCACCCCGACACCTTCTACATTGCCCTCTACGATGACGACCTCAACGAGCTACGCTACGACATTTTTGTCGAAGGCGGCGTGACGCTGCAACCGTTTAAGGCGCGCCTCGACAGCGTGGGCATCGCTAGCTGGGTGATCCGCAACCGCCGGCCAATATCCGTTCGCAACTGGAACATGGAACGCGAGCAACTGCCCTTTGAGACCAATATCGTGGGCACCACCGCGCAGTCGTTGATTAGCGTGCCCCTCATCGCCAAAGACAAGATTGTGGGCGTGCTTTCGGTGCAGGCGGCCCAGCCCGACGCGTTTGAGTCGCACCACCTGCGGCTGCTGAGTTCCATCGCCAGCCAGGCGGCCCTCGCCCTCGAAAATGCCCGGCTGCACGCCACGGTGCACGAGCAGGCCCAGCGCGACTCCCTCACCGGCGCGTTCAACCACGGCACCTTTATCGACAAGCTGAACCGCGCCATCGAGACAGCCCGAGTAGAGAACTCGACGGTCGCGCTGGTGATGCTCGACGTAGACAAGTTCAAGACCTACAACGACACCTACGGCCACCTGGTGGGTAATGACGTACTGCGGTCCGTCGTCTCTTCTATCCAGAGCCACGTCAAGAGCACCGACGTGGTGGGCCGCTGGGGCGGCGAAGAGTTCGCCATCTTGCTGCCCAACGTAAGCCGCGCGCAGGCCCGGCTGGTGACCGAGCGCATACGCCAGACCGTGGCCCACAACATAATGCGCGACATGCAGAACCGCCCCATCCCCTCTCCTACTGTCAGCCAGGGCATTGCCATGTACGCCGACGACGCGGTCCACATAGAGGAGTTGATAGGCAAGGCCGACACCGCCCTCTATCGCGCCAAGGACCTGGGCAGGAACCACATCGTGGAGTGGATTTCCATCAGCCAGTCAGAGCCGGAGCCGGAGCGGGAAGCCCTTCACGCCTGAATCGGCCCGCTGCATAAGACCACGCGCTAGCTACGAAGTCCCATGAGAGGGACTTCTCGCATTTTGAGGCTTTGGCTTCGCGCAACCACTCACCCTATATTATGTCAACGTGCCGTTTGCCCTCTACGCCAGGGTCACTTATAATTGCCTGGCGTCCCTATTCCAAAGCGGGAGCGTGGCGCGCCAACCTGGTATCCCCACGACCTCGCACAACACAGGACCAATAATGACCGACAAGCTCAACAATGGCAACGGCGAACCACGTAACGTGCGCATTGGCAAGGCCGATCTGCACATGCACACCGCGCTGGGGGATGGCCTAGCAAGCGTCAAGCAGATATTCGAGTACGTCGAAAACCACACCGACCTGGACGTGATTGCAATCACCGACCATGATGACATACGCGGAGCGATGGAGGCCCTTGAGCTTATAGAACGGCGGAAATGGCGCTTCCAGGTCATCCCCGGCACGGAGATCACCACCCGCAACGGCCACCTGCTGGCCCTCTTCGTCACGCGGGACTTCCCGATGCTGAAGTCGCTGGATTGGAGCGTACAGGCCGTATACGAGGCCGGCGGCATGGTAATAGCCCCGCACCCGCTCTCCTGGCTCACCACGTCCATCCGCGAGAAGCAGCTTCTTGCCCAGCATAGCAGCCAGTACCCCTTTCACGGCATCGAGACGTTCAACCCCTCGTATGCGGGGCGAGTCTCCCATACTCGCGTGAAGGAACTGAACAAAACTGTGCTTCACCTGCCCGAGTTCGGCGGCTCAGACGCGCACGCTAACTCCATGATAGGTATGGGTTACACGTCCTTCCCCGGCACGACAGTCGAGGAACTGTTGCAGGCCATCAAGGACAAGACGACCGTGGCAGGCGGCACGTTCATGACGCTCGGCGACCACGGCAAGATCGCCGCGCCCAACATGTGGAAGAGCATGATCGTCCACCCTACCTACAAGGTCAAGCGCGCGGTCACCCGCCGCCTCAAGGAGCGGAAATGAGGGGCATGCCCGAGTCCGGCATGAATATCGCCCTCGTATCCCCTTACGACTATGCCCGCCAGGGAGGCGTGAACGAGCACATCCGGTATCTCTCCCGGGAACTGCGCGAGCTTGGGCACCGCACGAAGATACTGGCCCCCTTCTCGACGGAGCTTGCCGACCAGCCGGAAGAGGTTTACGCGCTTGGAGCGGTTACGCCGGTGCCCGCCAACGGCTCGGTCGCCCGCATCTCCCTGTCAACGGACCTGGGCCGCACCATCAAGGCGATTTTGCGTACCGAGCGTTTCGACATTATTCATCTGCACGAGCCGCTCATGCCGACGCTGCCCTGGCTCGTATTGCGATATTCCACCAGCCCAAACGTCGGCACTTTCCACGCGTTTGGTGAGACTTCACCTATCTATGCGATAGGCAGGCCAATCCTGCGCCGCTTCTACGACAGGCTCCACGGTCGAATAGCAGTCTCGGCCTCGGCGTACGAGTTCGTTTCGCAGTACTTTGGCGGCGAGTTCGAGGTCATCCCCAACGGCGTGGACGTGCAACGATTCAGCACCCCACGAGAGCCAATCCAGTGGATGCGCGACGACAGGCCCACCGTGCTGTTCGTGGGGCGCTTCGAGGAGCCACGTAAGGGCCTCCGTTGGCTGTTGCAGGCGTTACCCATCGTGGAGCCTTATTTCCCCGACCTGCGCCTTGTGGTGGCCGGGAGTGGCGACCCCGAAGACATGGCCGAATGGTTGCCCCTGCGCGACTACTCGCGACAAGACCGGGTGGTATACCGCTCGCCCGGCTCGGCGCTGTCTGTGGAATTTACCGGCTTCGTGTCGGGCGACGACCTCCCCACGTACTACCAATCATGCGATGTCTACTGCGCACCCTCAACAGGTGGCGAGAGCTTCGGCATCGTGCTGGTGGAGGCTATGGCGGCGGGCGCTCCCATCCTGGCGAGTCGCATCCCAGGCTACGCCAACGTGCTCACCCACGGGCGCGAAGGCTTCCTGGCCGAACCGAGGAACCCGGCCTCCATAGCGGCTGGCCTGGTCCGCCTCCTCAGCGACCGGGAGCTAAGGGGGCATATCAAACAAGCGGGGCAGCGCACCGTCCGCCAGTACGATTGGCCCGTAGTGGCCGCCCGCATCGCCGCCTTCTACGAGCGCACCATCCTCAGCCACCAACAAGCCGCAGACAATACCCCTGCCACCCCCCGCAGGCGCAGACGCCGCACCCTCCAGGAAATCATAGGAAGCTAGGGGCGGATTTGGGAATTGGGATTTCGGATTTCGGATTTAGAAGAACTCCAACAACTCCGAAATCCGAAATCCCA
>DASVRN010000310.1:0-41703 GCA_036388595.1 Chloroflexia bacterium
ACCTTAGCCAGCCCCTAAGTAAGTCTCGCCTCGCTTGAAGAAGAGCGTTGAAAAGAGTTTGTAGCATCAGGGACTTACAACATGGCTCAGGGTTCTGCCAACAGAAAGCCTACACCGGTACAGGCCAAGTCTCCGACTCCTATAACAAATCGAAGGCAGAGGTCTACCAGTTCTCGTCACTCCCGTAGACAGCATCTCAGCTTGAGTTCTGTTCCGGCAGAGATACGATCACTGGCTCTTTTTGCAATGTCGTCAGCCATTGTGCAGGCAGACAACTTCATTAGCAAGCAGGATTATGTGGCTGGATTGTTGGGAGTGGCAGCCTCAGCAGGAATTGCATTGATAGTTGTTGCTGCTTATATAGCCATGTTATGGATCTATAACTTAAGGCCTAGAAAATAACCGCTCCTTCAATCGCTTGATCCTAATATACGACTCCTCAATCCGCGTCTGCGAGATGGCCCCGCTAATCACGTAGCCCTTGATGATGTCGATGGCGTGGGAGGCAAGGTCGGCCTGGTAGGCGCGGGTGGGGGTCATGGTGATCATGTCCACCCCGGCGCTGATGCTGAGGCCGAGGGCCTGTTGCAGGCTGTAGTGGCTGGTGATCGCTCGCATCTGCATGTCGTCCGAGAGCACCACGCCCCAGAAGCCTAGCTGCTCGCGCAGCAGGTTGGTGATCGTGCGGTAGGAGAGGGTGGCGGGGTGGTTGGGGTCGAGCCGCGAGTTGAAGATGTGGGCGGTCATCACCAGGTCGCACTCGCCCGCGCCGATGATGTGCCTGTAGGGCTGTAGCTCCTTCTCCGACCAGGTATCGGTCACGTCCACGAAGCCCAGGTGCGAGTCGGCGGTGGAGCTACCGTGCCCCGGAAAGTGCTTGAGTGTGCATAGCACCCCCTGCTCGCGGTGGGCCTTTATCACCTCCAGGGCGTGCTCGGACACAGCGGCGGGGTTGGCCGAAAAGCTGCGGCCCTTGCTCCCGATGATGGGGTTGCGGGGATTGGTGTTCACGTCCACCACGGGGGCGAAGTTCACGTTGAGGCCGTGCGAGGCGAGAGTGCGGGCGGTGGACTGGGCCTGGCTGCGGGTCACCCCCAGGTCGTTGCGCGAGCCAAGGTACTGCTGGCTTGCCGTGGTGGGGAAGCCGTAGCGGGTCTTGAGCCGCGCCACCTGCCCGCCTTCCTGGTCCACCGCGACGAGCAGGGGCAGAGGCCAGCCGCTCGCCAGGTCTTGCAGGCCCGCCGTGAGCGTCTTTAGCTGCGTGGGCGAGGTGATGTTGCCCGAGGCCGCGCCGTTGTAGTCCATCAGGAAGACGCCGCCCACGCCCCGGTCGCGCACGTCCCGCACCACAGGGTTGCTGGCTTGCAGAGTGCTGCCCGAGAAGCCAATCATGAGCATCTGGGCGATTTTGTAGTCGAGCGTCTCCTGCTTCCTGGGTGCAGCCCGGTCCTCGGTGGACGCCCATGTGCGCCCCGCCAGTGAGTGCATGGCAAGCGCCAGCCCGCTGCCTGCCAGCGTGAGGAAGCGGCGGCGCGAGAAGGTGGAAGGCTGCTTGTCCTCGGGGGGTTCGGGTGGGTTATCGAGGTGCTTCATGCTCTCCAGTATAGCTAGCGAGGGAGTCCTAACTTCGGTTCTGCACCTTGCGAGAGGCGTTGCAGGTTGTCGCGGAAGCCTAGTGTTACCAGCGCAGCCCACAATATCACGGCGGGCAGGAACCACGGCGACAACGAGCCTCCTGCTACTAGTATAACGGCGGCGAGCACCCCTCCGATAGTACCCATTATAGCCCCTACTACCATCAATCGTGTGAACACTATCGCCAGCACTGCCAGCGGGATGGTGGCAAGCGCCACGAGGGGGTGCAATATGAGCATGGCACCCAGGGCCGGGACGATGCCGCGCCCACCGCCCCACCTGCCGGAGAGTAGCCGCACCCCCAGCGAGTAGTTATGCCCCAGGATGACGGCGGCCCCCGCGCAGGTTACGGCTACAGCTAGCCAGGTAGTTTCCTCCCACGCGAAGAGGTAGACCAGCAGCACCGCGAGCGCGCCTTTCACCAGGTCCACGGCCAGTACAGCAGCGGCAGCCGCCGGACCCACCGCGTTCATGGTGTTGGTCGCCCCGGTCTTGCCGCTGCCCTGCGCCAGCAGGTCTACTCCCCTCATGCGGGCTACGAGCAAGCCGGTGGGGGTCGAGCCAAGCAAGTAGGCGAGCACGGTCACCAGAGCGAGTTGCAACAGTTGCACTATTCCAGCCCTTTAGACGCCATATTCGTACAATTGCTCGAACTGTAAGTGGAGGTCGTTGGTGGCCTGCCACATGGAGGAGAGCGCCCGGCGGACGTTGCGTGCCGCGCACGGTGGTAGGTCGTCCCGCGCTGCCAGACGCTTGAGGGACTCGTAGACGCGGAGGAGTTCCTGCTCCTGCTCGGTCATGGGGTTGCCTATGAGATCGGTGTTGGTTTCGGGCATCGTTGCCTCCTATTCCTTACTGGCTAACTACAGAAACAATTCCGTAGAGGCTGATGTTTCTCAGCGGTGCGTCAGGGCCGGATTATGAACTCGGCTTCTTTCGGCTACGTCGTCGCGTGGAGCCTAGTCGTTTTCTCTTGCCTGCCCACTCGCTCAACCACCTTGTGAGCGGTGGAGTTGTGCTTTCATTCTCCGGCTCGATGGAGCCTAGTCGCTTTCCCTCGCCTACCCACTTTGCAAGCCATTTTGAGAGTCTTGGGGTTGCGTTCCCACTGTCGGGCGGTTTGGATACTGCCCCCAGTTCCATCCCATACAGCTTACGTAGTGCATCTTGTTCCTCTTTGCTTACACAGCGCCTGCCTAACATCTTCTCCCTGATGCGCCGGCGTTCATAGGCACGAAGCTGCTCCAGGATGAGATTGCGCTCGCGTTGTATGGCTGCTAAGGTGGAAAGCAACTGGTACTCTGTGGGGTCGTTCCTCCGGAAGCCGAACTCAGCATAGAGTCGATCACGAGCCTGAGAGAAAGGCTCTCCTGTCTTCCAGACAAGCTGAAGAATGCACGAATGTAGAGCACTACAACGGACCCCCATCGGCAGGGTTGGGTTCAAGACCTTACGGGCGAAGTGGTTAAAAGACATAAGATGGTAACTCTAGTTCTAGTACGCCTTCCCTGGCGTTTGGCATCCGTAACGCAAATTAGCTCTTAGGCGTCTGCGCATATTCCGCCGCGGGCCGAGCGTCAACCAGCCTCTTCGCCTTTAGCTCGAACCTGGGCAGCGAGCCGTACTCCACCCTGTCCACGTTGAAGCGCAGCCCCTCGTGCGCCTCTGCCAGGTCCTTGGACAGCTTGAGGTGCAGGTCCAGCCACTCATCCTCGTAGTCGGGCTTGACTTCCACCTTCACGGTTATCTCGTCGGTGCCTTTGTCGGTGCGCCAGATGTAGACCTGGAACTCGTCTATGGCCGAGTACTCGCGCACGATGGACTCCACGGCGCGGGGGTAGACGTTGGTGCCGCGTATGAGCTTCATGTCGTCCCAGCGGCCCCGGATGCCGCCGTCGTAGATGTCCCAGGTGCGCCCGCAATCGCAGGTGGAGGCGGGCACCTTCATCACCATGTCCTTGGTGCGGTAGCGCAGCACCGGGATGAAGCCGCGCCCGAACGAGGTCACCACCCGCTCGCCAAGCTCCCCATAGCCCACGGGGTCGCCCGTGTCGGGGTTGATGACCTCCTCGATGTAGTGGTCCTCGATGATGTGGGTGCCGCCCGGCTGGTGGGAGCACTCGAAGATCATGATGGTGCCAAGCTCGGTCATGCCCGCGGTGTCGCCCGCCTTGGCGCCCCAGGCCTCCTCAAGCTGCCTCTTGGCGGCAGGGATGGACCCGGCAGGCTCGCCCGACAGTATCAGCTTGTCCACCTTGCTGTCCCGCGCCAGGTCGATGCCCATCTCGTGGGCCTTCTGCCACATGTTGAGGGCGTAGGTGGGCGTTGATGCCACCGTGGTGACCCCCATCTCCACTATCTGCTTGATGCGCGACTCGGTGGGCTGCGCGCCGCCGGGGATGACCAGCGCGCCCATCTTCTCGCAGGCGTAGTGCGCGCCCCAGAAGCCGATGAACGAGCCGTAGCCGAAGGCGAAATAGACGGTGTCCTCCGGGCGGATGCCGAATGCCCATAGGCCGTAGCACCACATCTCGCTGATCCAGTCCCAGTCCTTGGTGCTGTCGAGCACGCGGATGGGGGTGCGCCCGGTGGTGCCGGAGGTGAGATGATAGCGGATGGCGTTGCGAGGGTCGGTGGAGATGATGTCACCGAACATCGGCTTGTCCACCAGCGACTGCATCCACTCCTCGCGGGTCATGAAGGGGATGCGGCGCAGGTCGTCCAGCGTGTCTAGCTGGCGAGGGTGGAAGCCTGCTTCGTCGAAGCGCCGCCTGTGGAAGGGAGAGTTGGCGTAGGCGTACTCGGCCAGGCGGCGCAGCTTGGTGAGTTGCAGCGCCTCCAGCCTGTCGCGGGGCAGGGTTTCGGTCTTGGGGTTCCAGTACTCTGAGTATGGCATGGTGACCTCCTTGTCATTATTGTGTGCCAATCTTGCAGACCCAACTGCTATTTCAACTGCTATTTACTGTACATTTACAGTCCTCAGAAGGGCACCACTGCGTAATTTACTCCCACTCATCATCCTCAAGATCCTCAAATACGAGCCGCCATAGGGCCAACGAAAAAGATGGAGCAAACACTTCGAACTTAGGACCATCCTCATGAAGATAGAGCAAGACGGCTTCTTGACCCATCCTACCGTGGATTGGCACTAGTAGCTGGTCCCCATCTGCATACTGGAAACAATCCGCGATAACCAAGCAAGAGCTACCTTCCATGTGCTCGTCCGATACCCAAACCGGTGCCGTAGGGTGAAAGTCTGCATAATCTAAACCATATATGTTTAAGCCAGTACCAATATCAACGTATCTCCAATGCCTCAAGAACTCAGTATATTCGGCGGGGAATTCGACGCCTAGCTGGTGCTGTAGCTCCGTAAGCTCCAGATCTGTAGCACCGAGTGGAGGAACAGACGGATAGTTGTTGTATTTATCGTACTCAGTCGCCTCATGCCTTGCCTTGACAGTTCCAACTGCTCTCTCCATTCTCTGCATTACAGTTAAACCCAGTGGCTCACTGAAGTCGAAAGGAGGCAGAACATTATTTGCTTCACGCTCATCATGTGCTCCATTTTGTCTAGGCATCTAAAACGCTCCAGTTGAATTACTCATGGCTAGCTTAGCAGTGGAGGGCCAGTCTTACTCCTCCACCCTCATCTCGAATTGGCTTCCCTCAGACACGCCTCCGCAGCCGTGCTGCGAGACCCGCGGCCAGGCACATACCGGCTATGATGAGAATAGCTAGCCCATCATGGGCGGCTCCACCCGTTGCAGGCATGCCCACCTGCAAGCTTGAGTTTAGAATTGCGTCCAAAGTGGTGACTTCCCAAGTGTCTTCCTCGTTCATGTTGGTTTGGCGAGTACCCGAGCAGGTACCGGCATCAATCGGCTCAAGTAGAGGCTGTGCGTTCCCAATGTCAGAATAGCGGGCATAGACGATCATGCGCCCACTAAAATAACCTTTCCACGGGTCACAGATGCCTCCTACTTGTTGCGGTCCTGTTGGGGTAGCTATCAAGGTTGAATAGAAGAGATCTACCTGCGCTGTGGTTACTCCCTTCCATGCCTTCGAAATTGCGAAGGTGTATGTCGTATCCGCGTAAGTATACCCATCTGGTGTTACACGAAGCACCTCCGTTTCGGAGACAACGTCACCTACGAACACTACATCTGAGTGTTGAAAGTCCCGTTCAATCCATTTCCTATCGCGTTGCCCGCAGGAGCATGCAAGCGTGGGGGATGCGGTCTGGGTAAATACCAGGCAGAGAGCAGACATGGCTATTATTGTGCTAATTACTCTGTTCTTCATAGCAGGCCTCCAATCGCCTTGTTGAGGGGACGCTGACTAGCTTTTAGCCGCTCCCCGTCGTCCGGCTCGCGTTACTCCTCCACTCTCATCTCGATTTGGCCGCTAGTCTAGTGCGGTGTGAACTTCCGGAGTGCTAAATCTGCAATTACGCACAACCCGATTGCCGCGACAACAATTATCGTGACTTGCAAAGCCTCCGCTGCTCCAGGCATGCCCGCTTGCGCTCTAGAACCAGTGATCGTTTCCAGTACTTTTATGTCCTCCGCTGCAGATTTCATTAGACGAGTTCCAGAACATCCCCCGTAGTGCGCCAGGTGAATAGAGTCTTTGTCTTCTGAACCCGCGTATACTATGTACTCCTCACCGATGATGAAGCCAGACTCCGGTTCGCACGAATTATAAAGTACTTGTCCCTCAGGACCGGTATCGTCAGACATGTAATACACCTTTAGCCGCGAGCTTGGGGTGCCCTTCCAACTCCTGGTCACCTCGAAGGTATAGATATTCTTTGAGGCTGTCCACCCGTCCGTCCGACCGGGGACCTTCTGCGTTTCCATGGACAGGGTTCGGCCAGAGAAGACGATCTTTGCGCCTCCATACTGAGCTGCGGCTGAATAAGAGCCACAGCTGCATGCTAATGCTATGGGAGATGTTCGCAGTTGCATAGAAAGTAGGAGGAATGTAAGCAGTAAGACTGCCGCTACCTGGCTCCTTTTCATCTGTCGCCCTCCTACTTCTTGGTGGTCCCCCACAGCTGAGTGTCAGATTTACTCCTCCACCCTCATCTCAATCTGACCGCCCTCCGAGGCTCCCCTGACCTGTTCTGCGAACTGCCTCAGAAATGCGAGTCGTTCCGCCGCCGGGACAGCCGTGACCGACACGCCCGACCTGGCCTCTACCGTGCAGAGGGGCGGGTAGACGTGCAGTAGCTCCCCAGGCTGGAGCGTGCCGCCGCTCGCCAGGAACTGCCGGAGCAGTTGCAGCGCCAGGTACTCGTCCGGGTTGGCCTGGGCCGCTTCAAGGAACTCGATGAGGCCGATGCGGAGCGATTCTATGTCCCCCGTTTCCGCGTATAGCCAGTGCACGATGCCATCACGGAGCAAATACTGGTCGCCTATCGCGTCCTGGGCGAAGGGTACGTCAGTGGGGAGCACGCCTGGGTAATGTTCGTGAAGGGCAAACTCCCCCGTCATGGCTTCCCTGATGGCGTGCCACGTAGGCTCCACACAAGCTCCTCGTACGTGCAGTCCTCCACCGAATTGTATGAAGCCGTTAAGCTGCTTGAGCAGGTTACGCAGGTCGGCGGGCAACCTGTCAAAGGTTTCCTGGTCGTCTATGGGCGGTCCCTCGTAGGTAACGTCTTTCAATTCCAAGTATTGCGCACCTTCCTGTAGTCACAATCACCGTTAGTGTGGTTCGTGTTGCGGCAGGTCTCAGGTCTATAGTAGCATGGTTGAAGCCTGAACGTACCAACGATTATGTGAGGGAGTCATATTCCTGTGTTGTCGCTAGCCGACGTGACTCCACTTGCACCATTGCTTACTCATTCGCGCTCCTCAGTCCCGCTTTTCCCTACCCACCAGCTCGCGCGCGATGATGATACGCTGGATGTGGCTGGTGCCCTCGTAGATTTGCAGGCCCTTGATATCGCGGTAATATCGCTCGACGGGGTACTCGTTGGAGTAGCCCCGGTTGCCGTGGAGCAACACCGCTTCGGAGGCCGCACGCACGGCGGCTTCGGTTGCGAAGAGCTTGGCAATGGAAGTGGCTTTGGTGGCGGGTAGGCCCCGGTCCTTCGTCCAGGCGGCCTTGTAGACCAGCAGCCGCGCGGCCTCAACATCGGCGGCCATATCTGCGAGTGAAGCCTGCACCATCTCGAAGTCGGCAAGCCGCTGGCCGAACTGCCGTCGCTCCTTCGTGTAGGCTACACACGCATCCAGGCACGCCTGCGCCACGCCAACCGCGCCGGCAGCTACGCCCAGCCTGCCCCGGTCCAGCGCCGACATCGCCACTTTGAAGCCCTGTCCAGGCTCGCCCAACATGGCAGAGCTTGGCACCCGGCAGTCGCGCATGGTGATGCGGACGTGCTCGGAGGCGCGGTGCCCTAGCTCCAGGCCAGGCATAGGCTCTCGCTGGAAGCCGGGCGTGTCAGTCTCTACCAGGAAGGCGCAGATGCCCCGGTGTTTGGCCTCCCGGTCGATGCTGGCGAAGACGATAGCTAGGTTGGCGCTGGTGCCGTTGGTGATCCATATCTTCTCGCCGTTGAGGAGGTAGCCGTCGCCATCCTGGGTAGCTGTGGACTCCATCCCGGCCACGTCCGATCCCGCGTTCGGCTCGGTGAGGGCGTAGCAGCCTATCCATTCGCCGGAGGCCAGCCTGGGGAGGTAGCGCCGCTTCTGCTCCTCCGTGCCCCAGTCCTGTATGCAACCCGCCACAAGGCCCACATGCACCGTGAGGAAGCCCCGCACCGAGGAGTCGGCCCGCCCAAGCTCCTCGCAGATGAGGGCGTAGCTTAGATAGTCCAGGCCCGCGCCGCCGTACTCCGGTGCGACAATAGCTCCCAGGAAGCCAAGCTCAGCCATACGCGGGACAAGGTGCAAGGGGAACTCACCTCGCTCATCGGCTTCCCTCGAAATGGGCTTTACTTCCTCCTGCGCGAAGTCGCGGGCGAGGGACTGGATACGCTGCTGTTGGGATGTCAGTTCAAAGTCCATATACCCTCGCTTGCCTCAACTTCTTCAGCACGTCACTAGCTCGCCTCTGCGCGAGACCACCCATGCATCCAGGTGGCTCTCGACAGGGTTCCACCTCTTCGGCTCAAGCGAGCCGCCCCAGACCGGCAAGTGGGCCGTATCTTCCGGCAACTCCAAAATATGCTGCTCTACTCCATGTAGAAGGACAAGCTTGGACGAGAAATCGGTGATATCGGCTTCGATTATCTCTGCACCTGCAACTTTGCCCGCCAGGTCGTCCCAGTCTTCATCGCCCCCAAAGTTGCTGAACAGCGGACGGCTAATATGGTATTGGTTCGGGTGGGCTTCAACCCATTCTCCATCGAGCAGCAACCATTCGCCCGCGCCCCACAGCGCCAGCACCAGCCATTCCCTCGGGTAGCGTCCCTTCGCGGCCAACTCCAACCCGAAGAAGCCCGGCCCGCCCATGCCGTAGCTGCCACGATAGCCCCACCTGATGATCCTCCGGCCTATGATTCGCTGCGTGCCGAGCCAGCGTAGCGTTTTAGGTCGTGGTCCTCTATGTCGCTGCCTCGGGCTGGCCTCCATGCACCTGATGATGTTGCGGCGCTCTTGTGGCTCGTTCACTCAAGCGCCTACCACGGGCTGCCCACCACCGCTATACCCTCTATCTCCACCAGCACCCCGTCCTCGAAGAAGCGCGAAATCTCGAACAGGGAGGTAGCGGGGTAGTACGCGCCGAAGAACTCTTTATGCACCTGACCTAGCTCCTTGAGGTGGGCCTTGTAGTCGTCGCGGTCCTTCACGAAGATTGTCATCTTGACGATACCAGCCATATCGCCGCCCACTTCCTCGACCACCGCCTTGAGGTTGCTCAACACCTGCCTGTACTGCCCCACCACGTCGCCGGGCGCTACAATGTTGCCTTCCTGGTCGGTGGCCGTCTGGCCCGCCAGGAACAGGATTCGTCCTCCGGTCATGAAGATACCGTGACTGAAACCAGTAGGCCGTACCAACGTCTCGGGGTTGACTATGGTACGGGGGCTTGTTCGCGAAGGGTGGTCTACCGGGGTGGGCGTCTCCTTTCTGTAGGCTCTAGGATTGCTCCGAAGCTCGCTCAAAGCAGTACTCACCTTCTCCTGATCTATATCCGCTTCTCGGAAGGCCCGACCCGTGGCACCTCCTGTCTCCGCCACAACAGCAAGGAAGAGGTGCTCGGTGGAAATAAATTCGTCATTGAGACGGTCTGCCTCGGCAACGGCACCCTGCAAAACACGGTTAGCGCGGAGCGTTATATACCCGGTGGTTACACCACTCCCCGGCGCAAAACTCTGCATAATATTGAGAGCAGTTTCCAGCCGATCTATTATCTCCTGAACATCTCCGTCCAGCCCGGTAATTATCGCGGCCGGAAGAGAGTTGCGTTGTCGGAGGAGGGCCAGCAAGATGTGCTCGACGTCTAGCTGCGTGTGCTGTTTGTCGAACATAATCTGCTGCGCCCGCTGCAACGCTTCCTGCGCCCGCTCCGTAAACCTGCTCATCGTAGCCATTGGTCTTACACCCCTGCTAGTAACCCGTAACCCGTAACCCGTAACCCGTAATTCGTAACCCGTAATTCGTAATTCGTAATTCGTAATTCGTAATTCGTAATTCGTAATTCGTAATTACCTCCTACCTTCCGCCGAACTGCGGCTTCTCCTTGCGTTGGAAGGCTTCATAGAAGCGGCGGTGGTCGTCGCCCATGAGCATGAGGGCCTGGGCCTGGGCTTCGGACTCCAGGGCCGACACCAGGTCCATGTTCCACTCGTTGTTGAGCATCCGCTTGGTCATGGCAATGGCCTGTGTTGGGCCGTTGGCGAGACGGCGGGCTAGTTCCAGCGCGGTGGGCATCAATTCTTCGTGGGGCACCAGGCGATTTACCAGGCCGTAGCGGTCGGCGGTAGCGGCGTCTATCGTGTCGCCCAGCATGAGCAATTCGGTGGCGCGGCCCATGCCCACCACGCGGGGCAGCAAATAGCCGGAACCCATGTCCACACCCGCTAGCCCCACCCGCGAAAAGAGGAAGGCGAAGCGGCTGCGGTCGGAGGCGATACGCAGGTCGGAGGCGAGGGCGATCACGGCCCCGGCCCCAGCGGTCATGCCGTTGAGCGCGGCTATGATAGGCTTGTCGAGCAGGCGCATGTTCTGCACCACGGCCCCGGTCATGCGGGTGAAAGCCAGGTGGTCCTTCACGTCGCCTTCGAGCAGCGCGCCAATAATCTTATGCACGTCACCCCCTGAGCAGAAGGCGTCCCCCGCCCCCGTGACCACGAGCACCTTCACCGAGTCGTCGTAGCGCAGGTCTTCCAGCAGGTCGCGGAACTGCGCGTATACCTCGAAGGTGAGAGCATTGAGCACCTCAGGCCGGTTGAAGGTGAGCACCGCCACGCCGTCATCTGCGACTTCATAGAGAAAGTCGGCCGATTTTGGATTTTGGATCTTGGATTTTGGATTGAAGTCCACATAGCCTCCCGGCAGGACGATAGACGATAGACGATAGACGATAGACGATAGACGATGGTAGGAGACGGAACCGCCAAGACGCTAAGAACGCCAAGGAAGCGCCAAGATTAGGATTGTTGGGAAAGGTGCTAGAGCTACTCAGTCCTCAGTCCTCAGTCCTCATCACTCCCATCGTCCCGCTACGACATTACGCCGCCGCCGTCGATATTGATCGCCTGTCCTGTGATGCCCTTGCTCATCTCGGCCGCAAGGTAGACGGTCATGGCGGCTATCTCTTCAGGCTCGATGAGGCGGCGCTGGGGGCTGGTCTTCTCAAGCGACTCGCGGGCCTGCTGCTCGTCCATGCCGGTGCGGGCCATGATGTTAGCGATGCTCTCCGCCGTCATAGGGGTATCCACGAAGCCGGGGCAGATGGCGTTCACGGTGATATTGTGCGGCATTAGCTCCACTGCCAGGGCGCGGGTCAGGCCGAGCACTCCATGCTTGGCGGCGGTGTAGGCTGCTACGTACTTTGCTCCCACGCGCGCCGCCGTGGACGCGATGTTGATGATGCGGCCCCATTTCGCCTCTATCATGGCGGGCGCGAAGGCTTTGGTCACATAGTATACACTGGTCAGGTTGGTCAGCAACATATCGTGCCATAGCTCGTCGGGGTGGCCCACGAATTTGTGGCTCTGGGCGTGGCCCGCGTTGTTCACCAGTATATCCAGGCCGCCCAGCCCCGCCAGCACCTTCTCGGACATAGCTTCCACCTGCCGGGGGTCGGTCACGTCGCAGACCGCTATTATGCTCCGGCGGCCCATCGTCTCTATTTCGGCGGCAAGCGGCTCCAGGTCGGCGGCAGTGCGAGCGGTGAGGGCCACGTCGGCACCGGCATGGGCGAGAGCCAGGGCTATGCTGCGGCCGATGCCACGTCCCGCGCCTGTGACTATGGCTCGCTTGCCTTGTATGGGTAGATTGTCCTGGTTAGGAGGCATCCGGGTGTTATTCCTGTAGTGTTGGCGCTATGTGCCTTTCGGGCTGCATATTCCTGGCCGCCGGTCGTCTAAAGATGGCTAATGTGCCCCATTGCTGAGTGCGCGACTGGAGTCGCCATCCCGCCCAGGCTACCGTTGCAACGAAGAAGATAGCGGGGAGGCAGAAGCCTGCTAGTCCCAGGTAATTGCCCAGGGACGATGTAGGCTGTACCTCTATCTTGAGAGCATCCAGGGTTTCTTGCGGGATGCCTGCGCCCACAAGGTAGTCAAACAGGCTGGACTCCGGTTCCTTGATGCTGGTGACTAGCTGCGTATCGGTACTATTAGGATCTTTATAGTAGAGGGTTAGTCTGTTACTTTCCTCTCGCCTGACAATTGCGACCACTCTTCCCGACCGAATATCCTGCACAATCTCTGAAATCGGTATATCTTCTTCTCTGGGTCGTCCGCCTAAGAAGGTGAAGAAGAGAACAAACAACATAATAACCCCTACAGCTATCAAAAGCGGCAGGCAGGCCCTGGGTAGGAGTGGCTTGCCAGGTGCAGCCGGTGTCATTGGCACCGACACGGCGTTGACAAGCTCCCATCCCTGCTCCCGATACTCGCGGATAGCAGATAATGGGTCCGTTACCTGTACCTCTGTGTATTCCCACTCATGTGAGGCGTTATTCTGTGCGTTCATGGGCAGTCCTCACGCAGTTACGCCGTTGCGATGAGCTAAGCCTGTACCACCCCGAAATCTGTCACCAGGGACACCAGCCGGTCGCTCTCGTCAAAGGCCAGGTAGGAGGGGTAAAAGCCGTCACCGAAGCCGGAGGAGAACGATACCACGTTCGCGCCCGTCTCCTCGTCCACCACGAAGTTCGTCCAGCTCCAGGTATCGACGTAATTCTCCTGCGAGTCGTCCAGCAGCTTATCTATCAGGTCTTCGTCATGGGTGAGTTTTCGCGCGGCTACCTCGTCCATGAAGCTGCCGGTGCCTGCGTCCACACCGTAGCCGAACACCTCACCCTCTCCCAGGTCGTCCAGCCCCTTGCCGGGCCAGGTAGCCAGTTCCCAGCGCACCGGCTGTCCCTCGCCGAACGATAGCATGGCGTAGGCTACCCTCTGGTCGTTGTTCTCCTCCACGTGCGCGATGCTCAACACGACCGGGTAGCGGCCCGGCGCAACCTCCAGGTCGAAGGGCAGTACGTCCTCGTAGATGGTGAAGGGGTCGCAAGCCACCACTTTGCCCGATACGATTACCAGGTCGGCTATCTCCCTGCGCTCCAGGCGCACCCGCCAGGTGTCCTCCTGGACCGCCACTTCTATGATGCGCCCATCCTCGAACGCCCCGGACAGGTCGGGTGTAATCAGTTCCATGTAGCTTTGCCTTTCTATGGCCTCGTGTACAGCTAATTAGCGCCAGCGTTCGCGGTTGTAGTTGAGAGTCATTATGAAGGCCACCAGGCAGCCCGGCAGCCAGAAGATGAGCGTCAACAGAAAGACAAATACCATCGCCCCGCAGCCCCTGGCGCGGACGCCACTGGCCAGTGGCGGAAGGAAGATGCAGAACAAAGCGTCAACGCAGCCCATTATAACCTCCTACTAAACTGATTCCTCAGCCGTTTTGATGGCGTGCCGCCTTGTGCGCAACACGAATAACACTGCGACGAGTACAATCACACCTACAAACGCAACTACCAGGCCAAGTATCAGCGGTCCCTGTTTGACTGGAGGTATTGTGCCACTGACTACCTGCCCTGTTCTAACATCGAAGACATACTTCTCCCCGTTCTCGGTTTCAATATGTAACTGGGCCTTGGCATCATCGAATGAAGAATGTTTCAGCCACCGATAATGACTGACTGAACTCGGCAAAGTCCAGGGGAAGGTTACAAGGTCAGCTACGGAATATTGGGTGCGTGGTTTGCCGCTCTCATGAAAAGCAAGTGCCAATTCGTCGTAGTCACCCTTCCACGGCCACGACCCATATTGGACCAGATGTTGTCCGTCTGACGATAGCTCCACACCAAAGGAATACCAGTCGATGGTCCACAAGGGAGTAGTTGAACCATCATTCTTATAGAGACCAGCCTGTGGGTATTTTGCACGTATATCTTCATCAGCCCCTGTGAACCCTGTTTGATTGTACTCTCCCCTGGCGTTATCCGACAGCATGACAAGGATGTACTGTCCATTAGCTGTGACTTCTGTGTAGTCATGGGGCGCGGCAGCACTGTCCGCGCTCACCTGCTTAGCAAAGAACCAGAGCGCAAGTGTTGCTAGGAAGATCGTTAACAGAACTCTCCATTTCATGCCCATCCCTCCATCACGCACAAATCGGCCTTGCCTGCCGCGAGGACTGTGTTCGCCTCATTGCTGGTGGTGAGGTAGCCGCCTACCATCGTCGGCACGCCCGCTTCGTTGCGGATGCGGTCGCTCAGGGGCGTGAGGAAGCCTTTGGCGTATGGTGGCTCGGCCTCGGGGGTGGTCTGCCCCGCGTGGACGTGTACCAGGTCGCAGCCGTGTCCCTTCAGCATACGCGCGATTTCTACAGCGTCCTCCACCTCCAGGCCGCCCTTCGCGTAATCGGTGGTAGTTAGCGCGACAGATAGAGGCTTCTCCTCCGGCCACACGGCGCGCACGGCATCGAGCACCTCAAGCGGGTAGCGGGCGCGGTTCTCCAGGCTGCCGCCATACTCGTCCGTGCGGCGGTTGGTGAGGGGCGATAGGAAGCTTGCGAGCAGGTAGCCGTGGGCGAAGTCCAGCTGCAGCAGGTCGAAACCGGCCTCGTGGGCCATGCGTGCCGACCCGACAAAGTCCTCGCGCACCCTGTCCATGTCCGCGCGGTCCATCTCTTTGGGCACCTGGCCCGACGCGGTGTACGGAATGGCCGAAGCCGCGATGAGGGGCCAGCCACCCTCCTTGAGCGGCCTGTCCAACCCCTCCGACCTTGGCCGGGTGGAGCCTCTGCGCCCCGCGTGCCCTAGCCGCACCCCTATTCTCGCACCTGGCATGCCGCGCATCCTCTCGACAACAGACACCCAGGCCGCGCCTTGCGCTTCGCTGTACATGCCCAGGTCCGATGGGCTGATACGTCCCTCCGGCGACACCGCGCACGTGTCGGTGAGCACCAACCCGGCCCCGCCCTCCGCGGCCCTGGCGAGTTGCGACACATAGCCATCACCGGGTGCTCCGTCTTCGGCACCTACGGACATTGGCGAGATTACGGCCCTGTTCCGCAAGCACATAGACTTTAGCTCGAATGGGGCGAACATAGGCGGTGGGGCAACGGTGGTGCGACCGCGCCCGTACATCCACCTGTCTACCATGTCACCGAAGCGGGCATCGCGGAAGTGTAAGTCGTCGTAGGTGATGCGGCCACTCCGGGTGAGTAGCTGGAAGGCGAACGGTACCGGGTCGAGCACGAGGTAGCGCTTCAGGGTCTCGAAGTAGCCCTGGCTCTCATGGGCCGCCCGCTGGAACGTCTCCACCACCGGCTTGCGCTCTAGCTCGTACTCGTTGAGGGCCTTCTCAACGTCGGAATGCTGCTCCAATGCGTTGGCAAGAGCAATCGCGTCCTCCATCGCCAGCTTGGTCCCGGAGCCGATGGAGAAGTGGGCGGTGTGGGCGGCATCGCCCATTAGGGCGAGATTTGGGAATTGGGACCCTTCGCTTCGCTCAAGGGCAAGCTTCGGATTTCGGATTTGGGTGTGCCAGTTCTTTGTTTTGAGGGTGGGAAAGCTGATCCATTTGGAGTTGTTGGAGAGCAGGCGGGCACCGTTGAGGTCGTTGTCGAGGAGGCGCTGGCAGAAGGCGAGGCTTTCTTGCTCGGTGGCCTGGTCCAGCCCGGCGCGCTGCCAGGTGTCTTCAGCGCACTCCACTATGAAGGTGCTGGAGGTGCCGCTGTAGGGGTAGGCGTGCACCTGGAACAGGCCGTGCTCGGTCTCGTGGAAGATGAAGGTGAAGGCGTCCAGCACCTTGTCGGCCCCCAGCCAGATGTAGCGCGCCCGGCCCATCTCTATGCTCGGCTTGAACTCGGCTTCGTACTGCTTGCGGGCCAGGCTGTGGATGCCGTCGGCGGCCACCAGCAGGTCGTAGTCGCCGTCCAGTTCGGCCAGGTCGTGCACCTCGCGCCCGAAGACCATGTTGACGCCCAACTCGGCGCACCGCTCCTGTAAGATGTTGAGCAGCAGCCTGCGGGAGATGGCGGCGATTACGTGCCCTCCGCAACGGATGGTCTCGCCCCGGTAGCGTACGTCTATGGCGTCCCAGATGACGAAGTTCTCGGTGATGCGCTCGTAGGTCTTGTAGTCGGCCCGCTGGAAAGACGCGAGCGTGCGGTCGGAGAAGACCACCCCCCAGCCGTAAGTCACGTCTGCCGGGTTGCGCTCGATTACGGTGATGTCACAGGAGGGATTGGCTTTCTTGGCGAGCAAGGCAAAGTATAGCCCGGCTGGGCCTGCGCCCAGAACGGTGATAGATTTCAGGTTCTGAGTTTTGGATCTGGGGGTCACTGTTGGACTTCTTCTCGACTCAGACGGGTACGCGGAGGTCGATGAGTACCTGGGCAAGCTGCTCTAGCTGGTTGAGGTCGGGGATGGCGGGGAAGAGCACCATTTCGTCGCAGCCCGCCTCTTCGTAGCCGCGCAGGAAGCCCGCGATTGCCTGTGGGGTGGTGAGTATGCCGGTGGCTATCTTCTCCGCGAAGGGGCCGGTGAAGGCGTAGTAATCGCGCAGGTAGTCCATGCCTCTTTCCTTGACTTCATCCCCGCCAAGCGCGAAGTAGCCCTGCCCCCATAGTTGCGGCTTGCCGGGCCGTCCGGCGTCCGACCAGGCGGCGCGGGCTTTGTCGGCGGCTCGTGCGAAGGCCCTGGGTGGTCCGCCACCGTGTATATAGCCGTCGGTGTAGCGCGCCATGCGGGAGTAGACCACGTCGCTGGTGCCCCCCACCAGCACCGGCGGCCCGCCCGGACGCGCCGACTTCGGGCCTTCCGCCTCCTCCCAGAGCGTGCGCAGGGCGGCCAGTTGCTCCGCCAGCCTCCTACCCCTGCTGTGGTAGTCTATGCCCGCCGCCGCGTAGTCCTCTTTGCGCGCGCCTACCGCCAGCCCCAGCACGAACCGCCCGCCCGAGAGCGCGTCAATAGAGGCCGCCATCTTGGCTAGGAGCGGAGTGTTGTAGAGAGGGCCTACCGCGATGGTGGTCGCCAGGAGCACCCGGCGGGTGGCGGCGGCAGCGGCGGCAAGTGGGGTGAAGGGGTCGTAGCTGTCGTAGGTGAGGCGGTCGAGCACGCCAAGGCTGGAGAACGGGCCATCGTCGGCCATGCGCGCCCATTCGAGGACCAGGCTACCGTCCGCACCCGGCAGGGTAGTGGGCAAACCAACGCCGACTCGCATACGCCGCAACCCCCTTGTTGCTGTGGGAATTGGGAATTGGGATTTCGGAATGCGGATTTGTTGGATATCTACTAAATCCAAAATCCCAATTCCCAATTCCCAAATGGTCCCCGAAGTATGCCACAAAGTGGGTCGGCGCTCAAGGGGTTATACTGGGGGCATGAGCGATATACCGGGCTATTGGGACCAGCATGAGTATAGTGTGCGTTGTGAGTGGGGCTTGGAGGGTGTACGCGCGCTCGCTCCTATCAGCGATGTGATCATCATCGTGGACGTGCTGTCGTTCTGTACCTGCGTGGACGTAGCGGCTGAGAATGGGGCCGTGGTCTACCCCTATCGCTTCCACGACGAATCGGCGCAGGCCTATGCCGACTCGCTGGGGGCGGTGCTCGCCAGCAGCCACCGTAGCACGGAGAGCTATTCGCTTTCACCTACTTCGCTGGCGGACATCCCGGCGGGTACTCGCCTGGTGTTGCCTTCGCCCAACGGCGCGACCCTTACGCTCGCCACCGGCAACGTGCCAACCTTCGCCGGGTGCTTGCGCAACGCCAGGGCCGTCGCTGAAGCCGCGCGCAAAGTGGGCAGGCGCATCGGCATCATCCCGGCGGGCGAGCGTTGGCCCGGCGACACCCTGCGCCCCGCGATTGAGGACCTTATGGGTGCGGGCGCAATAGTCCACCACCTCATCAACGAATTCGGGGGCAACCCTTCTCCAGAGGCCGAAGCGGCAGAGGCGGTGTACGCTCACTTCTGGGATATGCTTGAATGGGGTATAGAAACGTGCAGTTCGGGCAAAGAGTTGGTGAGCAAAGGCTTCCCCGACGACATCAGCTATGCGGCTGAGCTTGATGTAAGCAAGTGCGCGCCCCGGCTGGTGGATGGTGCCTACGTATGTTGGAAGCCCTAGCCAATAGACAAAATAGAGGGGCGGCTTAGAGCCACCCCTCACAATTCTTCTCTTGGCGCGTCCTCTGCGTCTTGGCGTCTTGGCGTTTAGACTTGCAGGGTCATTCTGTGCCCGTGCCGCTTGCCTCGGTTGTAGTGGTGGCTGCGGACCCCCGCCGGGACGCCTTTGCCACCCTGCGCACTCGGGGAGTAGTCCTGTCCCCATCGTTCGTTGCTACGTCTACATTGCCGCTTGCTGATGCCAGCACCTCACCGTGCGGCAGATTGGTTGCCGACCACGGCACGTTGCTGTTGGGGCGATGTCGCACGGCGATCATAATCACCGCGAACAGGATGGCCGCGATAGAGAAGATTTGCGGGGCTTTGAACCCGCTCACCATCGCGCTATCGACACGCAACTCTTCGATTACGTAGCGACCCACCGAGTAGAAGATGAGGTATATCCAGAAGATGTCGCCCTCGCGCAGGCGTATGCGCCGTTGTCTGCCCAGCCACAGGAGAATACCCATGTTGAGCAGGTTCCAGATCATCTCGTAAGCGAAGGTCGGGTGGAAGCGCAGCGTTGAACTTGGAGTGAAGCCCGCGTCTGGACCTGCCACCTCAGCCTGGCGGCGTGGGTCAATCTGTATGCCCCAGGGGAGGGTGGTGGGGCTTCCGAACGCCTCCTGGTTGAAGTAGTTACCCCAACGGCCTATAGCCTGGCCCAGGGCCAGCCCGGGCGCGATGATGTCCACCCACTTGAAGAAAGAGAGCTTGTACCGGCGGCAGTAGAGTATAACCGCCAGCGCGCCGCCGATGATCGTACCCTGGATGCTGAGGCCGCCCTGGCGTATATCGACCAGGCTCATGATATCGGTAAACTGGCGGTTGCCCAGCTCCGACACGATCCAGCCGATGCGAGCGCCCAGAATGCCCGCTATGAGCACCCACGGGAATAGCTGCCACACATGGTCGGTATCTTCGCCACGCCTGCGGGCCTCGACATAGGCCACATAAGAGGCCGCGAGCACCCCCAGCATTATCATAATGCCATACCAGTAGATTTCTATGCCAAAAAACGTAAAAGCCACTCTATCGGGCATAATGCTCCCCTTCGGGTAATTACGAATTACGAATTACGAATTACGGGCTGCAAGTGCTATTGAGACTCCGTTGATTTTATGATGGAAGTTAGTAACTTTAGGATTTCTTCATTGTGCGCTAGAATTTGTGTCAGGTCTACAGAAGCTAGTTGGGAATGTTGCAGAAGACGTAGCCAATATCTTGTTTCTCGGGCCTCTTTGCGAGCTATAGATAGCTTGGCAATGAAGTCGTTCCTGCTCTGCTGCTAGGGCTTCCTCTACATTAGCCCCAATGCTTGTTCCACTACGGAGTAGCTGCTTCGCTAATACGTATTCTCTCTGGTTCCTCAATTCGCAGTACAGTTCGATGACCTCTAATGCAAAGTCAAAAGTTTTTTGCTGTACTACGTTATTTTTCATCTAAGGCCAGTACCCAGCAATATACCTGATTCTTCACAGTCAATTCGTAATTCGTAATTCGTAATTCGTAATTCGTAATTCGTAATTCGTAATTATTCCTGTCCCGTATCCCTGCTTACTTCGTACACGCCTCGTACCGTGCTTAGCCTGCCCATCACGTGATACAACTGGTCCACGCCTGTCACATCGAGCGTCATTATTAGAGTGCTGGTGGCGACGCTGGGGGTCTTGTTGGTGTGGATGCTGATCAGGTTCACCTTCTCGTCAGCGAGCACCGTGGTTACGTCCCGCAGGAGGCCCACGCGGTCCAGTGCCTCGATGCGCACGCCCGCCGGGTACTTGGTGAGGCCCTTGGCGCCCCACGATACGCGCACCAATCGCCCGGTGTCCTGCACCGTTTGCAGGTTGGGGCAGTCGGCGCGGTGTACGGTGATGCCCCGGCCCTTGGTGGTGTAGCCGATGATTTCGTCACCCGGCATAGGCTTGCAGCAGCGGCCCAGCGTGGTGAGTATGCCGCCTATGTCGCTTACCGACATTGTGGCCGGCATGGTGGGCAGGGCTACGCTCGTCGGCACGTTCACGGACAGCGCATCGGTGCTCTGTAGCAACTCCTCCTGGCGGAACTCACCCAGCTTCGACGTGATGTTCTGAGGTGTTATGTCGGTGTTGCCTATAGCCTCCAGGAAGTCTTCCAGGCTGTTGTACCGGGGGAAGTAAGCCAGTACGTCCACGTGCGACACGTGCAGCAGCCCCAGGTGCTTGAGCGTCTGGTCGAGTATGCCCCGGCCTTGCAGGACGTTCTCGTCGCGGCGCTGCCTGCGGAAGTACTGGCGCACCTTCTGGCGGGCGTTCGCGGTCTTGAGATAGCGGTCCGATTGCAGCCAGTCGCGCGACGGCCCTACGCGGTTCTTGTCCTTGATGATGCTGATTACCGCGCCGTTCTCAAGGGGGGTGTCGAGCGGCACCAGCTTGTTGTTCATCCTGGCCCCGGCGCACTGGTAGCCCAGGTTCGAGTGGATGCGGAAGGCAAAGTCTATCGGCGTCGCGCCTCTGGGCAGCTCGAATATGTCACCCTGCGGCGTGAAGACGTAGATATGCTCCTGGAAGACGTCGCTCTTGAGCGTGTCAACGAAGTCCTGCGCGCTCGCCACGTCATCCGGCAGCGACATCAGACGCCGCAGCCAGGCTATCTTCTCCTCGTATTGCAGGTCGCGCTTGCCGCTCTTGCCTTCCTTATAGCGCCAGTGGGCCGCGATGCCGAACTCGGCCATTTCGTGCATCTCGTGCGTGCGGATCTGGATTTCGAGCGGCTTGTTGTCGAGCGAGCGCACGGCGGTATGTAGCGACTGGTAAGTAGACTCCTTGGGCCGGGCTATGTAATCATCGAACTCGCCGGGTATGGGAGGCCACAGCGAATGGATGGTGCCGAGCGCCGCGTAGCAGTCCTGCTTGGTGTCCACGACGATGCGCACGGCCAGCAGGTCGTAAATATCAGCGGCGGGCAGGCGCTTGCGCTCCATCTTCTGCCAGAGCGAATAGACGTGCTTCACCCGCCCCTTGATCTCAGCCTTGATGCTCGCCTCTTGCAGGTTGTGGTCCAGGGTGGCGATCACGCGCTTGACGTAGCGGTCGCGAGCCTGCTTGGTCTCCCGGAGCATCTTGACCAGGCTATTGTAATCGGAGGGGTTGAGGTACTCGAACGCGAGGTCTTCCAGTTCCCCCTTCATCTGCCACATACCGAGGCGGTTGGCAAGGGGCGCGTATATCTCCAGCGTCTCGGTGGCGATGCGCTGCTGCTTCTCCGGGGCCACGCCCTTGAGCGTTCTCATGTTGTGGAGGCGGTCTGCCAGCTTGATGAGCACCACGCGGGGGTCATCGAACATGGCGAGGAACATCTTGCGCAGGTTCTCGGCCTGTTGTGCGTCCCGTTGGGCTTTCTCACCCCTCTCGCTCTTGGGCGCGTTCTCGGCGGCGTCTTGCGGGCGGCGCAGCTTGGGTATCGAGCCGAGCTTGGTCACACCCTCCACCAGGTGCGCCACGGTAGGTCCGAACTGCGACCTAATGTCCTCGTAAGTAACGGGGGTGTCCTCTATAACGTCGTGCAGGAGAGCCGCTTCCAGCGTTTCGGTGTCGAGGCGCATCTCGCCAAGTATGATAGCCACGCTGAGCGGGTGGGTGATGTACGGCTCGCCCGTGCCCCTGAACTGCCCGTCGTGCGCCAGTTCGGCCAGTGCGTGGGCCTTCGTCAGCACATCTAAATCGGCGCGGGGATTGTAGCCCCTGACCGTCTTGAGTAGGGTGTCGAGGGTAGGGGCGCTAGCGGACTTGTCGCGGGGGGAAGCATGCTGGCGGCCGTCCTGTTTACCGTCGCCCCTGCCATCCTGTTTACCATCCTCTTTGCCGTCAAGCACATGGAGCGAGGCACGCGAAAGCTCCTGACCATCGTGGTGGCCGTTGGCTTGGGTTGCTTCGGTCTCCTCGGCAGCAACCCCCTGGGCCGGTATGTTGAGGTCCGCCGCGCTCATGCGTGCTCTGCCTTTAAGTGTGTATGCCTGAGTAACGAAACTACGTGGGACTGAGTGTCAGGGGGTAGAAAATGGCACGCCATGCGTATAATGCACAGACAGCGTGCCTACTTAACTATACTACCATACCGGCAGAGGGTCAAGGCAAGTTGGTTCGCTTCCGTGTAGCTTAGAGTAGATGCATGGTCGCAGCGGGACGCCCGGCGAATAAATTCACGGGCTACACATACAAAGTCTGCATGCGGCAGACGGGTTCATCCCAAAGGACCTGAAGAGAACTGCCTAAGCTTCAATAGTTCCCGGATAGGGGTTTTGCATGTGTAGCCCGTGAATGCTTTCCCTGCCCGTCGGCTCCATATGTCACAGAGACCTTAGTTGCTCGTAGCGAGACTTGTATATTTGAAGGGGAAGTATTCCGAACGCGCCAATTCGGTCCCCTCATCGTCGAAGAGTATTACGCGGAATTGCAAGTCGAACGTGCCAGGGATGGAATCCAGTTCAAGCTCTGTATAAGGCATGAATAATTTGAACTCGTTGTAGGTAGTGTTGACATAGGGAGGTGTAGCGATTTCCCCCACGGCAACCCGATTGTCGGTTGTGGTAAACTTGTCATCCGAACTCACCAGCGCCGTACCATCCTGCAAGTAGAAATAGGCATTCACTTCTACCGGTACGTTCAATAGGTTCTCGGTCGTAAATAGGACGTTGATCTCCATGCCATTCATACCATCAGCATCGAGGACGTTGTGTTCAACCTCAACCTTGTCGATAACGGCACTACGAGGGCCATTGTTGACACTGGCTGCCAGTGCGGTGGTCGTAGCCTCGGCTGCGCTCTGTGCTAAAGCAGTGTCGTTCGCTTGAGCTGTGGCAGCGGCGTCTAACGAGATAGCATAAGCAGTCGAAGTAGCGTTCGAGTAATAGATTGAATCCAGGGCCTCGGATGTAGCAGTGGCGTTGGCATTGGCCCTGGCGCGATTCCTGGCGACCGCCGTCCTGGTGGCCTTTGTGTTAGCAACTTGCTTTTCTGTGGTGGCGGTAGCGGCGGTAGCCTGCGCCGCTCGCTCCCCGGCCTGCTGTGCCGAGATTACGGCAAACGCTACCGCCCCGAAAACGGCCAGCAACACCACCAACAATACCGGTATTACCCACATCATCTTGCGCCTGGGTGCCGGTGCGGGTACGGGAGCCGGGACTGCGCCTTCATATGCTCCCCGCCCGCCACCACCTGCACCTCCGCCTCCCGCACCTTGCGTCTGTGGGCCATGTGCCTGCGCGATAGGTCCTGTCTGCCCCCATTGGTTTGTAGGGCCTGGGAACTGCGGCGTAGCGATGCCCTGCGCACCCGCCTGCTGCACGGTTTGCGGTTGGCCCGCGTAAGGAGCCGCACCGCGCGTGTCCACCAAGGGCATGCCATGTACGGGGGTGTTGGGCGCGACCTGTGCCGCGTGCGGTGGCTGCGTGTGGCCCTGGGTGGCTTGTATCCTCTGCCGGACGTCACCGACGAGGGCGCTTACATCCTTGTAGTCGGTGTCTATGGACTGCGCCATGCTCAGCGCGCCGAGGGCCTCATGCCAGCGGCCCGCCTCCAGGTGCCCGCGTCCCTCCGCGTACAGCCTGGCAAGTTCTTGCTGCTTGCCTACCTGCTCCAGACCGGCGGTGGCGTGTACGTGGCCGGGGTCTATCGTAAGGATAGCCTGCCAGTTGGTCCTGGCGGCGTTCCAATCTTCCGCTGACATAGCCACCGTGGCCGCATGGTAAAGCTCGCTGATACGGGCCTGCTTCCGGGCCGCGTCCTCCTGCTGCACGTTGAATAGCCGCCCATCAACCGAGCGCATATACAGCACCGGGGTGCCCCATTCGAGGCCGTGGTCCTCCGAGAAGAGGGTCAGGCGGGTCTCGGTGAGCGCGGCTTCCACGGGGTGTCCGAGCGCGAGGGAGCTATAGAAGCCATACGCGAAGGTCTTGGCCGCGTCGTCCGTGATCTCGAACTGCATGGCGATAACGGCGGGGATGCCCTGCTGCACCAGGCTCTGCCCCGTGCCCGCGAAGGCGTCGGTCTTGTCGGCGCGCGCCCCCTCGCAGGCGTTGAGGATGGCTAGCGACAGGGTGTGGTGGTTGTGCAGCAGCCAGCCCAGTTGCTGCCCGCTCACAAACCGGCCCCGCCCTGCCTCGTCCCGGAACACCAGCACGCCTTCCTCGGTCTGCCTGTCGAAGCCGCCGTGCCCGATGAAGTGGAAGATGTGGTACTGCTCTTTCTGCAACTGCTTGCGCAGGGCCGAGAGCGTGGCGTCCTCCATCAAATCAAGCTGCACGATGCCGTTGCGCTTGAGATCGGCCAGCGCCTCGTTAAGGCTCTCCCACTCTTGCTGCACGTCCAACGGATCGTAGTCGTTGGGCGCGGAGATCATCACCAGCACGCGCAGGGGCAGGGTCACTGCGACGGGACGCACCCGCTCCGGCACGTCGAGGTAGCGCACTATCGCCGTGTCGTCGTCCAGGGCGAAGAAGCGGTTGAGGGAGGGATTATAGAGGTACTCCCAGGGGATGCCGGCCAGTTCGGGCACGTCGGTGAGGCGCAGGCGCAACCGCAGCTTGGCGTTGCGGTTCCAGGCTTCGTCCAGGCTGCTTCGCAAGACCGCGCTTACGTCGCCCGTGAAGACCGAGTTGTAGAGCCGCTCTCCAAACCTCTTGGCCGCGGCAACCTCCGGGGCGTCTATCCTGCGCGTGGTGCGCTTGCCGGGGGCGGCACTCAACATGAAGTGCTCTACCTCGATCTGCGAGAACGGGTTGGTGAAATGGCTGGTGGCCTCCCCGGCGGGTGATTGCACCTGCGCCCGGTAGCCCTCGCCCGCTTTCTGGATAACAACGTCAAAGTTCAGATAGTTGACTTCCGGCATCGCGACCCCACTTTACCTCAGTGAAAACCTGAAAACGCGAACAAGAGCAGGCTCTTCGGGCGTGAAGCCGCTCTCGCGTATGCTAACTATAATAGCACTATAAATCGGAAATGCGACTGCTGTCAATACCTGATGCGGCCTTATAATACTCTATTATGGCGCAGTAACTCTTAATACGCACCTCTGATATGGCTCGGCACAACCCTGCATCGCCTGCGTGAGTCTTAGTAGCCGTAAAACCAAGCGCTCCGCACGAATTCTACTCCCCGTTCCAGCACGAGGTCAATAGCGCCGTCATAGGTACGCACGTGGAGGGCGTGCTGCTCGTCGGTGTAGATGAACATGTTTGGCCCGAGAAGCCACGACTCGGAGTAGGGCTGGTTATGCGGTGATCGGGTAGTCTTGAATATTTCCGTGAGTGCAGTCTCATTCTTGTTGAGGTCGGTCAACGGAACGCTGTAGAAGATAGTGGTGAACTCATCCCGATTGAAGAAGAACGCTCCATAAACGAGCCTATCTCCTGCCACCATGAAGTGTGTGAAGTCGCGTGCATTATCCGGCTGGCGCTCCGGGGACAAAATGGCCTCCTCGTAGGCTTCTACTCGGACCGGAACGTAAGTCCACTGGGCGAGGGCAATATCATAGTGGGCTATTGAGAGGGTGCCGGTAATCGGTTTGCCGGTGACAGAACCATCCATGCGCGATCTCGGTACGGTGTATATCACGAGCGAATTGCCGTCGGCTTGCTCGTAAGGATGCATATAGACAGGGGTGTAGCTATTCCCCTTGTTGCGTGCCACTGCTAGCGTCCTGCTCCAGTCCGGGTGCTCAGGATCGATCAACTTAATTTCGCTGCTTGAATCTCGATTGTTGATGGTAACAAGCACCTTGTTGGCAAAGTGGCCCCTGCGCAGGAATGTGGCACGCAGCCCGGAGGACTCGTCCCAATTCGCACGGGTGCCGTTACCCCTGACGGTTACGGCAACCTCAACCAGGGTGCGCGGTTCCGCCTCACCCATTACATCCAACAGCACCGCAGCCATTTTGCCGTTGATGCCCTCTGCATGCTCCAATGAAGTGACGAGCACGTATCGCCCGTCCGGGCTGAAGAAGGCGGTCCTGATGCTGTTAGTAGTTGTGTAGATCAGCCGTGGGCGGCTGCCGTCCGGCCCCGCGATGTAGAGTTCCAGGCCGCCCGTGGTGGGTGCCTCGGGGTCGAATCGTGCGAGCAGGAGTTGATCGGATTGCGCTGCAAAGTCTACAATTGCCATGTTGGGCGCAATGCCGATAGTGGATGTAAGTCCGCTGCCATACGCTTCGTATGCCACCTCATATCCTGCAAGCGCACCTTCAACAGGTAACCCTGGATACCTGGGCGAGCTTTCCGAATTGTGTATTGCCCACACGCCCTGCTTGCCTGTGATGTAGTAGGTGTACCGGGCCGGATCGAGGCTCAACCTCTCCATGCGGGGGCCGGACTCGTCCTGGAACGAGGCAGCCATGAGTTGGCGACCTGCTAAGCGCGGCGGCCCCGATTCCGGCTCAAAGGGCTGGCCTTCCACGCTTGCGCCGGTGGGGGTAGGTTGCGGCACCCAGCCGGGGCCCGGCACATCGTATACGAACGTTTCCTGCCAGTCGTAGGTCAGTACATCGCTCCACCGGTCGCTGTTCTCCAGGCGCACCCAGCTATCCACGTCGCGATAGTAGAGGCCGGGGTCGTCCAGCAGCCGCCGGGCGATTGTGCCATGCAGCGCATCGAAGTAGACACGCTTTTCCGCTTCGGTGATGAGAGCATCGAGGTCTTTGTAGTGAGGCTGTATGCGGGCGGCTTCCTGGGCCGCTTTCAAGGCTACGACCCATTCCCCGGCTTCAGCGTGTACGGAGGCAATTTCGTACTGCTTATCGCGCTCCCCTATCTTCTTTTCGGCATCTTCGGCACGGGCGGCGGCGTCTTTATAGCCGTTGGCAGACGCGAAGCGCGACCTGGCCTCGTCCCACCGCTGCTCTATCACCGCTTGCCGCCCAAGCTCGTAGTTGTTGCGCTGGCTTTCGCCCTGCCACCACTGCCACCCGGCCCAACCGAGCACCCCCATGAGCAACAGCACGCCAAGCACTACTTCGCGGGCGCGCACCGTCCTGGCCCTACCGGCAGGCTCCGGGTCCAGGTCTTCCATTACCGATAGCTCGTGATCGTGTAAGGGCTGTGACATAGCTCTACTGCATTATACCCATGCGACTGTACTAACGTTCCAAACACGCGCAGATTACAGCGTGAGGGTAGCACTTGGTCTGCGTAGTGGGTCGCCGCCCCCGTTGAATGTAAGGGACCATATCCCCCTTTGTCATTCTGAACGCAGTGAAGAATCTCGTCCATCACCGGGATGTTTCACCTTTCCTACAGGATGACACCTAAAGAAAGGTGGTACCTGGGTGCTAAGGGACGAGATTTCTCACTGCGTTCGAAATGACAAGTAGGGGCTGAGGTGCTGTAAGAAAGGGGCTGCCATTTGCTGAGGGACGAGATTCTTCACTGCGTTCAGAATGACAGGGTGGGGCTTTGGTCCTGCAACAGAAGTAGGTTCCGATTCACGTACCCAATACCACAAGCCGCATCACGTTTCACGTTTCACGCTTCAGAACCCCGTTTGCCCGTCCTACCCCTTTGTGCTATATTTGGACTGTCTTTCATCACCGCGCGTACTTCCTTTGCCCGCATGCGCGAAACCCCAAAAAGGCCTCATCAATCATGTCACTAGACCCCACGCCAATCCCGCCCAACGACACAGAGCGTCAGCAGGCCGAGACCGCGAACGGCTCCGATAGCGGCGCTCAATCCGCACCAGGCCTTGACGCCGCCTCTCCGTCTGAAGCTGGTGCTACATCCTCGTCCGCGCATGGGCCTAGCACTACGCCGCTGGCCGTAGTTGAGGCCCCGGCAAGCACGAGCACTACGCCATTGCCCGGTCTCGGCGGCCCTCCTAGCCCTCCGCTGGAACTGGGTACGCTGCTCGGCGGACGCTATGAAGTGGTGCTGTTCATGCACAACCTGGGCAACACGAACATCTACCGGGTGCTCGACCAGCAGGGCTTCCGCCGGTGCTGGGCCTGCGGCTCCACCAACTCTGCCCCAGGCGACATGTACTGTGTGGAGTGTGGCGCGCAGCTCTCAGGCCGCTACTACCGCGCCCAGGAGTTCAGCGTCGCGCCCGGCGAAGTAGCCGACGATCCCACGCAAACGACCGAAGAACTGGACCCCAATCCGCAATCCGAAGTCCCAAATCCCAATTCCAACCTCACCATTCCCGTCCCTGAGGCTATACTCGCCAACCGGGTGCTCGGCGTGGTGCAGGCATCGGATGCGATTGCGGCCCCTGAGCTTGGGCGGGTGTATGTGGTGTGGGAGGAGGCTTACGGGCGCACCCTCTCTTCGTGGCTGCCGGACGCGGGGGCCGACATCTTCTCGCAGATACAGTCCGGGCAGTCGGGCCAGCTTTCGATTGAGGAACCGAGCGAGGAGCAGTCCCTTGCCTGGATGGCGCAGTCGGCGGAAATTCTCGCCAACCTGCACGCCGAGGGCATACTCGGCTGCAATATGGGGCTGAACAACCTGCTCGTGCAGGTTGGCGACCGCGTGCTGCTGCTCGACCCCTCCGGGTGCCGCCAGGCTGACGCGAACGACACCGCGGCCGCCCAGGCTTCCGACGTGCGCGCCCTGGCCGGGGAGCTTGAGCACTGGTACATGTCGGTGCGCAAGGACACGGGCGCGCTCACCATGTCGTCGGAGGAGCCGCCCGCCACGGCAGGTGGGAACGGCAAGATGATGGTGGCAAGCGAGTTCACGGGGCCGCTAGCCAACATGCTCAACCCGGCCGTGGCGCTCGCTAAGGCGCGCGAAGGTTCTTTGCCCACGGCGGCGGCTTTCTCAAAGGTGTTGCGCGAGATTTACGAGGCCAGCAGGCCCCTACGCAACCTGCAACTCTTGAGCGGCCGGGCCACTGACGTGGGGCGGGTGCGGCAGGTCAACGAGGATAGCGTGCTCACCTTCGAGGCCACGGTGCTGGAGCACGAGGGCGGGCTGCCGGTGGGACTGTACGTGGTGGCCGACGGCATGGGCGGGCACCAGAGCGGCGAGGTAGCTTCCTCCATAGCGGTGCGTACGATAGTGGCAGTGGTCAATTCCTCGCTTATCGGCCCCATGCTGGCGGGCGACCCTGTGGCTTGCGACCCCAATACGTGCATGAGTCTGTTGCGGCAGGCGATCATGGAGGCCAACCGTCGCATCTCGGACCTGGCCCGCGAGCGGCATTCCGACCTGGGCACTACGGCGGTAGCGGCCATCCTGGTGGGCAACCAATTGTGCGTGGCGAACGTGGGCGACAGCCGAGCCTACTTCTGGCAGGAGGGTCAATTGACCCCCATCACGCGTGACCACTCGCTGGTGGCGCAGTTGGTGGCGGCCGGGCAGATCAAGCCCGACGATATTTACACCCACCCACGCCGCAACGAGATTTACCGCGCCCTGGGCGAGTCGCGCCTGGTCGATACAGACGTGGACGTGTTCACCCGCCGCCTGCAACCGGGCGACGGCCTGCTGGTCTGCTCCGACGGCCTGTGGGACTTCGTGCGCGACCCCAACATCGCCGCCACCATCAACACGGGCGCGGAGCCACAGGCGATTTGCCATACGCTGATAGACCTGGCGAACCAGGGCGGCGGCGAGGACAACATCAGCGCCATCTACGTGCGGGTCGTCTCCGCGAAACGCTCCACGGAGTAGATGCGTAGTGAGTGATGAGTGATGAGGACTGAGTTAAGAGACGAAAACGCAAAGACGCAAAGACGCCAAGGACACGCCAAGAGTATCAATGGTTTGGATAACTCACGCGTAACACGTAACTCGTAATTAGCATACAGGGCAGGGGTTACGTGTTACGTGTCACTCGTCACTCGTCACGAATGCCATTTTGAGGGGTAACACACGCAATGACCGCACTATCTCTGAAAGCCACCTGGAACTACGACCCACTCCCCGCGCTGGACCAGACCAGTCTCGCATACGTCCTCGTTGACATAACTGAAGAACAAATAGTTGGCGGCTCGCAGCCCAACTCAGCACTCAGTCCTCAGTCCTCATCACTCAATCTCAGCCTTGTGCTCGACACTTCCGGCTCGATGGGTGGGGCCAAGCTGCAAAACCTCAAGCAGGCCGTCCACTGGCTGGTGGACCACCTGAGCGAGGGCGATACGCTTGCCATCACCCTGTTCGATGACGAGGTGCACCCCCTTGTTGGTAGCACCACCTTGCAGGACCGTGACGCCCTACACGCGCAGATAGACGGCATCCACGAGGCGGGCGGCACCGCCATGAGCAAAGGACTGCTCGTGGGGCTGGACGAGGCGATCAAGGGGCGCAGGGAAGGCGTGGTGTCGCGCATCGTGGTGCTCACCGACGGGCAGACCTGGGGCGACGCTGAGCGTTGCGAGCAGCTTGCGCGGCAGGCGGGCGCGGCGGGCATTCCTATCACGGCGTTGGGCATCGGTGCCGAGGAGGACTGGAGCATAGAGTTGCTCGACAGCCTGGCGACCGAGAGCGGCGGCGACTCCGGCTACATCGCCAAGCCGGAGGAGATCGCGGGCGCGTTCGAGGAGACGTTGAGCGCCATGCAGGCCACCACCTACCAGCACCTGCGCCTCACCTTCAACCCGGCGGGCGGGGTGCAGCCACGCGCTATCTACCGGGTGGCTCCTGTCATCTCCCGCCTGTGGCCCGCCCAGGGAGCCGCACAGGAAGGTGAGGGTGCAAGCGTTACGCCCCAGACGGACGGCGCGGCCACCGCCATCACGCTGCCGCTGGGCGATTTGCAGCCGGGCAACGGCCAGACCTTGCTCTACGAGCTGGTGCTGCCAGCCCGCAAGCCGGGGCAGTACCGCCTCGCGCACCTGCTGCTTGAGTACGAGCAGGCGGGAGGCGCGACGGGCAAGCAGGACACGGCGCTGGACCTGGTCGTATCCTTCGTAAGTGGGGCGGCCAAGGGGCCGGGCGACCCACGCGTGATGAACCACGTCGAGCGCGCCACCACCTTCAAGTTGCAGACTCGCGCCCTGCAAGCCAGCATGGTAGGCGACGTGGCAGGGGCCACCCGCAACCTGCAAGCCGTCGCCACCCGCCTGCTCAATATGGGCGAGACCGAACTGGCCGAGCAAGCCCAGCGCGAGGTCGCCCGCGTCGAACAGCAAGGCAGTATGAGCGCCGCAGGCACAAAGAAGCTCGCCTATGATACCCGCAAGCTGTCGGTGAACGAAACGATGATCTTGCGTGAAGAGTGATGTGTAACACGTAATGCGTAACACGTAACTCGTAATAAGATCAGGCAAATATGCGTTACGTGTTACGAGTTACGCGTTACCCTCTATCCCCAGGAACTCAACGGCGAGGACCTGACCTATGACCAACACACTACGCAGAGAACCTACGCTTCCGGCGGACGTTCCGCGCAGCTTTGGCATTGCGCCCGGAACGGTGCTGGTGCCGATGCTGAACCTTGGCATCGCCGGAGATATGCTGCAACTGGCGGCTATCCTCGCGTCGGGATATAAATCCCACCTCTCCGCGGCTTCCCTGGACGAAATTAGTCCCGCCCGGCCCGGTCTTACGCCTCGCATCGTGGTGCTGGGCGTGGTGGAGGTGCCCGCCGACCAGCCGCTCACGACGGGTATGGATATGGCCCGCTCCTACCGGGCGCTGTTCGACTTCCTCCCCTCGGAGGTGGACGCGGGCGGCAGGCACGTCCGTGTCGAACGCCTTGTGAAGGTGGCCCGCGACGTGCCCACGGCGGTGCGACAGGCGGTGGAGGAGGAGCACGCGGGCCTGGTGCTGGCCCACTGGAAGGGGCACCCGCGCAACCCCAAGCGCCACGTCTACGGGCACATCCTGGACGACCTGCTGCGAGACCCGCCGTGTGACATAATCCTGACTCGGCCCGACGGCTGGCGCGATTGCGGGCGGGTGCTGCTGCCGGTGCGGGGCGGCCCCTCGGCCGAACAGGCGCTCGACGTGGCCCTGCTGCTGGCCGAGCGCGGAGGTATGCACCTGGCCGTAATGCATAACGTGCCCGCCTCTCGCGCGGGTACCGGCCCGCTGAACGACGGCCTGCTCAAGAAGACACCCACTGGCCCGCTAAGTGAGACGCAGGTCGCAGCGGACGCGATGGAGACCGGCCCCTACGTCGACTTCAACGAGTACCTTGATTCGGTCGCCCAATCACCCCTGGTGCCGGTAGAGCGCATCGCCACTGTAAACGAAAGCGCCACCGCCGCCGTGCTTGGCGAGGTGCAGACAGATGACCTCGTCATCATGGGGGTGGGGGCCTTCTCGGAGCCTGGGGGCAAGCACGAGCGGGCCGGCTCTTCCCCTCTGCCCGCCACGGTGGCAGCGAACACCAGGGCACCCATCTTGTTGCTCCGCACGCGCGAGACGTTGGACCTGGCGAAGTACGCGCGCCAGGGCAATGTGCGGCAGGTACGCAACGCCTGGATGGATATGCCGTTCGAATACTGGTTCGTCGAGAACACCTATCATGGCGACGAGTTCCGCGACCCGGAGGAGTTTCTCAAGCTGAAGCAGGCGACCGGCCTCAGCATCAGCGTGGGCCTGCTCACGTCCAACGACGCGCGGCACCTGCACTCGATGATTACGGGCTTGCGGAAGGTGCTGGTGGAGATGCACCCGCTGGCCGACCAGATAGCGGTGATAGACGCCGGTTCGGGCGACGACACGCTGGAGATAGCCCGCTCGTTGGGTGTGGAGGCTTACAGCGTGCCAGAAATATTGCCGGACGAGGGCAGTCTGCACGGCCGGGGCGAAAGCTGGTGGAAGAGCCTGGCGGTGTTGCGAGGCGACATCGTGGTGTGGCTCGACCCGCGCGCTACCCGTTTCCACCCTAGCGCGGCGCTTGCGCTGGCCGGACCTCTCCTGCGCAACGCCAACCTGCAACTGGTCAAGGCGTTCTCGCTCACCCAGCACGACCCGCACGGCGCGACGCCCAGGGAGCAGGAAGCCCGCCGGGGTGAAGGCCAAGGCCCCGCTGCCCTGGACGTGAGCTGGGGAGGCTTCGTGGTGCCCAAGCGCGACGGGGCGTGGCCCTTCGCAAGGCGCATCCGCGTGCAGGCCCTGAAACCTTCGGACCTGGCGGCGCTCACCCCGGCGCAGTTCGCCGCGCTGCCCCCACGCACGATATTGCAGGTGCTGTCGTCCTCGCTGGCGGGCGTGGCGGACCCCTTCGGCCGCGACTACGCAGCCCGGCGCGAGGCGATGCTGTCCATCCCGGTGTTCAGCGGGCCTAACCTGGAACTTGGCATGCTGCTATCGGTGGCGTCGCGCTGGGGCAGCCGGGCGCTCGCCCAGGTGGAACTCCGGCACGCTCAGCCCGGCCCACCACCCCAGCCCGGCCTTCGCATAGCCATCGACGTGTTGCAGGTGCTGGCCCACCGCCTCGAAGACGACCAGCTTGCGGGCATAGCCTCCGAGATCGCGGCCCGCCTCCAAACCGAGCTACAAGGCCCCGCCGGACCCGACACCGGCGTCGAAGTCCGCGCCCTCAACCCGGTCGAACGGCCCCCCATGTCAACGGTGCTGGGTGGCTAATAAGACGGAACCGCCAAGACGCCAAGGACGCAAAGAACGCGCCAAGATTAGGATTGTTGGGGATTGTAGGGACATGATGCATTACGCCCTTTTCCATAGTCCCGATTTACCAATCCTCAGAACCAAGCACCCCCTGTCATCCTGAGCGCAGCGAAGGATCTCAAGAAGGATCTCAAGAAGGTGAGTAGGGAGGCTGTTGAGAGCTGCGGTATATGGTCGCGTGGGTTCCGCGTAGAGGCAAAGCTAACATCTGAGATCCTTCGCTGCGCTCAGGATGACAGGGGGGTGCTTGGTTCTTTAGGTAGGAATGTTGTGCAGTGGGGAACACAGAGGGCATTTTGCATCATGCGCCTACACAACCTAAACCAATATCGTTTGTGCGTGCTCTGCGTCTCTGCGGTGAATAAACAGAAACGGTACATGTCTGCTATTCTATTCCAGGTAAAACCAGTGTATCATGCTTGTGGCACGGCACCGGAGCCTTGCTTGCGTTCAACATTCGTAGACTAGATGGAGGGTTGGATAAGATGAGGAAGAACACAAGGTTGTGGCTCGTTTTGTTCATGGTATTGGGCATGGCGCTCAGCCTGGGAGGCGTAGCGAGCGCGCAGACAGACCCGTTCCCCGCCACCAAGCAGCCGGCTTCGGCGCGGTTCGACATATCGGGTTCCTACAAGATCAGCGCCTCAGGCGGTAGTTTGGGTGAGAACGTCGATATCAACGCCACTATAAGCGGCGGTGGGGCTTTCTCCGGCCAGAACATGCAGATGGATATGACCGTAAATATGGACATTCCGCAGTCGGCGGGCAGCCCGTCCGGTGCCGGTGTTCCAAGTTCGACTACCATATCCATGATAATCGTGGACGGCAAGCTCTACATGAAGATGCCTGGCATCTCCGGGGAGGACCGCTGGGTCGTCACCGATGCGGGCGAGATGGGCGCACCGATGGGTGGTATGACAGGTGGGGTAGGCGGTATGACGGGGCTGGACCCCCGCTACGCCGAGGCTTTCACCGTCACGGAAGAGGGTAAGGAGACCCTCAACGGCGCGCCTACCACGCGGTACCGCATCGATGTGGACTACGAGAAGTTGGTAGCGGCGATGGGTTCCGAAATGGGCGCCACCATGCCGGAGGATACTTCTACCCAAATGACCTACGTCATGCACTTCTGGATAGGCGACAACGACATGTACCTCCACAAGATGCACATGTTGATGGACAGCACCAGTACTATATCCGACATGACCATGCGCATGACGTTCGATCTCACCTTTGCCTTCCGCGATTTCGACCAGCCGATTACGATCACCGCTCCGCCCAACGCCGAGGAGCTTGACCTGTCATCGCTTGGCCTCAACCCGAACGCCCTCCCGGTCGGAGCCGTACCCGGTATGCCTGGGACGGTGGCAGGCGGCGTGGGGATGGGCATGCCCGCCATTGGCACTGGTATGGCCGGTATGCCTCGAACGGGCGTACCCTCCGGCACGTTCCCAATCGAGATCGTGGCGCTGGCAGCCCTGGGCCTGCTCTGCCTGGTGCTCGGTGGTGTGGCCCGGCGGATCGGCGTCCGCAACTGAGTTACTGAACTACGGAAGATAAGAAAGACCGCCCACATGGGCGGTCTTTCTTATCTGGGTGAGAGTAAACGCAGCCTAGTTTCCGGCGGCTTCCTGGATGGTCTTGACCGCTTCCAGGATGTGCGGGTCGTCTTTCTCCGGGTACGACGACCAATCTACGTCGATTGTGACATCCGGGGTTATTCCTTTACCTTCCAGGTTTGTGCCATCCCATAGCTCGATATATGCTGTAGCGAGGTGCAGACGCGAGCCGTCGCTGAAGTCATAAGCAGTCAAGCTTTCGATGTTGCCCGCGCTACGGGTCCCAATTACCTTAGCACGGCCCTTTGACTGGAGTGCCGCCGCGAACACTTCCGCGCTACTGCCTGTGTGGTCATCGATCAGCACGACCAGCGGAATGGACTTAAGCTGGTTGAATAACTTGCCCTTTACCGCGACGACCTGAAAGAGACCTTCGCTACTGTATTGGTGAGAGTCATTAAGGCGTCTTGTGCCGAGTAGCCCTTCCATGAACTGCCCAACGATGCCCTCAGTTACCGTTATATACCCACCTTTGTTGCCCCGCAGGTCGATGACCAGTCCCTTCAACGGGGTGTCCTGGTCAGCTAGCCTCCTGGTGAAATTGAGCAGAGCCTGTTCTACCCTGGTGTCCATATCTCCCTGCCAGAAGCTGGATATAACGAGATATCCAATGGCTGGATCGCCATTCAACTGCGTAATTATGGGGTTTTCGCTGCTGGTGATATGCTGTCGAACGATTGCAATGTCCCGAGGCGCTTGACCGGGGGACTGTACAGTCAGTGTCACTGAGGTGCCTACAGGTCCTCTTATTCTGCCAGGCGTGTTCTCGGGGTCCCTCAAAGGCTGCCCATCCACCGCCGTTATGCGGTCACGTCGCCTCAATCCTGCTGCTTCGGCAGGACTGCCTGGGTACACAAGCAACACAACCTCGGAATCATCCTCCATCTGTACGGTGATGCCTATGCCCGCGTAGTCTGTACGCCCGCTGGCTGAGGCGTCTTGCTCTCGCACTTCAGCAGGGGTCCAGTATCCCGAATGGTTGTCATCTAATCGCTCCACCATGTCTTTGATTGTGGTATAAAACTCCTCATTACTACCGGCTTGCAAGGCCCGTGGCTTGTATTCGTCATGCAGAGCGAGCCAGTTCACACCTCTGTAGTCCTTATATAGATACTTATTCTTAACCGTTCCCCAGACCTCCTCGAAGATCGAACTGCGTAGCTCCTCGGGGAGCAGCGTAGGGGTCGGGATAATTACTACTGGGATGGAAGGAGTGGGAGTCTGTGTCGGGGCGGTATTATCGCACCCGATAAGAGCGAGCAGGCACGGCAGCAATAGGACAAGCAATCCCCATCGCCTGACAAACCATCGTATATGCAACGTAGATAGGTGAACACTCATATCGCCTCCAACTACCATCCCTCGACCGCGAAATGCTAGTGCTCGCTGGCTACTGCCTGGTCCTTCTTGTCGAGTCTGCTGGCGTCCAGCCATTCCAGGTCGCGCCCAAAGAGCATGTGGGCCGCCAGGCGTTCCGCCGTGGCAAGGCCGAAGCCCAGACCGTGCCCGGTGAACCCTACCGCGAAGTAGACGTTGGGCATGTCGGGCAGCGCGCCTACTAGCGGTATACCGTCCATGCTGAAGCCCATCGTGCCCGACCAGCGATGTGTCACCCGCAAGTTAGCCGCTTCGGGGAAGTACTTGAGGAGGAAGCCCTCTAGCCCGCCCTGGATATCGCGGGTCACGCGGTCCTCGTAGCCCACCTCGGCCTCGCGGAAGTGATGCCGCCAGCCCCCCAGCAGGATACTGGTGTCGGGTAGCTGCCGGAAGTACTCGTAGCCGTAGTCGCAGTAGCACATCTGGCCGAACAGCATAGTGCCCAAAGGCTCGGTGCGCAACACCTGCCCCCGCGTCGGCACAACCTTGCTCTCGAAGTAGGGGTGCAACAGCGGGGCGTAAGCGTTGGTGCACAGCGCCGCCATGCCGCACCTCACCGTCAGCCGCCGCGACCTCAACTCGACCCCGCCTCCGGGCAGCGGCTCTATCGCGTGCACCTCCGACTGCTCGAAAAGCTGCGCGCCCATCGACCTCGACATGGCTTCGCAGAACTTCACAGGGTGTATGCCAGCGTCACCAGGCTGCTCGACCACGGCGGTGAAGCCCCTCTTGAGTGGGTCTTTATAGGTGATCTTGCACTGGATGTCGTCGTCGCACATGGCGTCGTAGGCCCGCGTGAGGTCTTCGGCCTCGGTATCGTCCAGGGCCAGCAGCAGCGAGCCGTTTTCTATCCAGAGGGTGCCGAACTCCTGCGACAACCCTTTCACGATGTCGCGGTTGTGCAGGCTCAAGCGCCAGAGTTGGTGGGCAAGCTCCCGACCGTAGGTCGCCACGGCCTGGTGGTAGTAGTAGGCGCTGCCGGTGAGTACCATGCCCGCGTTGCGCCCGGTGGCCCCCGCCGCTACGTGCCGCGCCTCCAGCACCACTACGCTGCGACCCTGCCCGGCGATCAGCCTCGCCAGGTACAGCCCCACGACCCCAGCGCCCACCACGCACACGTCGCACTCGATTGTCCGGTCGCCGCTGGCGTCCTGCCAGTAGGATACTGTCATGTGTTTGTCACTCCTGGGTCTGAAACGTGAAACGTGAAACGTGATGCGGTTTGCTATGGTTGGTTCGTGAATGTCGTCCTGTTTCTATGGGGAGGCAATATTGGTCTTTGTCATTCTGAGCGTAGCGAAGAATCTCGTCCTCTACCGCTGTGTTGCTCTTTTCAATTGCACCCAACTGCCTTAAAGAAAGGTGACATTTGGGTGCTGTGGGACGAGATTCTTCGCTGCGCTCAGAATGACAAGTGGGACTGGGTGCCACAGTAGAAACATCCCCATTTTCACGTACCCTGTTGAGCAAGACGCATCACGTTTCACGTTTCACGTTTCAGAACCCCGTTTCACGTTTCTGAAATAGCAATCACCCCATCCACCACCGCCACCCTGTACGTCTTGAGCGGCACTTTCGCGGGGCCGGAGACTACTTCGCCGGTGCGGACGTTGAACTCCGAGCCGTGCCAGGGGCATTGCACTACGTCGCCCCACAGGCCGCCCTCGCACAGGGGGCCGCCCGCGTGGGTGCACCTGTTTTGGGTGGCGTACAATTGGCCGTCTACGTTGAAGATGGCTACCTCTTCGTTGCCGGACCTGCTCAGCATGCAGCTTCCGGGAGGTATGTCCGTCGCCTTGATGCCGCTGCCCGCTTTGTTCCGGTACATGGTTCTACCTCAACATCCCTGCCCACCCTGTGCTGTGATAACGCAACTTAAGGCGCACAGGTTAAGGCACACAGGAAGCGCAGCCGGGACCTCTAGCTGCATTATAGCGCAGATTTGTGAGGCTGAGAGCGCGCCGTGCGTCCTGAACCCTGGTGTTATAATGCCCCGTTGGAGAATGACACTCAGGAGGTTACACCATGACCACAAGCCCCCACGCGAATGGGGAAGCAGAAGACCATCTATTTGATGACTGGGTCAGAGAATACATCCACCTCGGTTTGCTTATGGACCGCCTGGAGCCGGGCACCGTCGATAGCTACTTTGGTCCTGCTTCCTGGCGCACCGCGGTAGAGAACGAGTCGCTGCCCACTCCCCAGGCATTGCAAAGCGCAGCCGAGGGGCTGTTGAGCGCGCTGCCGGGTATGGACTACCCTGCCGAGCGACGTGGCTTCCTGGAGCGGCAGGTGAGGGCGCTACACACCCAGGCGCGCGTGCTCGGAGGCGAGCAGATTCCTCTCATCGAGCAGGCGCAGCTCATTTTCGACATCAACCCGGAGCGCGTGCCGGAAGATGTGTTCGCTGACGCGCACGCCAGGCTGGATGCGGCGCTGCCGGGCCAGGGTTCCCTCTACGAGCGGCGCAACCTGTGGCGCAAGCAGTTCGAGGTGCCCGTTGAGAAGCTTTTGCCGCTGCTGGACAAGATTGCCGGTGAAGTGAGGTCGCGCACTGCCAGGGAGGTGCCTCTGCCTGAAGGTGAGGCGATAGAGTTGAGCCTGGTGAGCGACAAGCCCTGGGGTGGGTACAACTGGTACCGGGGCAACATGCGCTCGCTCATCGAGATCAACACCGACCTGCCGGTGAGCAGCCTCAGCCTGGTGGACTACCTGGCTCACGAGGGCTACCCCGGCCATCACACCGAGCACGCGCTACGGGAGGCGGTGCAGTACAGGGAGCGCGGCCAGGGCGAATACGCCATCACCATCCTCAACTCGCCCGAAAGCCTCATTGCCGAGACTATAGCCACCACCGCGCGTGGGTTGATATTCGAGGGGAACAGCGACCTGGAGTGGGCAGCCGAGCACATCTTCCCGGAACTTGGCATAGAGCCGGATATAGAGCAGATTAGCCAGGTGCGAGAGGCACAGCGCGATCTGGCCGCCGTGAGCGGCAACGCCTCTTTCCTGCTCAACACGGACGGTCGCTCCCCCGACGAGGTGGTGCAATACCTGGTGCAATGGGGCCTGCGCCGCCAGGAGGAAGCCCAGCACAGCCTCGGCTTCCTCTCCTCACCCCTGTTCCGCGTCTACGTGTTCACCTACTACTACGGTCAGCTTCTGCTGGAACCACTGCTCGCCGGGGCCGACCGCTTCAAGGTCTACCGCGAGATCGCCACAGGCTCGGTCTACCCCTCGCTGCTGGAAGAGAGACGGAGATTCCAAGAAGGAGACTAGAAGCCATATAGGATAGTAGCCTCAGACATGAGCACCAGAGTTCTACATTGTCATTTCGAACGCAGTGAGAAATCTCGTCCTACACCTCCCAACTATCATCTTACTTACGGCAACAAAAGCAAATGAATAATAGGTGAAAGGTGCTAAACCTGCATGGAGGACGAGATTTCTCACTCCGTTCGAAATGATAGGGTGAGGCTTTGTTGCTGACATTCTACATTCTTGTTCTTGAGAAAGCTTCTAGCAAATCGCTGGCATTCATCCTGCCTCATCCCTCCTGCGTCTAAGGATGATACTCACACGCAGGAGGACTGACAATGGCGATTAAGTTTGGCGTGCTGGTGCCGCAGGGCTGGCGCATGGACCTGGTAGATATACAAGACCCTGTCGAGAAGTACGAGGCTATGACGCGTGTAGCCAAGGAAGCCGAGCAGCTAGGCTTCGATTCCGTGTGGCTGTACGACCACTTCCACACCGTGCCTAGCCCGGAGCTTGAGACCACTTTTGAGTGCTGGATCAGCACCGCCGCCCTCGCCCGCGATACCTCCAACATCAGGATCGGGCAGATGGTGTCGTGCAACGGCTACCGCAACCCCGCGCTGCTGGCGAAGATGGCCTCCACGGTGGACGTGTTGAGCCACGGCAGGCTCGACTTTGGCATAGGCGCTGGCTGGTACGAGCATGAGTACCTGGCCTACGGCTATCCCTACCCTGAGGCACCGGAACGCCTACGCATGCTGGGTGAGGCACTGCAAATCTTCCACGCCATGTGGAAAGAGGATTACGCCACTTTCGAGGGCAAGCACTACCAGATCGAGGGTGCTATCAACGAACCGAAGGGCGTACAGCAGCCTCACATCCCCATCTGGGTCGGCGGTGGCGGCGAGAAGGTTACCCTCAAGCTGGTGGCACGTTACGCCGATGCGTGCAACGTAGGCGGCATCAACCCCGACAACTACCGGCACAAGTTCGAGGTGCTGCGCCAGCACTGCGAGAACGAGGGCCGCGACTATAACAGCATCATCAAATCGGCTGAGATTACGCTGAACATACTGGAGCCGGGAGAGGACCCCGAAGAGGCCACCCGTGTAATCCGCGAGCGCGACAGCAAGGCCAGGAATCGCGAGATCACCCTCGAAGAGTACAGCCGGGGCAACTTCGTCGGCTCCCCGCAACAATGCGTTGACATGCTGGGCACCCTGGTGGACGCAGGCGTAGAGTACATCATCGCCTACGTGCCCAACATAGTGCACCTAGAACCCCTGCACAGGCTGGCCGAGGGAGTGCTCCCGGCGTTCAGAGGACGGTAGGCGTTGGACGATAGACGATGGACGATACTGGGGCTGTGCCTCTGTAGGATATGAGAACCAAGTCCCGCCCTGTCATCCTGAGCGCAGCGAAGGATCTCAAGAAGGTGGGTAGGGATGCTGGCGGACATG
>DASVRN010000311.1:0-9557 GCA_036388595.1 Chloroflexia bacterium
CCCTGCTCTATGTTCGGCGCGCCGGTCACGACCGTGATGGCTTTCCCCGCCCCGTACTCCACCGTAGCCAGGTTCAGCCGGTCGGCGTTAGGGTGCCTCTCCAGCCGCGCCACCACGCCCGTGTAGATGTTCTCCCACTCCGCGCCGATACGAACGATGTGCTCCACCTCCTGCCCCGCGAGCGTAAGGCGGCGAGCCAACTCCTCCACCGGCACGTTTATATCAATGTACTCCCGTAACCACGAGAGCGGCGCTCTCATCGGCATAGTCTCTCTCCTCTAGACAAGCAAAACAATACTTTCTTTGCGCGTCCTTTGCGTTCTTTGCGTCTTTGCGTTTTCGTCTCTAACGCTACTCCACCTAGAACTGCTGCAAGAACCGCAGGTCGTTCCCGTAGAACAGCCGAATATCGTCAATCCCGTGCCGCAGCATCGCAATCCGCTCGAAGCCCGCTCCGAACGCGAAGCCGCTATAGTCCTCAGGGTCCACCCCGCCGTTGATGAGCACCTGCGGGTGGATCATGCCCGCTCCCAGGATTTCCAGCCAACCTGTGTACTTGCACGACCGGCAGCCACTGCCGTCACAATTGATGCAGTCAATCGCCAGGTCCACCCCAGGCTCCACGTAGGGGAAGTAGTCGCAGCGGAAGCGCACCTTGCGGTCGCTGCCGAAGATGGCGCGGGCGAACGCGGCCAGCGTGCCCTTCAGGTCGGCCAACGTCACCTTCTTGTCAATCGCCATGCCCTCCATCTGCGTGAAGTAAGCCTCATGGGTGGCGTCGGTAGCCTCCGAGCGGTACGTCCGTCCCGGTATAACCAGGCGCACGGGCGGCTCCACTCGACGCATCAGCCGGATTTGTCCGGGCGAGGTGTGGGTGCGCAACACCACCGGCGGCAACTCGTCCATGCTGGCCCCAGGGTCGCGCATGCCCAGCAGGCGGTCGTCCACGTAGAAGGTGTCCTGCATCGAGCGGGCGGGGTGCTCCGGCGGGATGTTCAGCAACTCGAAGTTGTACATATCAAGCTCGATATCCGGCCCCTCGTATACCTGGAAGCCCAGGTCGCGGAAGGCCCGTATCACGTCGCGGGCGGTCTGGTTGATGATGTGCCTGTGCCCCACAGGTATTGGCCGCCCCGGCAGTGTGATATCCACCGCCTCTTCGACCAACCGCCGCTGTAACTCGCCCTGCCCGATGCGCCTCTCCGCCTCGACGTACGCCTGCTCCAGCCCGGCCTTGGCGGTGTTGATGGCCTGTCCGGCCGCCGCACGCTCCTCTGTAGGCAGGGCACCCACGCCCCTGAATAGCCCCGTCAGCAGCCCCTTCTTGCCCAGGTACTGCCGGTTCCACTCCTCCAACCCCGCGCTGTCCCTCAGTGGAGCAAGAGCCTCAAGCGCCTCCTGCCTGGCCTGCTCTATTTGTTCCTGCAATGTCGCCATAAACTACTCCTTCAGCACGCCCAATCCCAACTTAAACAAAAAGACCGCGCTGCTCGCCAGGGACGAGGCGCGGCCACGTGGTACCACCCTGATTTCGGCCCGCAAAGCCTTGCAATGCAGACCGCTCCGTGCTCGATAACGGGAGCTACCGGGGAAAGCTAGTGAGATTTGGGAATTGGGATTGCGGATTTGGGATTTGTTGGATACCTTCTAAATCCGAAATCCGAAATCCCAATTCCCAAATTCCGTTCACCTTCCGGCTCGGGAGTGAACTTCGGTCCGTGTCGTGCGGGGTAGGCTCTCAGTCGCTGGCCTATCCTTCCCTGTGCGCCTCCGCGGACTTACTCTCTCCGTCGTTGCCTTTGTTTGTTGCTATGGTGTTGTGCTGCCGGTCTCCGCGACCGGCTATGTAGCATCTATTAGTAACCGAAGTGGCGCGGCCTTGTCAAGAGTCCCACGATACCGGGCGCATACATCAGTAGGCGGGGTTGGAAAGTACGTCAAAAGTAGCACACACCTGTATGTCACACTAACCATCCGCTCGTACCAGCTTACAAGTACACTTACCATGCTGCCAGGGGTCTTGTGGGAAGTGCTAGCAGGCATCTTGAAAGTAGCAACGCTAAATATCGACAGCAAAGGTGGACCTTGTCATTTCGAACGTAGTGAGAAATCTCGTCCTATACCAGGATGTTTCCCCTTTCTTACGGTACAGAGTGGCTGTAGGAAAGGTATTATATGGGTGCTGAGGGACGAGATTTCTCACTGCGTTCGAAATGACAAGGGCCGACTCTGGGCGTTCATCTCGAACTCCAGTGCTCTGGAAATGATGCGCAGGCGACGTATGTCCCACCTCGAACTTTACTAACCCAGGCAGGCGAGTATGCGCCCCTAGAATCAAGCGGAGAATTGAAGCTCGCATTTTGCGACCTTTTGCGCGGACGTTGCGTAACTAAGACTGTAAGAGACATACAAATATCGCCTGGAATTCCGCTTACCAGGCCATAAATACTTTTTGGAGGGATAAGGATGAACGGCACAAGCCGTCTTTACAGGAGCACAAGCCAGAGGATGCTCGGTGGCGTGGCCTCGGGCCTGGCAAGCTATTTGGGTATCGACCCCAACATCGTCAGGATTATCTTCCTGGTGCTGACTTTCATAACAGGCGGAGGATTTGCCTTCGTCTACATGCTGCTGTGGCTGCTAATTCCGGGCACCGCGAGCACAGCCACCGACGTAAACGAGATCGTCAATGAGAACCTGAGCGATATGGGTGCGCGGGTGCGCGGCTTCACAGGTGCCCGTGGAGCTAAAGTCGGCAACGGCGGCAATGGTGGTGTAGCCCAGCCGAATGGCGGCGCAACCGCATCGCAAGGCCAGCTACCCCCGGCAGGCGCTTCGGCACAGCCCCGGCAGGGCAACCCGGCTATGGCCCTGATCGCGATAGGTATATTCTTCCTGTTGCTCAACCTCGGCTTCTTCCGCTTCTTCGCCTGGGGAGTCTGGTGGCCCCTGCTGCTCGTCGGCCTCGGCGTGATGATGATTAGCCGCCGCGCCTAGCACCTTGCACAGGGTATGGCACGCAGAATAAGATAAGTAAATAGAACAAGCCGCTCGCGATGCAGTAATCCTATGGAGTTACTGCATCCTTGCTTTACATAAATAGGAGCTACACATATGGAACAGAACCCCAATGACAGCAGCGCGAGAGTAGGAGGCAGCGACACCGGACCGCTCCCGCCGCAGGGTTCGCCCGTGTATACGGGCCAACCTACCACCTATGTGCCCCCGGAGATTCAGCCGCAGGGTACCTACAGCGGCAGCTACGCAGGTGAGACACCACAGGCATCCGCGCCGCCAGCAGACCAGCCATACCCTCCGTATGGCCCCCCGCAGCCGGTGGCCGTCGCCGCGCCTGCCACACAGGACCATAGGCACCATCGCACGCCCCTGCTCGGCCCGTTGCTGCTGATATCGGCAGGTGTGTTGTTCCTGCTCAACAACCTGGGCATGGTGCCCTGGAGCATTTGGGAGACGCTGGGCCGGCTGTGGCCGCTTATCCTGATCGCAATCGGCATCGACCTCGTGGTGGGCCGCCGCAGCCCGGTTATTTCCTTGCTGCTGGTCCTGGCGGTCGTGGGCGGGGGGGCTGCCCTCGTGTACGCCAACAGTGGCTTCACGGCTCCCGGTGGGCTGATCAGCGCACCACTCAACCTTGGCCTCAACAACGTCGAATCGGCTGACGTGCATGTCGATATGGGACTCGGCAACCTGACCCTCGGCAGTATGTCGGGGGAGGGCGGTTTGCTGGCGGCGGGAGACCTCGGTTACTATGAGAACCACGGCCCACCCAGTATTGACGTGAGCGAGAACGGCAACACCGCCGAAGTGGAGATTGTGGAACGATCCGGAGGCTGGAATTTCGCCCCGCACTGGTTCAACGGTGGTCGGTCGCCAAGCTGGGAGATCTTCCTGAACGAGCGCGTGCCTGTGAACCTGAAGGTTGACGCCGGTACCGGCAATCTGACTCTCGACCTCGCAAAGCTCCAACTTAGCGGCTTAACCGTTGACAGCGGCACCGGCAACGCCAGCATTACCCTCCCAGCCGCCGCGAATAACATTACAGTGGAGATAGATGGCGGCACGGGCAACCTGGAGCTAATCGTTCCCGAAGACCTGGAAGCCCGTATCGAAGTAGACTCCGGCATCGGCACCACGACCGTAGACAGTCGCTTCTCCAGCCAGGGAGAGGACACCTACGAATCGAGCGCCTTCGATACCGCAACGAACAAAGTGACCATCAAGATCGATCACGGGGTGGGCAACCTCAACATCAGGTCCAGGTAACGAGTGGTTAGTGGTTAGTGGTTAGTGGTTAGTTGTTGGAATCCTTTCTCTAACCACTAACCACTAACCACTAACCACTAACCACTAACCACTAACCACTAGTTTGACACTCCGACGCCCTCGTGCGACAATCGAGCTATGCAAGCTGAGGTACGTGAGGGCGGGGGGCGTCGCCTGGTGCCCTACATAGCCGGGGCGCTCATCCTGTACGGCGTGATAGGCGTGGTGACTCACCTGCGCCTTTTTTCGTTGCTTGCGACCGGACTTGGTGCATGGTTCGGGCTGCCATCGTCCGCAAATGCGCCTACCCCGCTGGACTTCCTCACACCCCTGCACGCACACTTCGACGGCACCCCCTGGCTACCCTGGGCCGCCTGGCTGCTAGGGGTCGGCTTGCTCACGTTCCGCACTCGCTCCTCGACCGTGGAACCTGGGGAAGACCGGGCGACTAACAGCACAAGCCCTGGACGATGGATGGTGCCTGCCCTGGTGCTCGTGTCGCTGCTGCTCGTGGCGGGGTTTGCGCGTATGGTGCTGCTGTTGCCGCAGGATGTTGGCCTCAGCGAGCGTCCCTATGACGACGAAGGGGTTTACGCCGGGGCCTCGCAACTCTTTCTACAGGGCATCATGCCTTACCGCGACTACTTCTTCGCCCACCCGCCCGTCGCAGCCTTCTCCTACGCCCCCGCAATGGCCTACCACTTCAACGAGTGGGGTAGCCCCACTTCCTTCATGATGGCCCGCTATCTGTCGGTTGGCTACAGTCTCATCACCCTCGCGCTGCTCTTCCTGGTCGGCGCGCGATTGGCTGGGCTGGCAGGTGGCACCGTGGCCGGGTTGCTCTGGACGCTGGATGGGCGCGTGGTCGAGATCAACCGCAAGGTCATGCTTGATGGCCCGATGGTGCTCCTATCGTGTGCGGCCCTGCTGTTCTACTTGTCGGCGCGTCCATATCTGACCGGGGAAGCTAATCCCCCACGGCGAAAGACTGCTCTTTGGTTGCTCGTACTCTGCGGCATATGCGGGGCACTCAGCACGCTGACGAAGATTGCGGGAGTGGCCTGCCTACTTGCTATCCTCACCGACATCGCGTGGCTATGGGCGACATATCGCTTTAGCTCACGTAAAGGAGAAGATACCCGCCGGGTAGGTGCCGGGCTGCTGTTCGCTCTTATAGGGGCCGTCGCGGGAGCTTTGGTTGTGCTGCTGCCTTTCCTGGTGCTGGCGCCCTCCCAGTTGGTACGTGATGTCTTCTTCTTCCAACTGCTGCGGCCAAGTGACGGTATAGCCGAAATCCCGGCTCGCATAGCCGACCTCACCACCACCTTGCGCAATCCCTCTACGATGCTGCTTGCCGCCCTCGGCTTCCTGGTGCTCTCCGCGTGGGTATGGGTGCGGCGCTCCACCGGCCGTTGGTGGGTGGTTGCTATCTGGATGTTCTTCAGCGTGCTGCTGTTCACCTACAGCCGCTCCTTCTACCAGCACTACTACATACAGCTTGCCGCCCCTCTATGTCTACTAGGGGCCGCTGTCAGCCTGCTGCCCCGTCTGTTGCGCCGCCTTGCTTCCCGCGTAGGGACCTCCCGTGTCATGCTTCTGCGGATTGCCGCGCCCGCGCTGCTGGCTGTCGTGCTGCTGCCCTTGCTGGTGGTGCAATGGAGTGGCCTCGTGACCCGGTACGAGGAGCGCATCTTCGAGGTGGTGGGGCGCTATGTGAACAACGCCGTCCCGCCCGGCACCCCTGTTCTCGCCACCGACGAGCAGTTCAACCTGCTGGCGGCCCGCCCACCCAGCCACAACGCCACCGGCTACCTGGTGGACAGCTACGGCCACATGATCTCCCTCGGCATCGGCCTGAACACCCGCGACATTGGCGACCTGTGGTCGTCGGTCTTGAGCGGCAGGCGGAACGAACTCGCCACCCCAGGCGAGCGACCCGACGTGTACGGCGTGATGTACCGTCCCGCTCCCCAGGCCGACTTTCTGGACCGGGTTTCGCGAGCGCCTCTAGTGGTGATCCATGCCACCGGACGGAATCGTCTGACAGAAGAAACGCAGCGAGACATTGATGAGCGTAAACAGTTAGTAGTAGAACAGGGCAACTACTGGATATACCGTGACGAGCGGTGAGCTAAACGTCGAGCGTAGCCCTCGACTTCAGTCGGCGGGTTACGCTCTGCAAAGTCCCGTTTCTCAGACTGCTACAACTTTAGGTCTCTTCAGGCGCTCTGAGAAGAACCAGTCTGCCGCATGCAGACTTCGCGAGGTGTAGCCCTCGAATTTATTCGACGGGCGTCTTACATGCAACCTGTACCATACCCATCCCTACCTCTCCCTTGCTATGTCTCTCAACGAGAAGCCCGGCACTCAGAAGAGGCTTGTCATGGGTATTGCCATCCCACAAGATGAGTGCTAAAATCTGAATGCTCCCATTCGTCGTACCCCTGCGAAGTAGCTGCCAATATAGCGTCTGCCTAGCGATGCCATCACTATCCGGTATCGCAGTGCTCCTTTGGAGGGTAATCATGAGCGGCCCCTACGTTCCCGGTTCTACTCAGCCCCTGGCTATTACCTGTCAGAACTGCGGGCAAGCTAGTGCGCCCGGCATGCGTTTCTGTAACCGGTGTGGGCAGCCCCTTGCTGTGACTTCTGTTCCCCCAGTATCGTCAGGTGCGTACTCGCCTCAGCCACCGCAGCAGCCGCAGCCCTTCTATCCACCCGCACCGTCTCAGCCACCGCCTTACCAGCGTCCAGAGCAACCAACCTATCCTCCGCAACAGGCACCGTATGGGCCGCCCCCTCCTGCGATGCAGGCCCCGTACCCTGCGTACGCGCAGCCCACCGCTATGGCTCCAGCCCGGTCCCCTAAGAGCGTTAGGGTGGGGTGTCTGCTTGCCTTACTGTTTGGGCCCCTGGGCCTATTCTACGCAACTGCCAGCGGCGGGATCGTGATGTTATTGGTCTCCACCGGTGCATGGACTCTCTTTTATACACGTATCGTTGGCGGCATGGACTACTACGATCCTGGGTTCACAAGTTCGGGTATAAGCTATCTAACGTTGCTGCCTTTGGGAATATGGCTGGGTGTCGTACTCGTTTGTGTTGTCTGGGCCATAGTGGCAATCAACTCCTACAACAACAAACTGCGGGCACCCTTGGTCTACTAATCGCACGCAACAAACAACCTTGATGCCCATGATAGTTAGCATTGGCGTTTGCTGGCTCTTTTCCTACTGAATTACTACCCCTGGCGAACTTGTCTCTCCCAACCCTCTTATGATATAATTGCCGTTGGCGCTCTTAAAGGGACTACCTAGAAAAGCGCGCAACAGTCGGGGTATTGCGTGCCCCTGGAGTACATATCAAGCACGTCACCTGACCAGCCGGGACGTGCGCGCCAGCCGCCAGAAACACGCAAACATGGGAGCGGCTCGCGTGCCCGGCGCGAAAGAGGGTGGCGGACGTTTAACACTGACGGAGGATTCTTTTGGCGACAACAGATACGGACATGGACCAGTTGGCAGCCCCCGCCGAGGCGGATACAGTAGATACCCCACCTGCACCCGCACAGGCCGCGACCCCGGTAGAGGAAGCTCCTGCCCCGGCACCTGCCCCCGCTCGTGAGCAGCAGCCTCCGACGCGCGGTTATGGAGGCGGCAACGGCTCCGATAACGGCAGTGGCGGCAGTGGTGGTAGTGGCGGTGGCACCGGCATCAACATGAAGGCCCTGCTTGAGGCGGGCGTGCACTTCGGCCACCAGACCAAGCGCTGGAACCCGAAGATGAAGACCTACATCTTCACCGAGCGCAACGGCATCCACATCATCGACCTTCAGCAGACCGTCACGGGTTTGCAGGCCGCGATGGGCTTCGTGAGCGACCTGGTAGCCAACGGCGGCAAAGTGCTGTTCATCGGCACCAAGAAGCAGGCGCAGGAAGCCATCCGCGAAGAGGCCGAGCGCGGCGGGCAGTACTTCGTGAACAAGCGCTGGATGGGCGGCATGCTGACCAACTTCGCCACGATTCGCAACCGCTTGCGCTACCTCGCTGACCTTGAGGGCCGCCAGGAACGCGGCGAGCTTGCCGACCTGCCCAAAGCCGAGGCCGCAAAGCTCGAAGAGAAGATCGAGAAGCTCAACGCCCTGCTGGGTGGCATCAAGGACATGCGCGACCTGCCCGATGCGGTGTTCATCGTGGACACCCACCGCGAGCGGATCGCCATCACGGAGGCTATCAAGCTGGGTATCCCGGTCGTGGCTATGGTAGATACCAACGCCGACCCCGACGAGGTGGACTACGTTATCCCCTCCAACGATGACGCTATTCGTGCCGTGCGTATCATCACCGCCAAGATGGCCGACGCCTCTCTTGAGGGTGCTCAGCGCCGCGAGAGCATGCGCGCCGATGTTGACGTTGACTACACGATAGAGCCGGGTGAGTATAGCTTCACCCCCGACGACGCCGAGGTATAAGAAGCAATAATCACCAGCTACCATGTAGCCAGATAAAGCAGGCAACAAGAATGGGGGCGGCTGGCATGCTTGGCCCCCTTTTTGCGGGTCTTGAGTTATGCGTTTCGGGTGGTGAGTTGCTCGGAACATGCAAGGACGCAGGGCTAACAACTAAAAACCAACAACTAACAACTCACTTGGAGGTAAATGTGGACATTTCAGCACAGGCAGTAAAGGAACTGCGCGAGAAGACAGGGGCCGGCGTAATGGACTGCAAGAAAGCGTTGCAGGAGTCCGGCGGTAACGTAGAAAAGGCCGTGGAGGCGTTGCGCCAGAAGGGACTAGCCAAGTCCAGCAAGGTAGCAGGCAGAGAAGTGAGCCAGGGTCTAATCGAGTCGTACATACACACGGGCGGGCGCATCGGCGCGCTGGTCGAGGTGAATTGCGAGACCGACTTCGTGGCCCGCACGCCCGAGTTCCGCACGCTGGCCCGCGAGGTCGCCATGCAGGTAGCCTCGATGGACCCCGCCGAAGTGGGCACCCTCGAAGGTGGCTCCGGCGCAGGCTCCGGCAACGCCCTGCTGGACCAGGAGTACATCCGCGACCCCCGCAAGACCATCCGCGACCTGGTAAAGGAAGCCATCGGCAAGCTGGGTGAGAACATCCAGATCAGCCGCTTCATCCGCTTTGAAGTAGGCACCGCGGGCGGCTCCCAGCAAGCCACCGACAGCGACAGCAACAACGGCACAGGGGCATAGTTCTGAAACGTGAAACGTGAAACGTGATGGTACAACAAGTACCAGTGGGGCCAATATGGGACATT
>DASVRN010000312.1:0-2162 GCA_036388595.1 Chloroflexia bacterium
CCACAGCCACAGCCACAGCCACCGTGCGCGTCCCTGATGCCGTCACCAACACCGGCGTCAATCTCAGGACCGGGCCGGGCAAGGTCTACCCGGTCATCAAGGTCCTGGCGCGTGGGGAAGGTCTCATGCTGCTCGGCAAGCTTAGAGGCAACGGTTCGTACGTGGTGCGCACGGCGGATGGCGTAGAGGGCTGGGCCTTCGCGGCCGCGCTGACGCTGAACATTGACCCAGCCAACGTACCCATAGTGGAAGCGCCCCCGGTAGGACAGCCTGCACCCCCGGCCCCGCCTGCCACGCCTAAGCCCGTGCCCCCCACCCCTGCCGGCGGCAACAAACCTGCACCTCCCACTGCGAACGCATCCCAGGACGGGCCGACCGCCAAGCCAACGGACGTACCCATAGCCACGCTCACGGCCGTTCCCCCGCCACCACAACCAACCGGGCCTGCACCCGTCAAGATCAGTGCGATAGGCGACTCGGTGATGCTGGGCGCGGCTAAGGAGTTGGTGCGCGTGCTGGCAGCCATCGCCCCTACTGAGGTGGACGCCCTAAAGAGCCGGCAGGTGTCGCAGGCTATCAATACGATAAGAGCCAAGCGCGACGCCGGGAAGCTAGGAGACGTGGTAGTGATCCACATGGGCACCAACGGCACCTTCACCGCCAAGCAATTCGACCAGATGATGTCGCTGCTGACGGGCGTGCGCAAGGTAATATTCGTCAACTTGAAGGTGCCGCGCCAGTGGGAAGCCAACAACAACAAAGTCATCGCGGAGGGTGTACAGCGTTACCCGAACACGGCGATGATCGACTGGCGTGCCGCGACGGCGGGACAGCCCGCGCTCTTCTCCAAAGACGGCATACACCTCCAACCCGCCGGTGCCCGGCTCTACACCAGCCTCATTGCCACGCAGGTGCAGGCCCCCTAATTTTCCCTCGGAGGCGGCTTTCTACATAACCCACGGGATGCGGTGGTGGGGCCAGTCCTACGGATAGCCACGCGCGCCCTGGTGACGAGTGTACGCCCCTGCTAACATCCGGGAAGGGGTCATGCCGTGCGCGGACACGCCCTAGTGCGTCAGCGTGACTTTGCGCAACGTGCGGGGTTGTTCGGTGTCGTAGCCTTTAGCGCGCGTCAGGTGGTAGCAGAATAGCTGAGCGGGCACGATAGCGGGGATTGGGGTGAGCCATTCCGGCAGGCCATCGGGCAAACATAGACCGGCGTGCCCCAGCGATAGCGCCTCCTCGCTGTCGGAGATGACCACCAATTCGGCCTTGTACTCATCCCGCAGGCGGCGTAGCAGAGACAGCATGTCGGAGAATACCGCACCCTCGGGTGCCACCGCCAGTATTGGGAAGCCCTCCTCAACAATGGCAATAGGGCCATGCTGGAAGTCCGCGGTGGAGTAGACGTCGGTGAAGACGTAGGCCATCTCCTTGAGCTTCAAGGCCCACTCCTGGGCGGTGGCGTAATTGTAGCTCCGGCCAAGCACCACGCAGTGTTCCAGGGCCGCGTGCTTGACGGCTATGCGCTCGGCCTCACGCTCCAGCTCCAGCGAAGCCGCCACGGCACCCGGCACCCGGTAAAGCGCAGCCACGTCCTCCCGGCTGTCGCCCGCAAGCGCCACGGAGAGAGCAGCCAGCGCGAGCAACTGTGCCGTGTACGTCTTGGTGGCGGCCACAGCCAGTTCGGCACCCGCCCCGATATCGAGGTTTAGCTCGGCCGATGCAGACATCGGGGAGTCAGGATGGTTCGTGATCGCCAGCGTGATGGCACCCTGACGCCGCCCTTCCTCAATCACGCTCACGATGTCCGGCGACTGGCCCGATTGCGAAATGCCAATCACCAGGGCGTTCGCCAAGCGGGGCGAGTCGGGGTACATTGTGAAAAGGGAAGGCGCGGCTAGGGCGACGGGCAGCCGGTTACGCGAACCCAGCAGGTACTGGGCGTACACTCCCGCGTGGTCCGACGTGCCGCGTGCCGCGAGAAAGACGTAGCTCACGTCCCGCTGCCGCACGACCTCAGCTATTTCCTTCACGCGGTCGAGGCTAGTATCCAGCCAGCGTTGTAGCACGTCGGGCTGTTCCAGTATTTCGTCTCTAAGTGCCATGTAATCCTCGTAAGCGTCGGCCAACATCCCCAGCAAAGAAGGTTCTTGGGATGT
>DASVRN010000313.1:0-6956 GCA_036388595.1 Chloroflexia bacterium
GGTATCATTAGCTTGTTCTCCGGGTTGTTGGGGGTTGGTGTTGCAACTGCTCCTTTACAACACCGGAGAACGTCTTGTCAATTCACCCTATCTAGCATAACTCCCACATTGTCATTGCGAACGCAGTGAGAAATCTCGTCCTACACTGGGCTGTTTCCTCTTTCTTGCGGTACATTATGGCTGTAGGAAAGGTGCTGCCCTGTGCTGAGGGACGAGATTTCTCACTGCGTTCGAAATGACAAGGACGGGCTATGTGCTCATGTTCCACACTGCCACTCCTTCGTTAGCATGGTACTGAGCGTAGCGAAGGATCAGGTGGCAGTCGGACTCTCTACAAGTGTAGGAGCCTGCTGGCAAGCCGCAAGCCGAGGTGGGTACTCCGAGGTGGGTAGTCCAATACAGCTTCTTCCCCACCCACCTTCTTGAGATCCTTCGCTACACTCAGGATGACAGAGGGGAGCAGAGTCCTGTTATGGGTAACTTACTTGCAAGATGATCCACTCAGGAATGAGGGCGAAGGAGTCCTGTAGAAGCAGGTTGCAGCAAATAGCAAAAGGCGGTAGCCCAATGGCTACCGCCTTTCTCCTGGCCTCGCACCGGGTTACTTCTGGACGAAGATGACCGTGTAGAAGTTCTTGCCATCGCCGCTGAGGCCCTGGCCGACGCCCGCGACGTTGTACCTGCCGTCCATGATGATGGCGCGATGGGCGGGAGAGTTCATGAAGCCTTCAAATGCCTTCTGCGCCGAGTTGCTGTAGCTGTTCCAGGCGATGATCTCTCCCGCCAGCTTGAACGGCACGCCCGCTCTCTTGAGCAACGTCATATAGTCGTCGCCACCGGGCGGGTTGTGGGAAAAATAGCCCTTGTGGACCATGTCGTTGGAGCGGTGCTTCGACAGGGAAGACAACTGAGCGTCCGCGGCCACCGCCGGCAGGCCAGCGCCCGCCCTCGCGCCGTTGATGTGGTTGAGCAGCTCCTGCTCCAGCCCGTTCAGAGCCGCGCCCTGAGGTGCCGGGGCCTGAGCCTGGGTTGATACACCCTTTCCGCCCGACCACAGGTAGTCCCTGCCCAGCAGGCTTAGCTCCACCACAAAACCTTGCTTGGCCTTCTCCGGGTGGTACTCCATGCGCGCCCGCTCGAAGTATTGCACCGTCCAGCCGCCCTCCTGGATTGGCTCGGTAATGGGGAAGCCCAGCACGCGCACCCCTCCGTTGGCCTTCCAGAAGCTGAGGAAAGCACCCCCGAGAGAGTGGCCCGTCTCGTTGAAGTACATGAGGTCGTTCTTGGAGGCGAAGGGAGCTATGCGGCCCGCGCCGGGCTTACCTGCCGCTGCTTTCGCGCCCAGCAGGCCAAGCTGTACCTCGTGAGGGCTGCCTGCATGCTCGGGGAAATACTCGAAACGCTGGCGCTCGAAGTATTGTACCGTTCTGCCGTTTTCCTGGGTCTCGTTCGTGAGGGGCAACCCGAAGACGCGCACCCCGCCATAAGCATCGAAGAACTTCAGGAACGCCCCGCCGACGCTGTTCCCCGTGTTCGGGAAGTAGCGCGCCTGGGCTGCCGACGCTGTGGAAGCGGGCATTGCGAATATGGCGGGCAACACGATTACCGCGGCTGCTATAAGCGCGACAACTAACCTGACCTGTTTGGACGCCCTTTGAAAAACACTCAAGGTATTATTCTCCGTAGGTATTATGGCCGCAATAATCAACCGCCTGGCATTACAGGCGAACTTGCGGTCTCCCCCTCGAAACCCGATTGATTGTAACCAATCGCGCGTTATATAGCCATAGGAAAATGGTCCCAGCCGTACGTCATTTGCAGTAATTTTGAAGCATGTGATTGTCGTATCTTGAGAGGGCCGTGCGTGGAGCCTGTATATCGCCTTTTTGGCGGTCAGAATCGCCACCCTCCACAGGCTATTGCAAGGGCGCGCGCGGGTGGTATAATGTCCAGCTGTCGCACGTCTGCGTGGTGGATAACTTGTGCAAAACTGTGGAAAAAAGTGGATATTTGGAGGATAAGTGAGGGCCTATTGTGGATAAACATCCCCTGGAAGGCTGGGTAATGGTCATTTGCAACCCCGTTTCCGGTTCCGGTAAGGGGCCTTCGGTGCTGACCGTGCTGCGCCGCGTGCTGGACCGGGAGGGCGTGCGCTACGCCTGCGAGTTCAGCACGCGGCAAGGCGACCCCGCCCGGCTGGCGAGATCAGCGGCGCTTATGGGGTGCAGCGCGATAGTGGCAATCGGTGGCGACGGCACTTTCTTCGAGGTCGTCAATGGCGTGATGGAGCCTGATGCGGCTAATGCCAACCCGGACCTGGCGGTGGGCCTGTTACAGGCGGGGCGGGGCAGCGATTTCGGACGCTCGGCGGGCGTTCCCTCGGATGTAGAGGCCGCTTGCCGCAGGATTTTGCAGGGGCGCACCCAGCTTACCGACCTGGGGCACGTGACCTACACTCCGATGGGCGGGGGCGAGCGGTCGCGCTACTTTGCCAACGCCGCCGGGCTGGGATTCGACGGCGCGGTGACGGTGCGGGCCAACTCAGCGCCCCGCGTGCTGGGTGGGGGCACGCTACCCTACCTCACCAGCCTGCTCGCCACGCTGGGCACCTACCGCAATACGCGGGTAAGCGTGAGGGTGGACCAGGATGCGGAGTGGCACGCGCGCGTCAACAGCGTGGTAGTGGCGAACGGGCAGTTCTTCGGGGGCGGCATGAAGGTAGCGCCGGAAGCCAGCCTGTCAGACGGCCTGTTTGATATCGTGGTGGCGGGCGACCTGAGCAAGCTCGACATGGTGCGCCTCGTGCCCCGCGTGTACGTCGGCACCCATGTCACCCACCCGAAGCTGCGCGTCCTGCGGGGCCGCGAGGTGAGGGTCGACTCGCCCGACAGGATGCTGTTGCAGGCCGACGGCGAGGTACTGGGCAAGGCCCCGGCGACCTTCAGGATCGTGCCCGGGGCCTTGCGGCTGATTGTTTAGTTGTTAGTTGTTAGTTGTTAGTTGTTAGTAGCTATCTCACAAATGCTAATGAGGAGATGAGCGCATCAGCCCAGCCTTTGTCATTTCGAACGCAGTGAGAAATCTCGTCCTACACCCCTAAAGTATCACTTTTCTTTCAGCACCGCCGCACGGTAAGAAAGAGGTAACATCGCGGTAGAGGACGAGATTTCTCACTGCGTTCGAAATGACAAGGAGGGGCTTTGTCGCCAGTACGGTAGTGCTGTGTAACGTACAGATTGTGAAGGACGACGCCCAGCGGTTGAACGCGTTTGCAGCATGATACATAGGCCGACGCCCGGCGAATGAATTCGCGGGCTACATTCTGCAAAGTCCCCTTCGGGAACTGGCTTTGTTCTAAAGAGCTACTAATGGCGCGAAGATGTCGCTAAAGCAGTCCGCCCTGCGGCGGACTTTGCAAGGTGTAGCCCGCGATTTCAACCGCCGGGCGTCATCCTTCGGCATCTATACCTTATACACCCCTTCGCCGGGCGTGGTATTCACACCCTGCCCCTAACACACCCCTTCACCAGGCGTGTCATGGCGACAATAGCTCTATTCAGGCAAAGTTACATTCCCGTGATGATCTGGACGTTCACAGCAACTGCTTGCGCAGGAACGCCACCGTGCTTTCGAGCACCGTCTCCTCCCATTCCAGCCTGGAGAAGATGTGGTTCGCTCCCTCTATCACCACGAGTTCTGCCCGCTCGCCCAGGGCTTCCTTATAAAGGTAAGCATCATCGATTGGCACGGCCGTGTCCTCAGTGCCGTGGATGATGAGGGCTGGGCCTTCATAGGGAGCTAGCATCTTCACCCCGTTCACGGCGACGAGTTGTTCATGGTAGGTGCGGTTCTGGGCGAATCCCCCGTTGTCGTAGTAACCGAGCGTGTCTAATTGCTCCCTCTGCTCGGGGGTCAGCCGGGAGTTGGCACGCTCGCCGTTGTGCGCCACGGCGGACCAGAGCACTATGCCGCGCACGTTGTCGCGGGTGCCTGCCGTACCCGCCGCGATGAGGCCGCCAAGGCTCATCCCTACGAGGCCCAGCCTGGAAGTGTCAACTCCGGGTTGTTGCGCCAGGAACTCTAATGCCCTATGGGCATCGCTCAATTCGCGCTCGACTGTGACATCTTTATAGTCGCCTTCGCTGTCGCCGTTGCCCCGGAAGCTGAAACGTAGCGCCGCCAGCCCCTCGGCAGCAAGCATACGGCAGAGTTGTGCGAACATGCGGCGCGGGCCGTGGCTGCTGCCGCCCATCCCATCGAACAGGGCGACGGCTGGATAGGGGCCTGCTAAATCGGGACGAACCAGGAAGCCGTAAAGCTTCTCCCCCTCGTTCTCGAACATGATCTGAGTTTCGATTGTCGCCAATGCCCTTGATGCAACCTCCTTCATCAACATAGCGTAGTGTAGCTTTGCATTCCCGCGCCGTCAATGGTATAATCAGTCGGTTATGGGCTAATTGCCCGACTTTATCTGTGTTCGCGCAAGGAGCGATTTTCCGGTGACATTACAAGCAGCTTTGAACATTGTACAGGTGGTGCTAGCAATCGTACTGATCGTAGCCGTGTTGCTACAGACCAAAGGCTCCACATTCTCAGGCATCTTCGGCGGTGGTGACACGACTTCGGTATACCGCACCCGCCGGGGCTTCGAGAAGCGCCTGTTCCAGATGACCATTGTGCTGTCGGTGGTCTTCTTCCTGGTGGCGTTGATAAATAGCATAGTCACCCAGGCCTAGCCGCCCACCAGGCTCGTGACGAGCCATTTGATGTCCTTATAGCCAATACGCCGGTGGTGTGGTTGCCACGCCGCCGGCTATCTGTTTGTCTATGACCCTCTCTTTCCGACCCCAGGCCATATTCGCGGGCATGGGTTTGGCCCTCATAGTGGCGGTGCTCTTGCTCGCGCCGGGGGCAAGCACGTCCGCGCCGTCCACTCAGCACGCCGACACATACGTGGAAGCCATCGTGGGCGCGCCCCGCTTTGTCAACCCACTGCTCGCCACCTCCGACACCGACCGGGACCTCACCCACCTGGTCTACAGCGGCCTTACGCGCGTAGACGCCACCGGCAAGCTCGTGCCCGACATGGCGAGCCGCTGGGATGTGAGCCAGGATGCTCGCGTGTATACGTTCACTCTGAAACCCGGTGGACGCTGGCACGACAACGAGTTCTTTACCGCTGACGACGTGCTTTTTACCATCGAGCAATTGCGGAGGTCCGATTTCCCCGGCGACCCCATGCTTGCGGCCCACTGGAAGGAAGTCAAGACGGCCGCCCCCGACCGGCAGACGGTGGTGCTCGCGCTGCCCCGGCCCGACGCCACGTTCCTCCAGCACACCACCCTGGGTATCCTGCCCCGCCACCTGTGGGGCGACTCTAAAGCCGGTCCAATTGCTAGCTCCGAGTTGAACCGTAGCCCCGTAGGTTCCGGCCCCTGGCAGTACGTGCGCGTAGCGGAGACGACCGTCGAGGAGTTGGGGCCGAGCGATGCCGTGGTGCCTACGCCCGCTTTGCTCTCCGCCGGTGCCGAGGGTGTGCTGCTGGAGCCTAACCCCTATCTGCCGCGTGGCGATAGCTCCTTCTCGCGCGTCTGGTTCCGGTTGTACCCCACTTTCGGGGCGGCGCTCACCGGCTTGAAGATGGGTGAGGTGCACGGGCTGGGCCACATCCCGCAGGAGCAGTTGGCCGAAGTAGAAGCGATGGATGGCGTGCAGTTACACCGGCAGAACCTGGCTCGCTACACGATGCTGATGCTCAATGTGCGCTCTCTGCTGTTCGACAGAACCGAGACACGGCAAGCCCTTGAGCTTGCTATAGACCGGCGGACGCTGGTACGCGACAGCTTGCAGGGCCTGGGTGAGCCGCTTATAAGCCCCGTGTTGCCCCACTCCTGGGCGTACGATGCCACGGTGCAAGGTGTGGGTCCTTACGACCCGGCGAAGGCGCGACAGTTGCTCGACACGGCAGGTTGGAAGCCAGGGGCTGGCGGCATACGCGCCCGCGATGGGCTGACGCTGACGGTGGTGCTCGCGGCTAACGCGGATGTGCCGGCGAACGTGGCCGTGGCGCAGCAACTGTCAGGCTTCCTCAAGGCTGTAGGGGTGGACGTGAAGCTAGCGACGGTCAGCCGCGAAGTGTTGCTACGTGACTACCTTGGGCCTCGCGCCTTCCACATGGCGGTCGTGGGTTGGGAAGCTGAAGGGGCGGACCCGGATATCTGGAAGTACTGGCATTCTTCGCAGGCTAATGTCACCGGTGGTATCAACTTCTCCGGTTGGAGCAACCCCGAGGCCGACAAGGCGCTGGACGCCGCAAGGGTCACACCCTACCAATCCGAGAGGGCGCTCAACTACGCGACCGTCCAGAAGGCGTTCGCCACAGACGCACCCGCGGTCATACTTTACACGCCGCTTTATGTATACGCCACCCGTGCCCCCGCCACAGGCGTGCACCTGCCGTCCGCCGACCTGCTCAGCCCCGCGCAGCGATTTGACACGATAGGGGATTGGTCGTTGCAGCCGTAGGTGGACGATAGACGATGGACGACAGAAGATAGGAGACGAAACGCCAAGACGCTAAGACGCCAAGGACGCGCAAAGAGGATAATGGTTGGGAGCTATCTAACCACTAACCACTCGCCCATCGTCTGTCGTCCATCGTCCATCGTCCATGTGGCCCAGGAGTGTTGATGCAAAAGTCTCCGGTCATGCTTTATAGTGGCAATCTCTGAGGGTCGTGCCGGGATGCGAAGGAGTTTCTTTCGCGCATGGATGTGCCCCACGTGGAGCGCAACATCAGCCGGGACCTCGAAGCTCGCAAGGAGTTCCTGGAGAAGGGCTACGATACGCTGCCCGTGGTAGAGATTGGCGAGAGTGTGATTACGCTCTACACGGGTGAGCCACTGTTGATCGAGGTGCTGGCGGCGGAAGGCTATCTTTGAGAGATTAGGTCGTGC
>DASVRN010000314.1:0-13042 GCA_036388595.1 Chloroflexia bacterium
AGCACCGTGCACTACGACCAGGGAGCGGGCATACTCGCTACGGGCATCCAAAATCCCTTTCGGGGTATCTCCATCCCCTTTCTTAATGGCGACCCCCTGGGCGCGACCATAGACCTGTGGCTGCCCCTCGCCGTCATCTTCACCGTCGTCTGGATCGCGGGCGTTACTAACACCATCAACTGGATAGACGGCCTTGACGGGCTGGCGGCTGGCGTAACCGTAGTCGCCTGCCTGGTGCTCTTTGTGCTCACCGTGAGCGTCGGGCAGACCACTCTCGCCTATGTGCCCCTGCTGCTTGCCGCCGCCGTGCTGGGCTTCCTACCCTACAATATTCACCCCGCACGCATCTTCATGGGCGACTCCGGCGCGATGTTTCTTGGCTTCACCCTGGCTATCATCTCGCTTATCGGCGGGGCCAAGCTCGCGGCGGCCCTCCTGGTGCTGGGCATTCCCCTGCTCGATAGCTTCTACATGATCGTCTACCGTCTCATGCGCGGCCGCTCTCCTGTGTCCGCCGACCGGGGGCACCTGCATCACCGCCTGCACGATATGGGACTGAGCCACGGCCAGGTCATGCTCATCTACATGGTGCTGTGTGGCACGTTCGGCCTGGTGGGCATGATCAACAGCGAGACCACTTTCGTGTCGCCCCTCGTCAAGCTGCTGGTAATGGTGCTGATGGCCCTGGTGCTCGCCGCCATCGCCGTATACATATCCCGCCGCCGCTTCGACCGCGACGGCCCCGCAGGCGACCCGACGGCGCGCGCCTCGCGTGGCGTCCAGCCCTCCACACCCGACCGCTAACACTTTACACATGAGCACAGGCCCGGTATGCACCGCTTCTACGTACCGCAACTAAGGCCGCGAGATGGCAGCATCCAACTCACCGGCCCCACCTACGAACAGATACGCCGCGTGCTCCGCATGCGCCCAGGCGACCATGTGGCCGTGTTCGACGGCACCGGGCGCGAATACCACCTCACGCTTGCCGAGTTTGGCAAAGGGGAGGTCTACGGCCGGATAGTCGAGCAGTACGAGGTCGCCACCGAACCCCGCTGCCAGGTGGTGATGTACCTGTCGCTGCTCAACAAGTCCGACAAATTCGAGTGGGCCTTGCAAAAGTGCACCGAGCTAGGGGCCTCCCACTTCGTGCCTGTAGTCGCCGCCCGCAGCGTAACTGCCGCGGCACGCTCCGAGCGTTGGGAGCGCATCATCCAGGAGGCCGTCGAGCAGAGCGGGCGCGGCATATTGCCCACGCTCTCCCTGCCCGTACCCTTCCAACAGGCCGTCCGCCACGCTATCGAGCAAACGTCAACGCCAGCCCTGGTGCTGCTCCCGGAGGTAACGGGCGAGCGGTCGCTGAGCAAGGTACTTGCAAACACTACCACCGCACCCGACACGATAGCCCTGTTCATCGGCCCCGAAGGCGGCTTCTCCCCTGAAGAGCAAGAGTTCGCCAGGGAACAAGGGGTGCAGGTCGTAAAGATGGGTTCTCGCGTACTACGAGCCGAGACGGCAGCCGTCGCCGCCCTAACTGTTACAATGGACCGGCTTGGCGAATTACAGTAGATGTGTTCTCGAACATGATGTTGGAGGCGTTACGCACCCAAATCTGGCCTTTGTCATTCTGAGCGTAGCGAAGAATCTCGTCCCTCAGCACCCAAATAGCACCTTTCCTACAGCCACAGAGTGACAAATGAAAGGTGAAACATCCTGGTAGGGAACGAGATTCTTCGCTGCGCTCAGAATGACAAAGTCCGACTCTGCCGCTGATAATTCAGCACTGGTACTATTGTGTTAGCTTCCAGCAATAGGAGAAAACAGGATGCCTGAACTGCATTTTAGCGACGTTCACCACTATGTGGACCTGTTCGCGGCGGGCGACACCGCGGTTAATAACGCAGCCGAGGAGTTCAGCCGCGCCGACCTGTGCGCCTTCCTCCGGCAGAACGTGGACGAAGTAACTCGCATGGTGCGCGGCATGACCCCCGCTCAACTCGCCTACCGGCTGCCCGGCGCGCCCGGAGGCTGGGACACCAGCGGCGATGAAGAGCACTTCGATGCCACCCAGGTCGTCACCCACCTGGCGAGCGGCATCGCCTTCCACTGGTGGGGCATCACACGTGCCCTCGGGCACCCCCGCCCCGACTTCCCGCGACCCCCGGCAGGCATAACCACCACCGGCAAGAACCGCAACATGCTGGGTGGTGGCGGCTGGACCGGCGTGCCCATTGAAGAGGCCATCTCCCTGCTCGACGCCACCACCGAACGCTTCCTCACCTACGTCAACGGCCTACCCGACGAGCAAGCCGGTACCGCCACCGCCAGCCTCGGCATCTTCAAAGACCTCACCCCACACGGCTGGCTCTTCCTAGACGCTATCCACACCGCCATGCACATCCAACAGCTAACCGAAATGCAGTCCCAAGCCGACTACCCAGCTACATAAAGATTGAAACGCATCACGCAAAGACGCCAAGTGCCACGCCAAGAGTGTAGATGCTCAGAGAGTAGAAAGAGGGGCAGTGTACGATATTACGTACCTGCCCCTCTTTCTTGAATAATACTCGCTAAACTTGGCGCGTCCTCTGCGTCTTGGCTTCTTGGCGTTTGGATGTCGTTACGGCACCGACTGCCCAAAGCTGAACAGCGTCCGCAGCAGTTGGAATATGAACGGTAAGCTTATAGCGAGCATCAAGATGGCGTAAAACCACCGCACCCACTTGCCCGGTGCGTAGGGGTCATTACTTCGGTACGGGGTGTAGTCCTCGTACTCGTCCTCAAAATCCATCTCATCCTTGCGCCGGAAGCTTGGCCCCGCCGCTGAGCGGTCGTACATCTGCTGCCAGTACGACTCACCCTCGTCTTCTTCCTCTTTCTCGCCCGCCACGGCCCTGCGCCTGCCGTCCGACCAGTACCAGTCCTCCGGCGGCTTTCCCATGCTACGCCTCAGCATCTGCCTTGCGCGTGTATCACTCTCCGTAGGCAGCACGCTCCAACCTTGCGGCAGGTCCCGTCGCTGCTCCTCGTCCTCCCCACCCGCCTCGTGAGCCTCCGCGTTGAAGTCCTCCCAGTCCCGATCCATCAGGTTCCCACCGGGCGGCGAGTCCACCAGCCGTCGTGCCTCGCGCACCATGCTAAAGGGCACCCGTATATCGTGCGGCACGTAATCGTTGTGGCTGAAATGAGCGATATCCGCGCTTGAGGAGCGCATCATGACCACCGGGATGCCCGCGTCCTCTAGCTGGTTCTTGATGAGATTGCCCATTATAGCGTTCGGCACGTTGGTGACCACCGTCCACCTGGGGTCCTCATCGTCGCTCAACTGCCCGCGCACCACCTCAAGCTTCGCGGGCTGCACCCCAACAGGTGTATTGCAATCGGGGCAGACCTCCACCCACTGCTCGTACTCATACCCACAAGAAGGACAAACCCTGCGCGACTCGTTGCTCATACTACCATTATACGTGATTGGGGGATCTGAAACGTGAAACGTGACGCGGTTAGCTAAACAGGGTGCGTGAAAATAAGAATGCTTGTATAGCGGTACCAAAGGTGGTCTTTGTCATTCTGAACGTAGTGAAGAATCTCGTCCCTCACCACCTAAATGACACCTTTCTATTCCACTAAACAGCCCACATGACTCACCCTTACTTCCTATCGCCCTCCATTACCCTACCACCCCTTCTCCTCCCAACCACCCACAACGCCACAAACCCCAGCCCCGCCCCCGACACCGCCACGATAGACACCAGCCGCCCCAACACCCACGACCCCGGCCTGAACTGCATCGACACCGTCTGCTCCCCTGCCTCCACCTTCACCGCCCTGAACGCATAGTTGGCGGGCAGCACCTCGGTGGCCCTGCCATCAACCGTCGCCTCCCACCCCGGATAAAACGCGTCCGTCAGCACCAACCACCCCGGCGCGTCCGCCCTAACCTGGATATCCACCGCGTTGGGTGTGTACCGGCTCACCCGCGCGAACTCCGCACCAGGAGCGTTGTCCGCCCTCGGCTCGGCGGTACCCGGCCGGTCGCTCTCCACCCCCTCGCCACTTTCCAGCACCACCGTGTGACGCACGTCTATGTCCTGCCGCCACAGCACGATTGAAATATCTTCTCGGCGGCTCTCCACCCGCGAGGCGTGCACCAGGAAAGCGCGTGGCAACGCATTCAGGTTGCGGTACAGGACAAGCCGCCCATGCGTGGCTTCGCGTACCCACTTTGGCTGGTTGGCGTGCAACCCCACCGTGGGCGACACCACCTGCATGCTGGCCCCGAACAGGTCGTACAGCGGGCTGTCGGTGTGAGACTTCGCCTCGTTCCAGAGGAAGTTGTACCGCTCGAGTTGCAACGGGTTGAACGCCCCACTCGTATCGTACAGCGTATAAGCTCCCTTCGAGGACACCAGCAACGCGGTAGACGGCTGCCACACATCGTGGATGTTGGTGTCGGTGTCGATCCGCTGTTGCAGCCCCACGCTGTCGCTCTGCGTGCCCTTTGCCAACGCCGCAATCGTATCGAAATTCTGGTACCCGGCCAGGATATTGCGCGTCGTCGGGTTGAACAGCGAATTGGGCGAGAAAAGGTCCAGCACCAGCGTCAGCAGGATAAAACCGCCCGCCAGTATAGGTTGCATCCGCCGCGTATAGGCCGCCCACCCGAACCCCGCCGTAAGCCCCAGCCATATCAGCAGCATCCCCAGGTCGTTTACCGCGCTGGGCAACCGCCCCGGCGTGAACTGGTTCACCAGCAGGTCCCGGTAGAACACCGGCATTACCCCGACCGCCACCACCGCCAGCGCCCCGCTCAACCCCACCAGCCACCACATAGCGTTGCGCCGCTGTGTCTGTGCCTCCTTGCTTCCGAAAGCCGCCACCAGGGCGTCCAGCCCGAACCCCGCCAGCCCCGCCAGCCCGAACCCCATCAACTCCAACATCCGCCCCGTGTCCCTCAGCTTGCCGAAGCCCGGCGCGAATTTGTACATCCACGCCCCCACAATAGACAAGTCGCCCACCATCGTCACGAAAGCCAGCCCCACCAGCAGCGCGAAAAAGCCCATCATGCGCGCTCGCCGCAATACCACCCCCGCCGCAGCCAGCGCCAGCGTCACCACCCCACAATAGCCCCAGTTTTCCGTCGTTTGCCACGGCCCGAAGTAATAGGTAGTCGGGTTGGTGCCATACACTCTTGGCAAAAACAGGTTCAGCAAGCTGACGGGTTGCGCGGGGAACTCGCTCGCCTCCTCGTAGCTCACGGCTGCCCTTATCGAGTAGTTGCTCAACTCCAGGCTTGGCAGCAACTGCACCGCCGCGATGCCAAGCGCCAGCCCCACCGCCAAAGCCCCTTTTAGCACCCACGGCACGGCCCCGCGCGCCGTAAGCCGCTCTTGTCCCAGGAACAGGTACAGCCACAGCAGACCCGCCGCCAGCATCCCATAAGCAAATATCTGCGCGTGTCCCGCGAGCGCCGCCACACCCATGCTCAGTCCCGCCGCAATACCCCACGCCCAGCCCGACATACCCTTCGTGACCAGCGCCCGCCGCAGCAATAGCAACTCCAGGGGCAGCCACGCCGCCACCAGTATCATAGGCATGTGCCCCAGGTGCGCCGTCATGAACCCGCAGAAGGCGAACACCACCGCCCCGGCGAGCGCACCCAGCCTCCGCAGCCCTATGTCCCTGAGAAACAAGTATGTGAAAGCTGAAGCCAGCCAGTAGTGGGCGATTAAAAGCCACTCCAGGTGCGCGTAATCTAAGTCAAAAAGGAGGAATAGGGGCCAGTTGAGGGGATAAAAGAGGCCCATCTGCACGTCGGCGGCGAAAGGCATACCCGAAAAGAGGTGCGGGTTCCACAGGGGGATCGTGCCGTTCTGTATCTGGTTCGCGGCGAACGCGTAGCCGGGGAAGTACAGCGAAACGAGGTCGCCCCCGCCCTCAGGCATATACGTGCCTTCGGTCAAGGGCCGCCAGAAGAACCCGCCCGTGAGCAACGCCAGCAGCCCGATCGCCCCCACGTCCAGGTGCAGCGCGGGCCTTCCCACACGCCCCCTGTGCCACCTGTAAGCGAGAAAAAGTGCGACACCAAGAACCAGCAACAGCAGCATGGCCCCGACCGGGTGCAACAGGCCGGGCAAGGTTACCGTATCGCTCAACTCTCTTCCCTGGTTGCGGACGCCGGGCTGGTCGCGGGCTGCGCCCCAGGCGACCGGAACGTCCCGAAGCCCACGCCAAGCTGTACCATGCTGATAATGCCCAGGATTGCCACGGGAGCCAGCCCTATGAAGTGGTAGAACAGCGCGAACGACTGCGCCACCCCTCTCGGCTGCCCCAGCGCCTCAAGCACCGTAATCACCGCCAATTCAAACGTGCCCACCGACCCCGGCGCGGCGGGTACCACCATTATCAGGTTGGCCGCCACCACCAGTACCGCCGCCGCCAACGGGCTTACCGTGATGTTGAATGACAGCAGCATCAGGTACACGGTCAGCACGTTGAAGCCCCACGTCGCCAGCGACCAGAGCACCACCTTCAAGGCCACCGGCGGGTTCGACATCGGCGCGAACCCCTGCAACACCTCGCCCGTAGCCTTCTCTATCCGCTCCCCGAATCGCGCGGGCAACTTCGACGCCACAAAGTGCGCTATCCCATGCGCTATGCCCGGCTTCAGCACCAGCACCAGCAAGAACACCGCGCCCACCGTGACTAATACCCCTAACGACAATGCCGGACCTTGCATGTTGGGTGGCACTTCCACGAACGGCAAGCTGATACCCAGCAACAGCAGCAGCGTAAGCACGTCCAGCACCTTCTCCACCACGATGGTAGAGAACACCCGCGGCATCGGAATGCCCGACCTCGACCCAGCGATAATCCCCCGCGCCACCTCGCCCATGCGGAACGGCAGCGGAATATACGAGATCATCAGCGCCCCGAACAACAACCCAAACGGCGCGCGCTCCTCGTCAGGGTGAAACAGCACCCGCCACCGCCACACCTTAGCCAGGAACGTAACCACGAACGGCGCGAGCATCAGCCCGAACCACACCCACTGTATCTGCCCCATGGCGTCCCAAACGTCCCCAAAGTCAAACTCGCGGAACGCCAAATACAGCGACACCACGCTAACAACTACCCCAACCAGCAGAACAATAAGCCGCTTCACCGCTTCGCGGAATTACGAATTACGAATTACGAATTACGTGGTGCGGGACCATCTTGTAATTCGTAATTCGTAATTCGTAATTACCCCTTTCCCTCCATCGCCTTGCTATACCTGTCCACCAGCTCTCTCGCCTTGTCGCGGCTGGTCCGCACCAGGTCTTCCTGCAACAAATCCCAGTTCGGGCGCTCGTGGTAGTCGAGGTGGTAAATCACGTTGTCCGCCTGGACGTGAGTTGAACGGTTGAGCATCGGGAAAAGTTCTGTGAGAAACGCTATTTCCCAAACCTTCTTCGACACCCGCTGCTTGTCCAGCACGTCCACTGTCGTCTCGTAATACTCCAGCAGGATATTGCGCACCAGGCTGTCCTGGTAAATCGCCCCGCCGGGCGAGTAGTGCGGTCTGCCTCCCAGCGCCGTCCGCCTCGTAGCTACGTTCTTGCAATAGGGAGCGAGCCAGCCGTAGCCGGGGTTCCCGCCGATCCATTCTAGCATGCTCGTAATGGCGCGCGACGGCATAACCACATCATCGTCCATGAAGCAGATATTGCCGCCCTTCAGCGTCTCCAGCAGCGCCAGCCTGCCCAGGCTGAACGCCCGCTTCTCGTCGTGCAAATGCTCGTACGTGCAGGTAATCCCCCGGTCCGCCGCCAGCCGCAGGGTAGACTGCACCTCCGCGCTGTTGATAATAGGCTTTGGGGCCGTATCCACTATATGAATGCGAATGCGGCTCTCGTCCTGCAACAACAACGACGACAGCGACATCGAAAGCGTCGGCTTGCCAATCGTCAGTATACCTATCTCCAACAACGGCTGATAGATCGCCCTCACGCTGGCAGGCTCCGGGCTGACTGCCTCAACAGGACGCGTATGCTGCCCGCCATGCTCCGAAGAGTGGGTCACTATCTCCCCCAAAACACAAGATGCAATTCAACAACCGAGGGCTAACAACTAACAACTCTTACGCCCCGCCCCGTCCCCTGCGCCTCCGCAACTCGACATAAACAATGTACCATATGCCGAGGGCGGCTATCCCGGCCAGGGTGTCTATCGTAACATCCTCCCAGTGGAACTCCCGCCCCGGCACGGTGCCCTGGTGTACCTCGTCGCTCACCGCGTACAGACCCGATATCGTCGCGCCCCATACCCACACGCGCCGCAGCAAAGCCCGCGACAGGCTAGCCCCGCCCGCCGTCCACGTGCCCAGCAAAGCTCTCCCCACCAGCAAAGCCAGCAGTGCGTACTCCCCAATATGCGCCAGCTTGCGCAGCCCCTGCCACTCCGGCACCTTCGGTGTGGCCGTCCACGTATTCACCGAAGAGACATAGAAAATCGCCCCCATCCAGATGAGGGCGGGTCCCCACAAGAAGACCACATCTCGTGCGGACAGCCCACGCCTGCGCTGCCCGTCATTTTCGGCGTCGGTCCTAATCATTTGTTCATTGAGGATAGCAGAGGGGTAGGGGAGTGTCAAGCACGCGGGTAGCTAGTGATAGGTCGCAATAAAATTGGCAATAGATCAATTATGAGCTTCTGATGCAAGAAGCTCAGCTACCAAGAGCTGAGCTTCTTCTCTGTTGAATATATACCTTGTTCAGTCTATGCAAAGATTGTTAGCTTCGTATTCATCGGCTTGTGGGCTTTGTAAACCTCACAAACTTCCCCAAGTGTAGACGAGATAGCGCTATCTGCCAATTAGGGACTGGAACGGGACGAGAATGTAGTATACGTTAGACACAATGGCAACTACGATGAGTAATGCCAGTAGAAGTATTAACCCCCGTCCCCGGCCATACAAGCGAAACCGTTCGATCTCCAATCCCATTTCTAGATCGCCAGCTTTCAGATCAACATTGGATAGCGCCTTTGATGCCTTAGCAGAAAGGTACTTTTTCGCGAAATCATCTATGCTCAACGTATCAGCTACGTGCGCATAGGCCGCATTGGTCATTAGCTCGGTATCTACCCTTGTGAACTCACGGTTTAATTCAGTTCCGAGCACCGTTTCTGCTAGCCTATTATCCGTCACTGTTAATTCCATAAGAGCCTCCTTTGAGTACGGATAGCCCTCATGGATCCAACCTTTACTGTAAGAACAAGCGTAGGCGAAAGCGATTTCCAGGATCTAAGACATTCGATCTGTTCGGCTCACTTGATGAAGAAGCTAACTACCTCTCCTAAGGCCGGGGAAAGTGAGTGTAATAGAATCGGTTCTTACATCCAGGAAAGGTCGATCTCAACCCGTCGCCTTTTGGCGGCCCGCATGGGACCACCGCTCTAAATTATGCAGTAAAGATCGTCTGCGACGGAGTGTAGAGGTATGAGTGATTGTCGTATGCAGGTTTGTGCATGAGCCCTCCTTCGTCTTAACACTAAGAATCAATAAGTATCTGGCGACATATTTCACCAGATGAACTTTAGATGGCTCTCCTTGATTTCAGTGCCACCGCCGTTCTCACTGGGTATTCGCTCCCGGATGATGATGTCTACGTTCGGATCTGCTTCCAACTTCATCGCTACCAACCCGAATTTCAAAGCTTGCCGCACAACCTCCTTAATTGACACGTCGTGTGCATCTGCTTCCTTTCGCAATTCATCATAAACCAGGCCCGGAAGAGCTAAAGTATATCTTTGTTCTGCCATTTGCACCACCTTGTACTTAGCACCAGAAAAGCATCAATTTGACATCACCTTAGCACAATATTTTTTCGCTGTCAAGAGGTTCATAGAAATTGCATCACTATTTTGCTTTCTCAGCATCATGGAATTACCCATACACTTACTCCTTACAGACTGGAACTGCATTCTCCACTCTCGCCTCTAGTCTAGCCTCCATCTCCCCTGCTATAATTGCCCTGCCACAATTCGAATCGAAACTCCCAAACTCTGCAACATCCTCAAGCATCCTTGCGTATATAGGGGTGTGCAAGAGGAGGCACGTTTCGATGAATAAAAGCGGTGTGGCTGCTTTGACTTTCCCCGGTTCTCCGGTGTCGGGCTTTACCCTCAACGGCTGGGACTCCCTGTTCGGGTCTCGCACGGGCATCGCCAACAACCCCGGACGGTCCAACGGGAACCCGGCCAACAGGACAGCTATCATGCCGTCACCCGATGCCGGCAACCTGACCCGTACCACGGAGCAGGGTGTCCAGGCCTCTCAGGACCTGGCGCAAACGGGCGCTAATGTGAATACCTACGCCGGGACCCCGGCTGCCGAGCCTGTCGCGCTTACTTCAGCCGAGCAGGACCGGCTTCTCGTGCAGGCCGCCCTCGGCGGCGACCAGCTTGCTTTTGGCGAGCTAGTCACCCGCTACCAGGCAGCCGTGTACAACATGGCCTACCGCATGCTGGGCGACCCCACCGAGGCAGAGGACGCCGCCCAGGAGGTGTTCGTGCGGGCCTGGAATCAGCTACACACGTTCCAGCTCGACCGCCGCTTCTCCACATGGCTGCTGTCCATCGCCTCGCACTACAGCATAGACTTGCTCAGGCGGCGCAAGCCCCAGGCCCCGCTGGACGATGTGGCACTCTACGTGCAGAGCGACGACCCGGAGCCGGAGGAGCTTGCCCTCAAGTCCGAGCAGAGCGCGATGGTCAGGCAGTTGCTCAACACCCTGCCCGACAAGTACCGCTCCGTCACCGTGTTGCGCTATTACAACGACCTGTCATACGACGAGATAGCCCGCGTCACCGGCCTCACCGAGAGCGCCGTAAAGACGCAACTGCACCGCGCGAGGAAGATGCTGGCCGAAGAATTCGCCCAGGTAAACGGGAGAAGGTAACACTATGGACTACGCATACGCATGCTACCCTTCATATTTTATAGACCGTAGCTCCTCCCTGCCGGAAGGGGGTACGCTCTGATGTCCTGCCGTCCTGTCTACGACGAAATGATGTCCCTCAAGCTGGACGACCTCCTCGACCCGGAGGACGAACGCGGCTTGCAGGCCCACCTCGCTGAGTGCGCCGATTGCTCCCTCACCTGGCAAGTCATGTCCGAGGCCGACGCCTTGCTCTGTGCCTCAGCCGCAGCCCCGGTCCAGGTGCCCGTTAGCTTGCACGCCTCGGTCATGCTCAAGGTCTCCCAGGCGCAGGTCTACCGGCCCCAGATAACCGAGCTTGCACCCTCGCCGGTGCTTGTACCCGCCCTCGGCTCCATCCTACCGGCCTCTCCAACCCGGCTTACCGTAGTAACAGGTGGTGACGGCCCGGACGAAGACGCGTGGGAGGAGTGGCAGCGCCGCTTGAGCCAGTATTTACGGGGCGCGGCTGCCGTGGGCCTGTCGGTCGCGGGCACTGCGGGCCTCGTGCTTGCCCTCATGCTCTCTGGTGCCATGAAGGTAGAGGGTCCGTTCGCCGGGTTCCTCGCGATGATGCGCACCTTCCTGGCGGCTGTGAACACCTGGCTTGGCTCGGTCTTTAATGGCGTGGGCGCGGGCACCGTGGCGGGCGTGTCGCTGGTGATGGGCGTCATGGTCCTGGTGGCCTGGCAGATGGTGGCCGCCTACCACCGCACCGCGGGCATGGAAAACGGCGGCCTCGGCCAACTGGCGGAAGCCGCGTAAACGCAACGGCAATTTAGAGGTAAACAGAGAGATTTTGGCAAGAGAAACCGCCATGCAGACTCAAGACCGCATACATAAGAAGACTCGCTGGGTGCTACCGCTGATTTCCATATTGGCGGGGCTGGCCCTCCTGGTATTCACATACTCGATATCGCACGTATCCGCGCTTGCCTCCCAGCTAGCCCAGGCGGAGACCTCCAGGAGCGCCGTGGGCGAAGACCTCCACATCCCGCGCGGAGAAGTGGTGCAGGGCGACGCCACCGTCACTGACGGCGACATCACCGTGGACGGCGAAGTGCTCGGCAACGTGGTGGTCGTCCAGGGCAGCGCTTACATCAACGGTAAAGTGGCGGGCGACGTATCGGCCATGCGGGGCGACGTCAAGCTAGGTACGGGCAGCAGCGTTACGGGCAACGTGCTCGTGCTGGCGGGTGGCAAGGTCGAGCGCGAGCCGGGTGCCAGCATAGGCGGGGAGATTAGCACGGTAGATTTCCCCCTTCTGCCCCTCAACACCTTCGCGGGCATGCCCACCACCACAGGTCAGCCCGACATACATTCCGAGCGATTTGGCGGCATGTTCGACGTCTTCGGTAGAGTAGCCACGCTGGTCCTCGTGCTGGGCATGGGCCTGCTGCTGGCGGTGTTCGTGCTGGCCTTCGCCCTCGTCGTGCCGCAACGCCTCCAGGTATCGAGCGCCACCCTGGAAGCTGCCCCCGGCCCCTCCATTGCCGTCGGCCTGATCGTGGCCCTCTTGCTCTGGCCCGTGTTCGGCGTGGTAAGCATGGTCCTTACCCTCAGCATTATCGGTATCGTCCTGGTGCCGGTAGTCGCCGTCGCCGTGGCCCTCGCCCTCGTATTCGGCCTGGCGAACGTCAGCCTCTGGCTCGGCAGGCGCGTCTACGAATCGGTGCGGCACGAAACCCGCCCGCTAACCGGCCCCCAGCGTACAATGCTAGAAGCCCTGCTGGGCCTCGGCGTGGTCCTCGCGGCGACCCTCTTCCCGACCCTGCTGCTCCCTGGCTGGATAAGCTCCCTGCTCTGGATGCTCGTCTACCTGGCAGCCTGCCTCGGCCTCGGCGCGGGCGTAATGAGCCGCTTCGGCACCCTCGTCCCACCCACCCGCCAGCCTTCTGTGGTGCGGCAGGTATAGAGACGGAAACGCCAAGACGCGGAGGCGCCAAGGACGCGCCAAGAGTATAGAAGGTTTAGAGAGTACAAAAAGGACCAGAGTATGAGATCACGTACTCTGGTCCTTTGCTTAGTATGAAACAATCCTTAACTTGGCGCGTCCTTGGCGTCTCCGCGTCTTGGCGTTT
>DASVRN010000315.1:0-11793 GCA_036388595.1 Chloroflexia bacterium
TAACCTTGGCGTGGTCCTTGGCGTCTCCGCGTCTTGGCGTTTAGCTCAATGCTACCGCAGGCGGAACTTCTGGATGTTGTCTCCCCCTGAGTCGCTGACGTAGAGGTTGCCTTGCGCGTCTATGGCGAGGTCGTCAATTGAGGCGAATCTGCCGTTACCCGTGCCTCTGCTACCGAACTTCGAGAGGAAGCGGCCGTTGGAGTCGAACTTCTGGATGCGGGGGTTGCCTGCCTCACCTACGTACACGTTGCCTCGCGCGTCCACCGCTATGCCGAGCGGGTTGGCAAACTCGCCGTCGCCCTCACCCGGCTTGCCCCATTCGAGCACCAGCTTGCCCGTGCTGTCGAACTTCCTTACCGCGTGGGCCTCGAAGTCGGTGACGTAGATATTGTCCTGGGCGTCCACCGCCATAAAGCCGGGGATGCCGAACGGCTCCAGGTCGGTAATCCAGGTGCCGCTATTGTCAAATTTCATCCCCCAGTTGTTCTGGAAGTCGCTGACGTAGATATTCCCCGCGCTATCGATAGCGATACCGTAGGGGAGATTTAGCTTGCCTCCAACGCGGCCAAACTCGCCCCATTTGCCGAGGAACTGGCCGGTGGGATCGAACTTCTGCACGCGAGCGTTGTTGAGGTCGGTCACATTGACGTTATTTTCCGCGTCTACCGCCACGCCGCCCAGCACCAGTTGGCCCATAGGGTGCTCGGACGTGAACCTAAACTGCCCATCCTCGATGCCTTGCTGGCCCCACATGGTAATGAAGTCGCCATTCGCGTCGAACTTCTGGACCCGGTAGTTGGCCGCGTCCACCACGTACAGGTTGCCTTCCTGGTCCACATCGATGCCGGAGGGGTTGTCCAGGGGGTTAGGGTTGCCGGTAATCCTCCATACGAAGTCGGCGGTCACGGGCGTAGGAGTGGGCACCGGCGTGTCGGTGGGCACGGGCGTAGAGGTTGGCACCGTGGGGGTAGGTGAGGGCACGGGCGTAGGGGTGGGTGGCGGCGGCTGGTCGTCGCACGCGGCAAGGGCCACCCCAATCAGCAACGGTATCAGAAACGCTCCCAGTATCCGCTTCCGCATCGCTTACGCTCCTCGCCGGTTATGGAACCTCGAAATTTGTTCACAACTTTGGCGCTAGATGATGGTAGATATTGTAGGGGCAGGCCCCCGTGCCTGCCCTTGGTAGTAGGCGAACAATGTTGCAAATCTCCAACAAGGGCAGGCACGGGGGCCTGCCCCTACGGAAATTTTCAAGAATGCTCTCAGCCTGGTCACTGCTACCGCGACGGGGCGGCCTCTCTCAGCGCGTAGGCAACAGCTTCCTCTAGCGACATCTCCTGCCCCATCTCCCAGGACGCCTGGAATGCCCTCTCTCCCAGGCTATCCCGCACGCCCGCCACGGTCTGGGTGTACTCCGCGCGGTTAGCCACGGGCACAGCCTCTCCCGTGGCCCTGTTGATGGCATCTGCCGCACCGAAGAGACGCGCGGCCTGTTCGGGCCTGTCAGCCGCCGCCGCTACCTGCGCCAGCCCATCCAGGCACCCCGCAACGCCCGCCTTGTTGCCTATCTCCTTCAGCAACACCATGCCGTCCTGGAAGTAAGCGGTGGCTTCATTCAAGTCGGACTGGGCCAACGCTATCTCGCCCAGGTTGTTCTGCATCATGGCGACACTCTGCCGGTCGCCGAACTCCTCGAACAGTTGCAGCGCCTCGGTATAAGCGGCTTTGGCCTCGGCGTGGTTGCCCTGGCTGTAGGCTATCGCGCCCAGCCCCGTGAGCGAGCGTGCCATCCCGTGCTTGTCACCAAGCTCCCGCAGTATCTCCAGGCTCTCCTTGTTGAGGGCATACGCTTGTTCGTAGTCCTCCAGGTTCCAGGCTACCAGCCCCAGGTTGCCCAGCGCGCCCGCTACACCGCGCATGTCGCCTACGCCCCGGCCCAGTAGCTCGCGGCGGCCATCCAGGCACTGCTGGTAAAAACCGCGCGCCTGCGAGTAATCGCCCCTAAAAAGCGCAATCGTACCTGCGGCATTGAGGGCCTTGGTACGCACCAGCGTCGGACCCTCCTCTTGTTTCGATAGGACCCTTGCCAGCCAATCGCTCGCCTCGCTGAGGTAGTTGCGAGTCCACCAGAAGATATGGAGCGCGGCCGCCATGCGCAGGCCCATCTCAATACTCCCCTGCGCCGTCAGGCTCCACTCCAGCGCGGCCCGCAGGTTCGGGTGCTCCTGCTCCAACTTCTCTACCCAGGCAAGCTGCTGCGGCCCTCTTAACTCTGTTTCCGCTTGCTCGGCGAGGGCGAGGTAGTAGTTGGCGTGCCGCTGTTGGACCTCTGCGGCCTCACCGCTCTCCACCAGACGCTTCATCGCATACTCGCGCAACGTCTCCAGCATGCTGAATCGCGGCTCGTCCCCGGCCCTGCTGTGGCGCAAGAGGCTCTTGTCGGCAAGACGCTCAAGCTCCCCTGGTATGCCAGGTTGCTCGCTCGTCTCCCCCCGGACCGCTTCTACCGCCTCAACGCTGAAACCCCCGACGAACACGCCCAGGCTGCGGAACAGGGCCTGCGCTCGCTCATCCAGCAGGTCGTAGCTCCACTGGATAGCGCCTTCCAGGGTCTGCTGGCGGGCTGTCCTGTCCACGGGACCACCTTTGAGCAAGTCGAGGCGGTTCGCCAGCCGGTCCAGCATCAGACGCGGGGCGAACAACTTGCTCCTGGCAGCTGCTAGCTCGATGGCGAGGGGCAGCCCGTCGAGGCGCACGCAAATCTCTGCCACAAAGGGCGCATTTACGGCGTCCAGCTCGAAATCGGCCTTCACTGCCTGGGCGCGCTGCACGAAGAGGGTTACTGCTGGGTTCTGTGCCAGTGCCGCGGGGTCGGTGCTCTCGAGGTCGGGCAGGGGGAGCGGGGGCACCGGGAACTCGTGCTCCCCGTACAGGTGCACCGGGGTCCGGCTGGTGACCAGCACCTTCACGCCAGGGGCCGCGGCCAGCATCTCGGCTACCGCCGGGGCCGCCTCTGTTACCTGCTCGAAGTTGTCCAGCAGCAGGAGCAGCCGCTTGTCCCGCAGGTAGGCGTGCAGGGCGGCTTCTACTGTTACGCCGGGGGTCTCTTCTATGTTGAGGGTCTGCGCGATTGTGGCGGCCACACGCGCGGGGTCTCGCAACGAGTCGAGGGGTACGAAGTGCGCGCCGTGCTCGTGGTCCTGGTGGAGGGAAGCCGCGACCGCCAGGCCCAGCCGGGTCTTGCCTATGCCCGGAGGCCCCGTGAGGGTCACGAGCCGCACGCCGGTGCGCCACAGCATGCTGCGCACCCTGGCGACCTCGGCTTCACGCCCGACGAACGGGGTGACCGGCGCGGGGAGGTTTGTGACGACGGGTGTGGCGGCCTGCTGGGGAGCGCCCGCGGCTATAGACCTGGGTAGGACCGGCTCGTACTGGGCCTGTAGCCCTCTCGCCCACGCCATGAACGCCTGCCGCTCTTCGGGCGCGATGGAAAGCACCTCGGCCATACGCTCGGCCACCTGCTGTGAGGGGCGGCGCACGCCTCGCTCGATCTTCTCTATCGCGGACATGGTGCAGCCTACCCGGTCTGCGAAACGCTCCTGGGTAAGGTCCATCGCCTGTCGTTGCGCCTTGAGCCAGCGTCCAAAGGTCGTGACTTGCTGCATCGTCCCATCCATGTGGTCTACGTTACTCGCAATATACCACAACTTGTAGGAAGGGGCATGCAGCCTTCGCTTAGCCGTGGCCCGAGAGGTTAAGTCAAATGCGAGGGAAAATGCGTCCTATTTTGAACTCAGCCGGATTGAGTATTGAACTACGCCGGGGCCTGTGCTATCCTTGTCAACACGGAGCAGGGGACGAGGCTTAACCTGCTCGCGCCTGTTCGCATTCCATCTGAGATGCATCCTGGTCTTTCGCACTGAGGAAAACTGCATAAGATATATGTGGCTCTCCTGGGAGGTACGGTAATGGCTGAAGTACGAGTTGGCGCTGGAGTATCCGGCACGTCGGGCGACCCTCCAGGAACTTCCGCTGAGATTGAGGCCGCCAGTGGTGCGCAGACGCAGGCAGTAGGTGCCGCCCCGTTGCCATATGCGCCTAGCTGGGTAGACAGCGTGACCGCGTGGGTGCGCACGCTGCCTGTGCCGGGGTGGGTCTTTTACCTGGCCGTCATTATCCTCTCGGCTGTCATACTCCTACCCCTGGATGCGCTCTCTCCCGAAATAGTATTGTCTTCCGCGTCCGCCGTGTACGTCTTCGCGCTGGTGCACTACCTTGACGACTGGGCAGCGGCCGCGCTCAAGCGATTTCGTGCGGTGATGACGGTTGATGACGCCGAGTACGAAAGGCTCTGCTACCGGTTCACCACCATGCCGCGTCGTCCGGCGCTCATCGCAACCGCTATAGGCGTAATCTATGCCACTTTTGGACTTCTGACCTTCGGTGCATCAGATCCAAGCGAGGCCTTCGAGATAGCCTCCTTATTTGATGCGGTTCAGCTTATCTACTTTTACGCGTCCTACACAGTGGTAGGATTGCTTATCTACCACACGATACATCAACTGCGAATAGTGAACGAGATCTACACGCATCACACGCGCATCAACCTATTTCAACGCGGCCCGATGTACGCTTTATCCCGGCTAGCGGCTCGTACCTCTATCGGAATAAGTATACCAACCTTCCTGTGGTTCCAGCTCATTAGCTCGTCGGAGGAGGCCGATTATGCCCCGGCCCTGATCGAGACGGGTTTCTTCGGCACTGTCATCCTGCTCACGTTTATTTGGCCTTTGCTGGGCGCTCACAGCTTGCTTGACAAGGAAAAAGAGCGCCTCAAAGACCAACTCGCCCGGCGCGTAGAAGCCACCATCATCGAGCTACAGAGCCGGGTGGATAGCGGCGACTACCAGGGCAGAGATGCGCTGAGGGATACGCTGGAAGGTCTGGTGTCCTCACAAAGCGTGATAGACAAGCTGCGCACCTGGCCCTGGCAGACGCAGACGATCAGCGGGGTAGGGGCGGCCTTCCTCTTGCCGCTGTTCATCTGGTTCGTACAGCGCCTGCTTGAGCGCATGGGCGTATAAGCACGCCCTGAGAACGCATAATGTCTATCGAATTCTTGTGTGGTCCCTTTATTATTCGTGCTCTCGAAGTTTGAGGAGTCATGTCTATGGCCGAAGCAGAGATTGGCGTAGCAGCCCCTGGCAACACCGCCCACATTACAGCGACCTCCGGCCACCCAGTGATCGCGGACAATGAAGGGGGATCGCCACTCGAGGCGCGGGCGCAAGTAGTGGCGGCAGCTACTCTGCCCTATCCACCCAGCTGGGTCGATCAACTAACCGACCGGGTGCGGCGGCTGCCTGTGCCCGCCTGGGCCTTCTACCTGGTGGTGAGCCTCGTCCTGACCGGCGTGGTCGTGTCCGTCGCGTGGGCCGACGGGTTCTTGGATGCGGAGAACTATTTGCTTCTTCGTATCTTATCGGCCACCACCGGCATATACGTCCTGGCGTTGTTGCACTACCTCGATAATTCGGCAGCCGACGCGCTCAAGCGGTTCCGCCCGGTCATGACGGTTGGTGATGCCGAATATGCACGGCTCGCCTATCAGTTCACCACCATGCCGCGCCGTCCGACCCTGGTTGCCTCCGGTATCGGCATGCTGTACGCCATTATTTCGCTTGCCACCTTTGGCGCCACAGACCCCGGCATCCTCGGTGGGCCTCTGTCTCCAACGCGGGCCGTGGTGGTGATCAGCACCTTTCTTGTATCGTACACGTTGGTGGGTGTGTCGGTCTACCACACGATACATCAACTGCGCATGGTCAACACCATCTACACGCATCACACGCGCATCAATCTTTTTCAAGCAGGCCCTATGTATTCTTTGTCCCGGCTGGCGGCACGCACGGCTATTGGCGTGCTAATACCAACCTACTTGTGGTCCCAGGTTGGTACCGACGCCGCGGCGGCTGGAGCCGGTGTAGGTATTTTCGAGACGGCCTTCTACGGCGTGATGATCGCGCTAACTTTCATCTGGCCGCTGCTGGGCGCGCACGTCCGGCTTCAGAAGGAAAAGGAGCGCCTCAAGGATGAGGTCGCCCGGCGTGTTGAAGCCACCATAGCCGAGCTACACAGGCGGGTAGACAGCGGCGACATGCAGGACCGTGACGCGCTCAAGGACACCCTGGATGGCCTGGTGGCCGAGCAAGGCGTGATAGACAAACTGCGCACCTGGCCCTGGCAGACGCAGACTATAAGCGGGGTAGGCGCGGCCTTCCTCTTGCCGCTATTCATATGGTTCGTACAGCGCCTGCTCGAACGCATGGGTGTTTAGGGTATAGCTAGAAGCTGCTGAATAGGAGCGACCAAAGCCCCCTTTGTCATTCTGAGCGCAGCGAAGAATCTCGTCCTCCAGCACCGCAACAGCCGTTTTCCTACAGCCACACACTACCCTAGGAAAGTGGAGACATCGGGATGAGGGACGAGATTCTTCGCTGCGCTCAGAATGACAAAGGGGGGCTATGGGTGCTGCTCTCCTAGCTTGATTTCCTCCTTAACATGCGCCACTCTTATGGCATGTGTAACTTAGAACATATTTGCTGTTTTCATGTGTAAAACCTGGCAGTTCCACCCGAAATCGGGTATAATAAAGGCTGAAGTACATTATATAAGTAGGTGAGAGTCTGCTTTAGAATATGTGTAGAAGACTTGAGTTTCGAGTTTTGGAGGCTTTGCACGCATGGAAATAGGCATGATTAGAACGGTCAACCTGGATACGGAGATGCGGTCGGCGTACCTCGATTACGCGATGAGCGTGATCGTGTCCCGCGCCCTCCCTGACGTCCGGGACGGTCTCAAGCCGGTGCAGCGGCGCGTGATGTACGCGATGAACCAGATGGGGCTGCGGCACAACGTGCCATACCGCAAGAGCGCCGGTATAGTGGGTGAGGTGCTGAAGGAATACCACCCGCACGGTGACGCCTCTGTGTACGACGCCCTGGTGCGTATGGCGCAGGACTTCTCCCTCCGCTATCCCCTCGTGGACGGCCAGGGTAACTTCGGCTCGGTGGACGGCGACCCGGCGGCTGCCATGCGCTACACCGAGGTCCGCATGCGCCAGATAGCCGAGGAGTTGCTGGCGGACATCGACAAAGAGACGGTGGCTTTCGTCCCCAACTACGACGAAAAGGCGATGGAGCCGACCGTCCTCCCGGCGCGCATACCGAACATGCTGCTCAACGGCGCTGCCGGTATCGCGGTGGGTATGGCGACCAACATCCCGCCCCATAACCTCGCGGAGCTTTGTGACGCCGAGACGTTCCTCATCGATAACCCCGACGCCACGGTCGAAGAGCTGATGCAGCTCGTGCCTGGCCCCGACTTCCCCACGGGCGGCATTATCGTCGGCAACGAGGGCATCCGCGACGCCTACGCCACGGGCAAGGGCCGGGTGGTCATGCGTGCCAAGGCTTACATCGAAGAGAGCAGGGCAGGGCGCTACAGCGTTATCGTGACCGAGCTGCCGTTCCAGGTGAACAAGGCCAACCTGACCGAGAAGATTGCCGAGCTTATATCGGACGACAAGCTGCCGGGTGCCGGTATCGTGCGCGACGAGTCGGACCGCAACGGTATGCGCCTGGTGATTGAGCTTAAGCGAGACGCGCAGCCGAAGAAGGTGCTCAACCTGCTGTTCAAGCACACCGCGATGCAAAGCACGTTCGGCGTGAACATGCTGGCCCTGGTGAACGGCAACGAGCCTCGTGTGCTCACGCTGAAGAAGGCGTTGCAGCACCACATCGAGTGGCGGCAAGAGGTAATTACCCGCCGCACCCAGTACGAGCTGCGGAAGGCACAGGAGCGCGCTCACATACTGGAAGGTCTCAAGATCGCCCTGGACAACCTGGACCAGATTATCAGCACGATTCGCGGGAGCCGCACGCCCGACAGCGCCAAGACCAACCTGAGGAGCACCTTCAAGTTCTCCGACGTACAGGCCCAGGCCATCCTCGACATGCGCCTCGCCCGCCTGGCGGCCCTGGAGCGCGCCAAGATAGAGAATGAGTACATAGCGGTTATCAAGGAGATCGGCTATCTCGAAGACCTGCTGGCTAACCCGCAGAAGAGATACGGTCTCATCAAGCAGGACCTGGCGGAACTGAAGGAGAAGTACGGCGACGCACGGCGCACCCGCATCGGCCAGTCTACCTCCACCGAGTTCAGCGAGGAAGACCTGATCCCGGACCTTCAGGTGCTGGTGACCATCACCGACAGAGGCTACGTCAAGCGCCTGCCGCACGACACCTACAAGCGCCAGCACAGGGGCGGCAAGGGCATCATCGGCATGGTGACCCGCGAGATGGACGCGGTGCAGCACATGATTACCTGCAACACGCTGGACAGCCTGCTGTTCCTCACGGACAAGGGCAAGGTCTACCAGCTAAAGGCCCACGAGGTGCCGGATACCAGCAGGCAGGCCAAGGGCCTCCCGCTGGTCAACCTGGTGTCGCTGGAGCCGGGGGAGCAGGTAACCGGCCTCATCGCGGTGCGCGACTTCAAGGCGGATGGCGCTTATCTGGTGCTCGCCACCAGGCAGGGCAAGATCAAGAAGACACCGCTGACCGACTATAGCGCGGTGCGCTCCACTGGCATCATCGCGCTCAACCTGGAGCCGGGCGACTCGCTCGCGGCGGCACGGCTCTCACACGGCAACAGCGACGTGCTGGTAGCCACGCGCAAGGGCCAGGCGGTCCGCTTCTCCGAGACTGAAGTGCGCCCGATGGGTAGGGTAGCTGCCGGTGTGTCCGCGATTCGCATCGGCAAGGGCGACGAAGTGGTAGGCATGGACGTGGTGCGTCCCGACTCCAAGGCTTCGCTGCTCATCGTATCGAAGAAGGGTATGGGCAAGCGCACGCTGGTGAAAGGCTTCCCGCGTCACCACAGGGCGGGCGGCGGCGTTCGCTCGATGATCCTCACTGAGAAGAGCGGCGAAGTGGCGATTGCCCGCATGGTCTTCCCTGACGACGACCTGGTGGTGATCTCTACGCACGGCCAGGTGATACGCATGTTCGCTGATAGCATCCCGCACTACGGTCGAAGCGCGCAGGGTGTGACCATCATGAACATGAAGGGCAAGGATGAGGTAGCCTCTATCGCTCGCATCCCGCGCACTGACAAGAGCGGCAAGCTGCTGGGCGACGACGATCTTGAGGTGCTTACCGAGGACCAGGTGTACGATGGGCTGGACGGCGACGAGTCGGACGGCCTGGTGGTCACCGAGGACGGCGACGGGGTAGCGCCAAGCCATAAGGGCCGCGGCCAGGGCAAGGCGATGACCGACGTGCTGAACGCCACAGTCACACCGTCCGAAGCAGACGGTAACGGCACCAAGCGCAAGGCAGGCAAAACCCCGCCATCAGCCAATGGCGACGGTAAGACCCCACTCCCGCCCGTAGACATTAAGACGCGGCAGCGCAAGAAGTAAAGAGCAGCCAACAAAAACACCTCCCACTTCGGGAGGTGTTTTTGTTTAAGGTGTTTACGCCCCGGAAGTTCTACGGTGCGTCGCAGGCCGGGTAGAAGGCGGTGGAAACTATCTTGGCGACCTGCCCCCTGGTGGCGTTGTTGCCGGGGCGGAAGTAGAGCGTACCTGCCCCGTTCGTGCAAGGCTCGCTCGTACCGCTGCAAGGGTAGCCCTCGACCACGTTGTAGCGCGCCAGCTTCTGCACGCCTTCGTAGAAGGGGCTGGTAGGCTGCACGTCTGCGAAGTATGGCGGTGGAGGCGTGGGGCGCGCCTGTGGTTCCTGCTGGGACTGGTCCGCCGACGCTGGGTCGGAGGGCAGGGTGCCTAACGGGCTGGCCTGCATGATGATCTTGGCTATCTGGCCGCGTGAGGCGGTGGCGTTGGGGCGGAAGTACTTTAGGTTGCCCGGTCCGCATGGCTCGCCCAGTCCTCCGCAGTTGTAGCCCGCGATGATGTTCCTGGCCGCGAGCCTGTTGATAAAGGCGTAGAAGGTGCTGCCCGGTGCCACGTCCTGGAACTTCTGCGCGCCGGGGTCTTCGCTGTACCCGGCGGCGTTCGAGACTACCTTCGATAGCTGCCCGCGCTTGATGAGATCGCCGGGGCCATAGTTGCCGCTGCCGTAGCCGCCAAGTATGCCTTTGCACGACAGGCAGCGCACGTAAGGGTAGAAGGTGCTGCCCGGTGGCACATCGGGGTAGGAGATAGTGCAGGAGGGCTGGCAGGGCGTGCCGCTGAAGGCAATAGACTCGACCTTTGCGGACGCGTTGCCGCCGGTCAGGCCACCCGCCACGTAAGCCGAGTTGCCTATCAAGGCGACCGCCGAGGTGTTGAGGCGTGCGGTGTTGAATGCGGGGCCGTACCGCCAGCTATTGGTATAGGGGGTGTATATCTGCACCGCCTGTTCGGGAGGCACGGTGCCACCGTAGGAGCCGCCGAACACCCATATCTCGCCGCCGAAGCTGAGCGCGCCGTTGCGGTCTAGCTGGTCCCTGGGGCTTGGGGCGATGCCCAGCCATTGGTCGAGGTCGGGGTTATATACGAAGTTAGCATAATAATAGCCGGAACCGCCGATGACGTATATCCGGTCGTTGTGCACCACGGCTGAAGCGTTGTAAGCGGGGCCGGGCATGTCGCCCTTCTGCGCGTAGCTGTCCGTAGCAGGGTCGTAGACGTAGACCCTGCTCACCGGCTCGTTGTTCGCCCCCGCGCCGCCGAACAGGTACACTTTGCCGTTGTAGGCCGCCGCCGCTATGCCGCCACGCGCCGTGGGGAGGGCCGCGCCCTGCGACCATGTGTTATCTCCTGCCTCGTAGATCTGCATGGTGTCGAGCGGGCCGTCCGTGCCGTAGCCGCCCGGCACGTAGATGTTGTGGCTTATGGCTACCGCCTGGGTGCCGTAGGCCCGTGTGGGCATGGAAGCGAGCGTGTTCCAGCCTGACGCAGGAGAGGAAGTGTTGAGCCTGTACAGGTTGGCGGCTTCGCTACCGTTGGTGTTGTAGCCACCAAGCACGTAAAACTTGTCGTTTATGGCCGCCGACATCGCCTGGTTGCGTGCGGCGGGCAGGTCGGGCAGGTTGCCCCAGCCACCGTAGCTAATCCCACACGCTTCGGGCGCACCCGGCACCGGACCGGCGGCCTTGTCGCTCTTGCTCTCGGCGGTCTGCCGGTTGGGGGCGGACTTGACATCATCGTCCTGCCATGCTGCCGCGACCCCCGCGCCGTGGTTGAGCAGCACGAGCATTATCAAGGCGGACATAGCCACCCACGCCGCACCCAGGATTGCTTTTCGACGCATCAATATCTCCTTTCCTGAAAGCCACATGACATCAGCCCGAAGTATACACCTCGCCGTTGGTAGAAGATTCGGTTATTCACGGTCTCGCGGACTGCACCGCAGAGACGCAGGGGCCTGCATGGGCGCTACGGTGAACTGTCTTCCTGCTACTACAAGTACTATCCGGCGCAGTAGGACTATGTACTTACCCGTGGAGCGCGTAAATAGGACTAGCGGGCCATATGTGTGAACGGATAATTCCCCTACTATGATGGAGAAGTCCGTTCCAAGTAATTTAGTGTCGGACACAATTATTCCAAGCAATTATCGGGTAGTTCATAAGGAGACACAAACCAATGCGCGCAAAGATCGAGCAGATGAAGAAGAAGGGCCAGGGCCTGGTAGAGTACGCCCTGATCCTCGTACTGATCGCCATCGTGGTGATCTTGATCCTCACCTTCCTTGGCGGCCAGGTGAACACCACCTTCTCCAAGAT
>DASVRN010000316.1:0-21969 GCA_036388595.1 Chloroflexia bacterium
CTCTGAAAGGGGTGCCTCCTTCGGGACGGTTGCACAGATGCTGCATGGCTGTCGTCAGCTCGTGTCGTGAGATGTTGGGTTAAGTCCCGCAACGAGCGCAACCCCTGTATCTAGTTGCATATCTAGATAGACTGCCGGAGACAAACCGGAGGAAGGTGGGGATGACGTCAAGTCAGCATGGCTCTTACGTCCAGGGCTACACACACGCTACAATGGGCAGTACAGTGAGATGCCACACCGCGAGGTGGAGCAGATCTCCAAAGCTGTCCTCAGTTCAGATTGCACTCTGCAACCCGAGTGCATGAAGTCGGAGTTGCTAGTAACCGCGTGTCAGCATAGCGCGGTGAATATGTTCCCGGGTCTTGTACACACCGCCCGTCACGTCATGGGAGCTGGCAACACCTGAAGTCCGTGAGCTAACCTTACGTAAGTAAGGGGGCAGCGGCCGAGGGTGGGGCTGGTGACTGGGACGAAGTCGTAACAAGGTAGCCGTAGCGGAAGCTGCGGCTGGATCACCTCCTTTCTAGGGAGTTCGTTGGTGACAAAGTGGGTTCGCCCATCTTTCCACCCGATCCCAGGTCAACTCATCGCTCCACTACGCAAGTAGAGAGATGGCCCCGCAAAGGCCCCTCGTTTGGAACCGATGACACCTGCACCTGTTGGTAATACCAACAAATGCAAGCACACTGTCTTACCCACAGGGCTTGCATAAGAACTCGCAAGTTCATTTACGACACTCACCACTCTTCAGTTGGATAAGGTCATGAAGAAAGAGCTTTCCACACGGAAAGCTCTTTCTGCTTAAGTTTCTGCGACTGGGGCGGACAGCTGAAATAAAGGGGGAGTGGCTGATGCCACTCCCCCTTTATGTTTTAATGCCTCAGACCCGTTCCGGCGGGCTACTTCGAGCCGCTTCCTGCGCCAGACTTGGCACCGCTCTTCGACTTACCACCACCTGCACCGTTGCCGTTGCCGCCGTTGCCCTGGTTGCTGGTCCAGGCATCGGAGTACATCTGCTGGCCTTCTTCGATGGCGTTGGGGTCGAGGTCAGCCAGGTCGCTGAGATCGCGGACCACCGCGTAAGAGATCGTCTTGCCGATTTCCATCTCGTACCCGGCGGTCTCCTTGAGGTTACGCGAGCAAAGCTCGGCAGTTTCGCGGTCGCCGCACGCCAGGGAAGTGGTAATCAGCATCGTGTAGCTGATGTTCACGAGGCCCAGCGCGGTATAGTTGTCGCGGAGCATCTTCGATACTTCCTCGGCGCGCAGCTTGTCGATGATACCGGCTGCCACGCCCAATACCGACGCGCCAAGCTCCTTGATGGGGCTGGTGCCCTTCCCACCTAACGCTTCCAGGCGGTCGCGCAGGCTTTCGGTCTGTGCTTCAAGCCCGTCCCGCAAACGCACGAGCAGCGGGTTTATGTCCTGCTCGTCCTGTGTCTCTTTGACCTGCTTGTCGATTGCCTGGTACACGTGACCGACCACAGCCACCATGTCGGCCAGGTACTTTGTCACGATATCTTTCTTCTTGTCCTCTGCCAATTTTGGCCTCCTTGCCGCTATGGCTACCCTCCGCGCCCCTTGCGCGCTGGCGCTGTGGAGCGCATAGCCATGCATATCTTTTGGTTACAAGGGGTTAAGAAGCAGTTTCTATGCCAGGTGACACAAGCCGCAAAGTCTGACGTGCGCTGGGCGCGTAGATAGGTCTTAGCCGGCAGGTGCTATAATTTGTTCGGTCGTTATAAGGATCATGAACAGTAGGCTTTGAGGGTGAGGGTAGCATGACTGACTTAGACCTTGATCCTGATGTGCTCGAAGCGTATATAGCGCGCTTCTATGGTCACGGCAGCTACAACGCGAGGTACTGGTTTATTGGCATGGAGTTTGGTGGAGGCGGCTCGCTAGAGGAAGTCGTCAGCAGGATTCAAGGCTGGCACGAGCGGGGAGGCAAGGAGTTGGAAGACCTGGGGCCGCAAGGTGTCGGCGCGGGTTCACGTTGGTTCCGCCCGCCCTACCCCATGCAACAGACTTGGTCCAAGCTGATTCGCATTGCTCTCAGTGCAGAGGGTCTGCCCGCCGGCATTGAAGACTTACGAGACTACCAGAGAGACCGGCTCGGACGTGAAGGTGGGTTGGACTGCATACTTGAGTTGCTGCCACTTCCGTCACCGGGGCTTGGTCATTGGAAATTCTATCCGGATATGGCGGAGAAGTACCCTGACCTAAAGTATCTACGTGACCGCAAGACCTATACGAGCCATGTAGCTCCCGGAAGGATTGCACACCTACGGGCTACGATAGAGGAGCACCGGCCGCGGGCGGTCGTCTTTTATGGCACCGGGTACCGGCACTGGTGGCGGCAAATTGCCGGAGCCGAGTTTGTGCAGTCCGCCCTTGACAAGGTATGGACCGCGCGCGGTCCTTTCACCTTGTTCGTCATGATGCAGCACCCCACAGCGCATGGGGTTAGCAAATCTTACTTTGATGCTATCGGCCGCCTCATTGCGGACGCTCAACTTCCTTGACCCCCTTACGCGCCTGTGCTACACTTGCCCTGGTGCCTCGCTTCCGGTACGCGGAGGAAGGCACAACTACTTCATGACTCAATGGCGAGAAAGGAGATTAGCATGGACAAAGCAGTGGCTAATCCTGGCTCGACGCCGGGCGACCCTGAGGTCCGTAGGGCTGAATACGAGGAGAAGTCTCACGACGGCAACGAGAAGCCCTCGTTCGCGCGAGACCTGGTGAAGAACTACATAGGCGGCAAGTGGGTAGAGGGCACCGCGGGGCGCACCTTCGACAGCCGCAATCCGGCGACCGGGGAATTGCTCGGCGTGCTCACCGTCTCGGCCCCTGACGACGTGAACAAGGCCGTGGAGGCGGCGGAGAAGGCGTTCAAGTCGTGGAGGCTAGTCCCCGCACCTCGTAGAGGGGAAATCCTCTTCAAGTGCGCTCAAATGCTCGTGGAGCGCAAGGAAGACCTTGCCCGCCTCATGACGCAGGAGATGGGCAAGGTCCTCAACGAAGCTCGCGGTGACGTGCAGGAGGCCATCGACATGACCTTCTACATGGCGGGCGAAGGGCGCAGACTGCTGGGTGAGGTCGCACCTTCCGAGCTACCAAACAAGTTCGCTATGGCCGTGCGCGACCCGATTGGGGTGGTGGGTGCCATTACGCCCTGGAACTTCCCTATCGCCATTCCCTCCTGGAAGCTGATGCCTGCGGTCATCGCGGGCAACACGGTGGTATTCAAGCCCGCGTCCGACACTCCCCTTCTCGCGATAGAACTGGTAAAGATCCTGGAAGAGGCCGGTCTGCCGGAAGGTGTAGTCAACGTGGTGCTTGGTCCGGGTGGCAGCGTCGGTGAGGCCATCATCGACCACCCCGGCGTCAAGCTAATCTCGTTCACAGGCTCCACAGCCGCGGGGCAGCAGGTGTCGATGCGCGCGGCCCAGACGCTCAAGCGGGTCTCGTTGGAGATGGGCGGCAAGAACGCCATCATCGTCATGGACGACGCGGACCTCGACCTCGCCGTCGAAGGCATCCTGTGGAGCGCGTTCGGTACCACGGGCCAGCGTTGCACCGCCGCCTCTCGCGTTATCGTGCATCGCTCCGCGATTAGCGACTTGCAGGACCGACTCGTGGAGCGCATCGAGCGGTTTCGCCTGGGCAACGGCCTTGAAGCGAACACTGACATTGGCCCGGTGGTCAACAAGAGCCAGCTAGAGCGCATTCACAAGTTGGTGACCGATGGCCGCGAAAGTGGCAGCGAGATGCTCACGGGCGGCGAAATCGCCACCGACGGCGACCTGTCGAAGGGTAACTTCTACAAGCCTACCCTCTTCACGAACGTCAAGTGGGACGACATGCTCGCGCAGGAGGAGATATTCGGCCCTGTGACGGCGCTCATCCCCGTGGACAGCCTTGAAGAAGCCATCGAGGTGAACAACAACACCAAGTACGGCCTCTCGTCCTCCATCTACACACGCGACGTGAATAATGCCTTCCGCGCCATGCGCGACATTACCACGGGCATTATTTATGTCAACGCGGGCACTATCGGCGCGGAGATACAGCTTCCGTTCGGCGGCACGCGCGGCACCGGCAACGGGCACCGTGAAGCCGGTCAGGCGGGCCTGGACGTCTTTACCGAGTGGAAGACTCTGTACATAGACTTCTCGGGCAAGTTGCAGCGGGCGCAAATCGACCTGGAAGATATTTAGAAGCAAGCAGTGAAGGGAGGGGCGGGTGCGGCCCATGAGGCACCCGCCCCTCCTTTCGCTTTGGCACGACTGGTGCGTTGTGCTATACTAATAGTATTAAGCCTCATTTCACGGCCCCCGAAAAATGCAGGGTGCATAACTCCCGCACATAGGAGAACACGATGACCGCCGAACGCGATGAGGGGACACCCCAGTCCCCTGAGGTGCAAGCCGAGTACGTCAGGGAAGAACTCGACCAGGAGATGGTCACACACGTAGGCGAGTACCGCAATCCCGAAGCAGACGGACCCAGGGGCGGGGGCATGCATCTTGGGGCGGTGGATACCGAGGTCGTGCCGATTGTACCACCCATGGCCGGTCCCGCCGACCTGGTTGGCAGGCACAACCAGAACGCCCAGGGTAACGAAGACGGCGACACCGAGATTGGCGAGGAGTTGATTGACCCCAGGGACGAAATCACTCCGGGGTAGTCAGAGCAGTCGGAGATTTGAGCGAATCGCAACGGAGGGAGATGATTTTATGGGCACGCTGGACGTGCTAGAGCAGCCTGCTACGCAGGCAAACAAACAGCCGGACGAGATTGTAAACGACTTCTCGATAGTTGTCGCCACGGTGAACGGCTCCGGTAGCCAGACCGCTAACGGCCTGTTGGCCCGCGCCGCCTTCAAGATGGGCGTGCCGGTGAGCGCCAAGAACCTGTTCCCGTCCAACATCTCGGGCTTGCCCACGTGGTACACCATCCGCCTGAGCAAGGACGGCTACACCGCCCGCCGCGAAAGCGCCGAGGTACTTGTGGCGTTCAACCCTGCCACCGCGCAAGAGGACTATTCGGCCCTCCCGCCCGGCGGCATTGTGTTGCACAACGAAGACCTCAAGTTCCTTAACCCCCGCGAAGACGTGGTGAGCTATCCGCTTCCGGTGAAGGAGCTGATGAAGCAGGCTACCATCGACCCCAAGCTGCGCGACCATGTAGCCAATATGGTGTACGTCGGCGGCCTGTCTCACCTGCTGGGCATCGACCTGAGCGAGCTTGAGGAAGGTCTGAACCACCACTTCAAGGGCAAGGCCAAAGCGGTCGAGATGAACATGAACGTGGTCCGCCTCACGCTCCAGTGGGCGGCCGACAACCTGCCCAAGCGCGACCCCTATCGCATGGAACGCATGGACGGCAACCACGGTCTCATCATGATCGACGGCAACACGGCGGGTGGTTTGGGGGCGATATTCGGTGGCGTGACGGTGGTCTCGTGGTACCCCATTACCCCTTCCACCAGCCTGGTGGATGCGCTGTCCGCATACATTGGACGGCTACGCCCACCGGCGGAAGATGGCAGCCAGACCTATGCCATTGTCCAGGCCGAGGACGAGCTTGCCGCCATCGGCATGGTGTTCGGCGCGGGTTGGGCGGGCGCAAGAGCCATGACCTCCACCTCCGGCCCCGGCATCTCTCTCATGACTGAGTTCGCGGGCTTGGGATACTTTGCGGAAATCCCCGGCGTGATCTGGGACATCCAGCGCGTCGGTCCCAGCACGGGCCTACCAACCCGCACGTCACAGGCCGACCTTCTACCGACTTACTTCCTTGGGCACGGCGACACCCGCCACGTAATACTGCTGCCAGGTTCCGTGGCGGACTGCTTCGAGTTCGGCTGGCGCGCCTTCGACCTGGCTGAGCGGCTGCAAACCCCGGTGTTCGTACTCAGCGATCTCGACCTTGGCATGAACGTCTGGATGACCGAGCCATTCCAGTACCCGGACCAGCCGATGGACCGGGGCAAGGTGCTCAGCGAAGAGCAACTGGGCCAAATCGAGGGTTGGGCGCGCTACGCCGACGTGGACGGTGACGCCATTCCGTACCGCACGCTGCCTGGCAACCGCCACCCGGCTTCGGCCTACTTCACGCGCGGTACAGGACACACGGAGAAGGCGGTATATAGCGAGCGGCCCGACGACTGGCAGCGCAATCTGGAGCGGCTGGAGCGCAAGCACGAGACCGCCCGGCAGTACGTGCCAAGGCCCCGCGTAGATGTCCGCGAAGGTGCCGAGATAGGCATCATCGCCTATGGCTCCACCGACCCGGCCATTCAAGAGGCACGAGACCAGCTTCGCAAGCAGGGTGTCGAGACGAGCTACTTGCAGGTGCGCGCCCTGCCTTTCGAGGACACTCTGCGCGAGTTCGTGAGCAAGCACAAGCGTATCTATGTGGTCGAACTCAGCCAGGAAGCGCAACTACGCTCCCTGTTGAGGCTCGACATACCGGAGCGGTCGATGGACTTCCGGTCGGTGGCACACCTCGACGGCCTGCCGCTCACCGCTAGCTTCGTTCGCAAAGCCATCCTGGAAATGGAGCAGAAGTAATATGGTAGCTACAGCCAGACCGGAACGCAACGAAAAGCTCAACCTGATCGGCCTGGAAAAGGGCGACTACAGGGGAGCGCCCTCTACCCTTTGCCAGGGCTGCGGGCACGACTCGATTTCGAGCCAGATCATCAACGTGGCCTTCGAGCTTTCGCTGAAGCCCTACGAAGTGATCAAGATGAGCGGCATCGGCTGCTCCAGCAAGTCGCCCGCGTACTTCCTCAACCGCTCGCACGGCTTCAACGCTCTACACGGGCGCATGCCGTCGGTGGTGACCGGGGCCTCGCTTGCCAACCGGTCGCTGATGCCCCTTGCGGTCAGCGGCGACGGGGATACCGGCTCGATTGGCCTGGGTCAGTACAAGCACCTACTGCGCCGCAACGTGCCAATGGTCTACATCATCGAGAACAACGGTGTGTACGGTCTCACCAAGGGCCAGTTCTCGGCTACGGCGGACAGGGGCCAGCAACTCAAGTATGCGGGCACCAACGAGCTTCCCCCAATCGACCTTTGCCTTGAAGCGGTGGTGCTGGACTGCGGCTTCGTAGCGAGATCGTTCGCGGGCGATGCCAAGCAGGTACGCGAGCTACTCAAGGCCGCAATCACCTACAACGGCACGGCGGTGTTAGACATCATCAGCCCGTGCGTGACCTTCAACAACCACGAGGAGTCTACCAAGAGCTACCCCTACGGCAAGGCCCACGAGGAGCGTCTGCACGACATCACTTTCGTGCCCGCTTACGAGGAAATCAGCGTGGACTACGAGCCAGGCACGAACATCGACGTGCAGCTTCACGAAGGCCCCACTATCCAATTGAGGAAGCTGGACCGCGACTACGACCCCAGGGACAAAGTGTCGGCGTTGCGGCTCCTGGTGGAAGCCCAGCAGAAGCAGGAGTTCATCACCGGGCTTATCTATATCAACGAGGGCCGGGGCACTCTACACGACACCGCCCACCTGACCGGCACTCCGCTTACGCAGCTTCAGGAAGATCAACTGCGTCCCTCCAGGGAGAGCCTCGACAAGCTAATGGCCGCGATGGCCTAGTTTGAACGGGGCTGGGCTGTGAGACTGGATGAGGGCGGTTCCGGGCTTACCGGACCGCCCTTCGCCTTTACAGATGAACACTATGGAGCAGGCCGACTACAGAGCCTATATTTGCTGCGGACCGAACTGCGGCCCGAAAGGGTCCGTGCGGCTACTCACCGTGCTGGAAGAAGAGGTCGCAAGGCAGGGCATGTCGGCGCGGGTGACGGTGCTGCCGACCGGCTGCCAGAGCCACTGTGAGACCGGCCCGACCATGGTCGTTTACCCAGGCCCGGTATACTACCAGGAAGTAGACGGCGAGCGACTCGCCAGGGTGGTTCGGGAGCACTTTGGACGCGGCATGCCTGTGAAGGAATATTTCTGGCTCGGCCCGCACCCGAAGCGCCTCCAGGTGTTCGACCGTGGTTCCTACGGTGCGCCTGCGAAGAACATGCAAATCGACTCCTTGCCAGTTGAGCAGGACCGCAGGCCGAAGGAACGGCGCGTCTCCCCGGACGTGGATGACTTCAAGTGGTAGGCTGCTAGAGCGGACTGCCGGTAGGGCCAGGCTCTACTTGCCTGAGGGGAGCCGGAGAACGTCCAGGTACGCGCCCGGCAGGCATATTTACCAGCCCGGAGATCAAGGCTATGCTGAGCACGGCCATGATGAACTGGAAGGGTAACTGAAGCGAGTAACCAGCGAACACCAGGAGCAGCAGCCCCAGGCCCGTGCCAGAGTTCGCTTCCGGCGACCTGCGACCCTTTTTGGAAAAGCAGGTGAGCACCGAGTAGACGAACAGCCCTCCCGAAATCGCGTAAAGCGGCCAGGGTAGAAACAGGTTCATCCCCAAGGACCAAATAGCAAAGACGCCCATGAAGCCCTGGTTCAGCACGGCGTCGGCTATATTCCCTGCCGAGAAGACCAAGACCAGTAGCGCGGGCAGGGCCCAGCGCAACGGATAGCGCCACTGCCCTTGTGGTAGCGCGACTGCCGAGAAGAAAGCAGCCGGGGCGAACACTGCGGCCATCTCACCCAGGTTGAGAAACAGTAGCGGTGCGCCTAAAAGCGACGCGCCCACATCCACCAGGTCTTGCTGCACCACGTAATAGAGCCACCCGGAATATGCCAGGGCAACGAGCACAACCCCCACACGCATCGAAGTGCTCTGCGCACCCCCCGCCAGACACATGATGGCAACCCACCACAGGGCTACGAAGGTGAGCAGGTTCAGGGTGACGTTGAGCCAGAGCAAGGTGGGATAGAAGGTATGAGCCAACCCCAGCAGCCCGAAAATGGCAAGGAACAAGCAAATCCCAAGCCTTGAAGCATCCCTGGCGCGAATGGCCGAGGCTCCCGCCTGGGTCACCAGCAGCAACAACACTGAGAGGGCCAGAATAGCGGTGGGCGAGATTAGGTAGAGGCCGACCCTGCCGACCGATTCAACTATGTCTCTCGGGGTGCCCTCCAGGGTAGGAGCGGCAGCCAGGCGGGACACGGTACGTCCCAGAAACCACTCCAGCCCCCCAACCAGGGCCAGCGCGGCGGCGGCATAGCGGGCGACCAGAGAAACTTCACGCTCTGCGGCTGTGGAGGTTACCTCGACTTGCCCGTGCATCAGTCACCTACGAGGGCGGTATGAGCGGCCCGGTCGTTTAGCCCCGCGATGAAGATCATCCCCATACCATAGAGCAACGACTCGCGGCTGCTATTACGCCCTCTGGTAAAGGCAAAAATGGCGGGGATAATCAGGGCGATAGTCACGCCGTAAAGCAAGTGGATGATACGGGCGGGCCGCAGCCCCAACAGCATGAGCAGCACTCCGGCCAGGGCTTCTACCGCGAAGACGCCCACCGCCAGGGCGAGGGCACCGTTGAAATTGCCGTCCGGCGGCACGCGGCGAAACGCGTTGACGATGCCCCAGATGCCCACGACCAGGGTGTAGATGCCGATCATGTTGGACAGCGTACGATGCGCCTCGATAAGGAAGGTAGTCACTCCGCAATTCTTACCATACTGCCGCCGCCCTGTCAACGAGCGGTCTCGGCAGCACCCGCAAACGCGCAGATTGTTTCACTTACTACGAGGGGTTGTAACCCATGTATAATGTTATAGATATCACAACCTCCAAATGACTCAGCAACCATGAAAGTTAGCCACACAAAACTAAGCTTGAGATCGCTCCAGAGTGGATTAGAGCGCTCGCTTGCGGGCGCGCGCAGTGGCCTGGTGGGGCGTGACGGCGTGCTCAGCATCGATGGGCTTGACGCGGCGGTGCGCTCCTTTGGAGTGGCTACGGTGCTCGTCCTGAGCCTGCTTGGCTATGGGCGGGCAGGCGGCCATTTCACTGACGGCCTGGCTGACCCTGTAGGTGTCGCAATCGGGCTTGTCCTGTACAACCTCCTGGTAATAGTAATGCTTGGCGTGCCGTTCCGCCGCCCGCCCTCATTTTCCTTGTTCCTGGTAGATTGGCTGGTCGTTACCGGCTCGGTGCTGCTCACCGGCGGCTTCCTCAGCCCGTTTATCATCCTCTACTACGCGCTGGGCATCGGGGCCGCCCTGCGTGTTGGCCTCAAGCGGTCGATGCTGCTGGTCGCTGCCTGTTCTGTCGTCTACGTCCTGCTGAGCATCGTGAGCCAGGCCGACATTGGGGCCGCCAAGCTGCCGATTGTGGTCATCGAGATTGCGTCGCTGTTCATGGTGGTGCTCACGGGTGTGGGTATGCGCAACGCACTGGAGGTGGAGGCGCGCCGCGTGCAGCTTGAGGAGCAATCGGCCGGGCAGCTTCGCCTCTTGAACAGCCTGATCAATACCGTCCTTTCAGCCTCGCCCGACCTTGAAGACGTGATGCGCACCGTCGCCACCGTGTCGAGTCAGGCGCTACAGTCGGATAGCGGCCTCGCGGTGCTCCTGGGGGAGGAGGTTACAGCTACCACTTCCATCCCTGGCGATAGCCGGTCACTGCTGGTCTCGAACAAGAATCCCAACCCGCCACATCTCTCCGAGATCGAGGCCGACCTGCTTTCCAGGGCTATCCGCACGCACTCGCCGGTTGTAACGAGCACTACCGAGCCGGAGCACACCTCACGTCACTTCCCCGGCCTGGAGCGAGACGGCGCGCGGCTGTGCAGCCTGGTCTGCGTGCCCTTTGTGCTGGAGGAGCGGGCGATTGGTGGCCTCTTCGTGGGACGCTTCGACCAGAGGCACTTCACCCCCGCGGAGACCAGCCTCCTCATGGCGATTGCCAGCCAGGTGGCGGTGGCGGTGAGACTGGCACGACTGTACGAGATGGAGCGAGAGAAAGCCCTCCAATCGGCGGAGCGAGAGAGACTGGAGCGTGATCTCCTCTCTATGGTTTCGCATGAATTGCGCACCCCGCTGACGTCCATCAAGACCTGTATAGGAGCTTTGAGCGATATGTCGCCCGCATTACCACCCGCAGCCGGTGAGACGACACAGGCCCGGTTGCTGCAAAACGTCGCACGCAGCACGGAGCGGCTGATAGGGCTGGTGAACGAACTACTGGACATGGCGCGCCTGCGGGCCGGACGCGTGTCGCTCCAGATGCAACAGGTGCACGCGGGCGCGGTAGTCGCTGACTTGGTCGGGCAAGTTACGCCACTTGTGGACGCGCGCGGCCAGACGCTGCTGCTCGACCTGCCACCCGCCAACTCGGAGCGTTGGCAGCGCCTCAACGTCACCGGGGACCGCCGCCGCCTGGAGCAGGTGCTGATAAACCTGGTATCGAATGCTATCAAATACAGCCCGGCGCACAGCAAGATAACTGTAGGTGCCACACCTCGTGAGGGGCAGGTGCGCGTCTTCGTGAAGGACGAAGGCCCCGGCGTGCCTCAGCACGAACAGGAGAGGATATTCGACAAGTTCTTTACCGGCTCGATTGCCGACTCGCCGGAGAGCCTGGGCCTCGGCCTCGCCATAGCCCGCTCCATCGTGGAACTCCACGGCGGCACTATGGGACTCACCAGCAGGCCCGGCAGCGGCAGCACGTTCTACTTCACCCTGCCCCAATTCACGGAGGATGCGACGTTGCCTCCGCTTCTCCCGCTCGATATGCACGGAGTAACTCATGAAGATACTACTAGTTGACGACGATCCAGACGTGGTAGAAGCGATAACGCTCTCGTTTGGCGTCCACTGGCCCGAAGCCTCGGTTGTTGACGCGGGCGACGGGCGCACGGGGGTGGCAAAGTTCAAGCAGGAGAATCCCGACGTCGTCCTGCTGGATATTGCCCTGCCCGACACGGACGGCTTCCGAGTGTTGAGGCAGATCAGAGAGCACTCGGACGTGCCGGTGCTGATGATCTCGGCGCGGGGTGAAGAGGTCGATAAGGTGCGGGGGCTGGAGCTTGGAGCCGACGATTACGTGACCAAGCCGTTCGGCTACATGGAGCTAACGGCCCGCATCAAGGCCGTGTTGCGCCGCGCTCAGTCCCTGCCGCCCATAAGCGGCGGGGGCCGGTTCGAGATGGGGCCGCTTGAGATCAACTATGCGACGCACCAGGTGACTCTCGATGGTAGAACAGTGAAGCTCACTCCAATCGAATACAAGCTGCTGTACCAGCTTACGCGCAACGCCGGACAGGTGCTCCTGCACGACCAGCTTCTTACAAAAATATGGGGGCCTGAGTACCTCGGGGAGTTGGACTATCTCCGCATCTATGTGCGGCGGCTCCGGGAGAAGCTGGAAGCCAACCCCCAGCAGCCCGAATTCATCTTCACCGAACGAGGGCTTGGCTACCGCTTCGCCGCACCTACGGTCACCGCGCGATAAAGGTGCAACCCGACCATCCACAGGGCACACCCCGCATGCGCGTGGCGCTCGATACCACCTATGCCGGGGCCAATCCGACCGGGGTGGGACTTTACTCACGCAGATTAGCAGAGCAGTTGAGGCGCATAGCACACCAGGAACGTCTGAGTCTCCGGTGCTACGGCTTGGCCTGCCGCCCGCCTGACCGGGGTACCGGGTGGTTAGACCTGCTCCACGAGTGGCCCTTGAATACGCACGGTGTACTGCCCGTGCGGTTAGCCCGCTTTCGCCCGGACATCGTGCACGCTACCTCCCACATTGGACCCGTCATTGGTGCGGGGAAGCTCATTGTCACAGTGCACGACCTGATCTTTCGAAGGCACCCGGAAGACTACCCGCGGGCGTGGCTGGCTATCACGAACCTGTTGCTCCCGCTTGTCCTGAGACGCTCGGCGGCAGTGCTTGCCGACTCCGGTGCCACAGCCGAAGACCTGCACGAGTTCTATCCAGCTAGCAGGGGGAAAGTGCGTGTCGTCTACCCCGGTATCGATCCGGTAAATGGTCACAGTGCCTTACGTGCCGATAGGGACGTGACGCTCAGGGAGTGGGGGCTGGCGGGCATACCATACATCATGTGCGTCGGGCCGTGGTCCCGCAGGAAGAACCTGGCTGTCGTCTTGCGCGCGTTTGAGTCGCTTGCGGGGGACCTGCCCGGTGTGCGTCTGGTTGTCACGGGGAGGGGCGGCAGCGGCATGAAAGGTGCTGAGCCTGAGGAGCTAATCGCCCGTCTGCATCCTGATACCAGGCAGCGCATAAATAGTCTGGGCTTTGTGCCCCGTGATACCTTGTACGCTCTACTATCCGGGGCCAGCCTGTTGGCCTATCCCTCCCGCATAGAGGGATTCGGCTTGCCACCGTTGGAAGCGATGTCGCTTGGGGTGTCGGTGGTTACTTCGGACGTGCCGGTGCTCCGAGAGGTCGCGGGCGGGGCTGCGGTACACGTCTCGGCGGACGACCCGGCAGCATGGGCAGCGGCCTTCCGGCGTATCCTGTCGGAACCGGGGTTCGCGCAGTCGTTGGCCCATAAGGGGAGCGTCCGCAGCAGGGACATTAGCTGGGACCGATGCGCGACTGACACCCTTGCTGTGTACCGCGAGGTGGCTGGCGACGCGAAAGCTGTTTCGATGCAGCCATGATGCCGAGTCCTGGGTGTTTTTATATGAAACTTTAAGCTTTATTCACCGGCAAATGGTGCCTAAACGTCTAGGCAGCGCACGAGTCGTCATATATAATACAGTGACTCCCACGGAGAGATCGATTCACGGTGCTCAGGAGGAGAAAGCATGACCCTAAGCGTGGACCTGGAACCGTTCATTATCCTGCCATCCCTGCTCTTCTCGATCTTCCTCCTGGTAATCATTGACAGGATCGGTACCATCCGGGGTACGGTCGATGACGAGGAGGAGGAAGTCTAATGGCGCGCATTGCCCGCAAGATTCCCCGCTTCCCCAGGCCAGGGGATGTATTAGAGAAGCTGCCACGTCCCATCCGCACCAGGGTGGACAAGGCGGCCGCGCTCGGCAAACGCACCTGGGAAGACGTTAGCGGCTCCATCGTCCGCAACGGCTGGCCCACGTCTGTGCGCGGTCGCTCGCTGGCCGTCATGAACAGCGTATTCCTCCACCTTCACCCCATCCGCACCCGTCCCGACGCCATCAAGATGACGTACACGTTCGGGTTGGGCGGTATCTCGTTCTTTCTGTTCCTCCTGCTGACGCTCACCGGCGTGCTGTTGATGTTCTACTATGTTCCGTCAACCACCCTCGCCTGGCAGACCCTGCACGACATCCAGGAGACCCAGCCTTTCGGCTTCCTGCTGCGCAACCTGCACCGGTACGCGGCGCACGGTATGGTCTTTACGGTCTTTCTGCACATGTGCCGCGTCTTTTACACCGGCTCTTTCCGCGCCCCTCGCCAGTTCAACTGGGTGGTTGGTGTAATTTTATTGGTGCTCACCTTCCTTCTCAGCTACACCGGCTACCTGCTCCCGTGGGACCAATTGGCGTACTGGGCCGTGAACGTGGGCGTGAACATGGTCGGCTCGACCCCGTTCCTTGGAGAGTTCATAAAGTTCCTCTTCATCGGGGGCTACACGGTGGACCAGAACGCCCTGATACGCTTCTACACCCTGCACGTGGTGGCCCTCCCGCTGGTACTGGCGGTTTTCCTCGCCGTGCATTTCTGGCGCATACGCAAGGACGGCTTCTCCCGCGGCCTAACCTTTAGCTCCCGCGTGGTCGAGCACGAAGACCGGCGCTCGGCGGGTGCCAGGGCAGCGGGACAAAAGAAGGACTAGACCCGGCGTTGTCTTACACGTTCGAGAACTAGGAGAGACCGATGGCGACAACTGGAGACAACCTGACCACGCGCGAACAGAACGTCACAGTTCAAAAAGGCTCGAAGGTGCTCACGCCCCCCGCGCGCAGCCGCCCCACGACCCCCGCCGACCAGGAGGTTGATACCGTACAGGTATGGCCTCACCTGGTGGTGATCGAGTTCCTGGGCGCGATCATAATCACGATTAACCTGGTGCTGCTGTCCACCCTGTTCAACGGCCCGCTGGAGCAGCTTGCCAATCCCGACAAAACACCCAACCCCTCGAAGGCACCCTGGTACTTCCTCAACCTGCAAGAGTTGCTGCTACACATGAACCCGGCGCTTGCGGGTGTAATCGTGCCCACAATCGCGCTCGGTCTGATAGCAGCTATACCCTATATCGACCGGACCACTAGAGGTCTGGGGGTGTGGTGGTACAGCGACCGTGGACCGAAGATCGTGATCTTTACGAGCATTTATAGCACCGTCGTATCGGCTGTACTGATAGCCGTCGATGAGATTGTGAAGCTCCGCACGCTGTTCAACAACATGTTTGCCCCCAGTGGCGCCCTTGGGGGAGTCACTACGTTCACCGGGGGCATTCTAGGCGGACCCACTACTGAGGCGGCCAATGCTTCGGCCCAGGGCATCCTGGTGGAGACGGTGGCAGGCTGGCTCATTCCTATATTCTGCCTGTCTTTCTTCCCGTTGTTGCTGGTGCTTCTCTTGAAGAGGATCTTCAGGGGTATCGATCTCAGCGAAATTATCATCGGCCTCTTCACCGGGTTTGTGGTCGTCTACTGGGTACTCACGGTCGTGGGCACAGCGATGCGCGGCCCCGGCATGGGGTTCTTCCTCCCCTGGGAGCTACCGCCACCGAGCGAGGGATAAGTCGCACATCATCTGTCGGCAACAACCTTCCATCAAGATCATTCTCTCGTAGCGCTTTTAGCCTGGAAATAGGAGCACGTACATGGCAATTGCAGATCGAACGGGACGAGGCGAGACCCTGACGCCCCGCACGGGAGCGGACGCACCGGGCCGGCCCGAAGATACCGCCGGGGGTCGTGTCGCACAGACCGGCCGACGTGACCTGCTGAAGTGGGGGCTGTTTGGCTCGCTCCTGCTCATGCTGGGTGGGTTTGGACAGGCCTTCATCATGTTCTTCTACCCCAAGAAGGTAGGCGTGTTCGGCAGCCGCGTACCCGTCGAAGGTACCGTGGCCGATTACCCGGTAGGCTCCGTCGTTCCCATCCGGGAGGGCAAGTTCTACCTTTCGCACGTGCCGGAGGGGCTGCTCGCCCTGTATTGGAAGTGCAAGCACCTGGGCTGCACGGTACCGTGGAGGCCCGATGAGGAGTTCCAGGGCCAAACGGGGGTATTCCGCTGCCCATGCCACGGCTCCATCTACCTTCCTAACGGCCAGAACGTAGCAGGCCCGGCGCCCGCGCCCCTCGACATCATGAAGTTGGAGCTTCAGGGCAACAAGATCATCGTGGACACGGGCAAGATCACGCCACGAGTGCAGGCGCTGCCCTCGGACGCGGTCAAGGTCTAAGTCAAAGCTTGCGTGCATAGCAGCACGGTATAACCGCAACACCATTCCCAGGAGAGGAGAGGCAGCCCGGCTGCCGTGCCAGGAGGCGATATGCGGGACAAGGTTATTCTCGGTGTTACACTCTCAATAGTACTGCTACTGACGCTCGTCATCTACGGCTTCATCGATGCTAACCGGGGCACTAACGTCACCGCCAGCAAGACCGAGGATGACGCCCGCAGAGGTAAGCATATCTACGCGCAGTACTGCGTAGCATGCCACGGCCCCTTGGGGGAAGGCTGCATTGGCCCCGCCCTCAACCGCGTCGCGTGGCGGCCCGTGCTTGAAAACGGGGCGACCAATCCCGAGTGGGATCCTGCTACATACGATCTGATGAAGCGCACCATCGTGCGCGGCCGTGCGTCCAACCAGCCCGGTGTCGAAATGCCTCGCTGGGCCATACAGGAAGGCGGGGCGCTGAATGACGCCGAGATCGAGCAGCTTATCACCTTCATCCAGCGTGGGGAATGGGGCACGACGCTTGAGGAAGCCACCTCCGCCACGGGCCTGGGAGAAGAACTACCGGCGTACGATGGCTTCGATGATAAGGGGCGCGTAGCGGAAGTTCGCCAGGTCATGCTTGATAAGGGGTGCCTCAATTGCCATAGGATGGGCAAGGCGGGCGGCGTCGTTGGCGCGGAATTGACGGACGTAGGTAGCAGGCGCACGGCCGATTGGCTCCGCAGGTGGATCAAGGACCCCAAGTCGATGCCTCACACCGAGCGCGGCCCGAACCTGTGGCTTGTAGCTCCTACAGCGACCCTACCGGCCCCGGCGGGTGCGCAGCCTCGTGGCACTGTGGAAGCCGGCCCTACGCCTAACGTCTATCCGATGAACCGCACCTACATGCCGACGATCCCCATGACGGACGAGGAGCTTGACCTCCTGGTGGAATACCTGTCGCACGCTCGCGTGACTACGCGCTAACCAGTCGGGCTATGCTCGGAGGACAGAGAGTGGCGCTAATTGCCGGTCTTTATAGCAAGAACAAACACACCTTCCGGCTCACACCACGTGTGAGGGCACTCGGTATTGTGGGTCTACTCATCGTAGTGGGCCTCGGCCTCGGTTTGTTGAACGTGCCGCTAGCATCGTCGGCGGCTAACTCGGTAGACATCGTGCAAATTGTAGAAGCGGTGCCTACCGACCCCCAATCGCCGTTGTGGGACCGCGCCAAGGAAGCCGAGATCGCCCTCAGCGCGCAACAAATTTACCAGCCGGGTGGCGGCACTACCAGAGCGGTCCGCGTCCGGGTGCTGGATGACGGCACTAGCATTGGCTTCCGTGTGTCGTGGGAGGACAATACGCGCAACGACGTTCCGGGCAATGTGCCGAGTGACGCCGCGGCGATCCAGTTACCCATCGACCCATCGCATGTGCCGTACCAGTGCATGGGGCAGAGCACCAGCCGAGTGAACATCTGGCAGTGGAAGGCCGCGCTTGAGCGCGAGCGCCTGGAGAACATGGGAGCGCTGCCGATGGAGGGCCAGGGCGTGCGCAACCTGACCAGCAACGGCATCTGCAAGGCAGTCGAGACGCCCGGCACGGACCCGCAGGTATACTCTTACCACGACGGCGAGATGTGGCACGTGGTCTTCAAGCGCACGCTCTCCGAGGGCGACGAAGGTACAGCACCGCTGGCGCCCGGCATAAACACTGCCGTGGCCTTCGCCGTGTGGAATGGGGCCAGGGGCGAGACGCGAGGCATGAAGGCAGTTTCGACCTGGAACACCTTGCTTTACCCGGCACCTAGCGACCCTGGCGCGGGCGGTCTGATCATGCTGGGTATCATCGTGGTCTTTTCCGCGGGCGCGGTTGCCTACTCGATGCGCCGCCTATCCAGTTAGTTTTGCGGGCCGGGTGTCTCCGGTCTCTGGGTGCGGTGTTAGTCCGGCTCGTAGGCACTTTCATGCGATGGCACCCGAGTGTGCCAGGTCCAATCAGGTTGAGGATTCGAGGGAGGAAGTTGAGTTATGGCCGTAGCAGTACGGGACCTGGATTATGCGCGTGGCCGCGCGGGGTTCTTGTCCGGGGAAGGGAGCGCCTCGCGCAATTTCCTCTACTCGGCGATTGCCTGGCTGACCATTGCCGACTTCGTTGGCCTGATCGCCGCCACGCAGATGATCAGCCCCGACTTCCTGGCGGGCATACCCTTCCTCACCTTCGGCCGCCTTCGGGTGATGCACACCAACGGCGTGCTTTTCATGTGGCTCTCGATGGCCCAGCTAGGCGCTTTCCTCTATATAGTGCCCCGACTGTGCGGCACGAAGATATATAGCGAAGTCCTGGGCAACATCACGATGATCCTGTGGAACATGGTCGGCATCGCGGGCTACCTTACGCTCGCCAACGGCATGACCCAGGGGCGCGAGTACGCCGAGCTAATCTGGCCCCTCGACATCATGGTGATGATCGCTTTGCTGCTGGCGGGCTACAACATCTTCCGCACGGTATTCGCCCGCAAGGAGAAAAAGCTGTTTGTCTCCTTGTGGTACATAATGGGTACGATGATCTGGATGCCGATGCTCTACTTCGTCGGCAACGTGATGTGGCAACCGCTCCTGCCCAGCGCGGAGACCAACCTGGCGGGCTTCCCATCCGGCGGGCTGACGGGCATCATAGATGTAACCTGGCAATGGTTCTACGGTCATAACGTGCTCGGCTACTGGTTCACCACATCAGGCGTGGCGATTACTTACTACATCATCCCGGTAATCATCCGCAGCCCCCTTTACAGCCATCTACTGTCGCTAATAGGGTTCTGGTCCATCGCCTTTTTCTATGGACTTGTGGGCCAGCACCATATACTTTCCACCCCCACTCCTGGGTGGTTGAAGACACTCGCGGTGGTTGGGTCGCTTGGTCTGTTCATTCCGGTGTTCACGTTCCTCACGAACATCTGGCTCACGATGCGCGGGAACTGGGGCAAGATATATGAGAGTCTTCCCCTCAAGTTCATGATCGTGGGCACGGTCTTCTACTTCATCACTTGTATTCAAGGTCCGCTCCAGGCCATCCAGGGCTTCAACAGGCTAATCCACTTCACAAACTGGATTGTGGGACACGCCCACCTTGCCTTGCTGGGCACCTTCTCGTTCTGGGCTATGGGCGCGATTTACTACATCATCCCGGTGACCTTGCGCAGGCGAATATACAGCCCCGGCCTCGCGGAAATCCAGTTCTGGTTGGTAACGGCGGGCTTCCTCTTGATGATGCTTTCCCTACAGATCGGCGGTCTGATCCAGGGTGCTATGTGGCTCAACGGAGACTCGCAGTACAAGGTGCTGCCGGAACTCAAGCCTTACCTGGTGATACGCGCTATTTCGGGCGCGATGATCGTGATATCGGGCATTTTGCAGGCTTGGAACATTTACAAGACCGTGACCGCCAGCCAACCCATGATGGCTGCCGCACCGGCGCCCGCTGAAGCGCCCAACTAGAACGTAGCTACGACCCCACGACCCCGCATTGTAGGGTCTGCCAATGTGAGACCTGAAGACGAGGAGCGTAAATGGACCACAACGGTGGAGCAGTTTTCAGAATGGACGGGCGGACCGTGTTCCTCGGTGCGTTCATCGTCTTCGCCTCGATTATCTTCATTGTGGTGGCGCTGCCCTACCTTACTTACCAGCCACCACGTTCCGCCGATGCGCGCCCGCTAACCGCCGCGGAAGAGGCCGGTCGCAGACTGTACGCGGCCAACGGCTGCCTTTACTGCCACAGCCAGTACTTGCGGCCCCAGGACTGGACAGGCGTACAGTCCTTCCGCACGGTAGGCCGAGTCGCCCAGGCGGGTGACTACTACTACCAGCAGACCCTCATGCTCGGCAGCGAGCGCACTGGCCCCGACCTGTCACAGGAAGGCGGCGCTCACGATGATGAATGGCACCTGGCCCACTTCTACAATCCTCGCTGGACCTCCCCAAAGTCGATCATGCCCCAGTTTAGTTTCTACTACCGCGAGTTCGAGCCGACCGAGGATATCAAGAACCTGATCGCCTACGTTCAGAGTCTAGGCGGGCAGGCCGGTGTCGAGAGGGCGCAACGACAGCGTGCCCTCAAAGAGAAGCTACTGACGGAGCGTGCAAGGGGCAACGAAGAAATCATTCATGAGTGGTTCCCCACCACGTGGCGCAACGTCCGCAATCCAATGGAGCCGACTACGCGCTCCCTCGTGCATGGCAAGCAGGTGTTCACCACCAACTGCATTGGCTGTCACAACTTTACGGGTGACGGTAAAGGCCCGGCTGCCCGCTTCGTGGCTAACCCTGCACCGCGCAACTTCACCGACGCGAGCCAGCAACTCTTCTTCAGCGACGGCGAACTGTACGACGCGATCCTGTTTGGCGTGGACGGCACCGCTATGCCTGCGTGGGGTGACGTGCTGACGGTCAACGACATATGGGACGTCACGAACTTTATCCGCACGATTCCCAACGGTGGTTTGCTGGTGGATGAGCTAGATGCGAGCATGATGGTCAGCCCGGCGGACATTATACCGATCCAGCAGACGCCGCTGCCCATCGAGCCGGCGCCCGGCAACGTGCCCGTAGTCACACCGGAAGGCGGTTTAGGTCAGACCGGCGGTGCTACCGGGGCGAATTCAACCCCGCAGCCGACGGGAGACGAAACACCGGGTGCTAACGCCACGGTCGGGCCTGAACCCGAGCGCACCGTTGCTCCGGGGGATGCCAACAACCCGGGCGGCGGAGGTCAGGCTACGGTCGCACCGGGCGACGACACAACGCCGTAAAGAACGCCTAAGATGTTGCGCAGGAAGTGGGTGACGGGTCTATGAGAAGATACTTGCGACTAATGAAGCTCTGTTGGTGGGTCTCGGCCCTCCTCTTGCTGGCCGTCCCGACGATAGCGTCCGCGCACGATAACGTGGGTGACGACGAGCTGGCGGTGGCGAACTGGATGCTGGTTGGGGCTATGGTCGCTATTCTCACGGGCATCTTCATGGGCTGGTGGGCGATACGTACGGGCCAATTCAACAACGTCGAAGAGTCGAAGTTCACTATGCTCGACAACGCTGAGGACTACGAAGCCATCATGGCAGAATCGGACGCACGCGAGGCTGCGTTGCGGGCCGAGGAGCAGCGCACCGGCAAGACACCGGGCACGAAAGCTGCTAACGCAAGTCCAACGGGTATCTAGCCGGCAGGCAAAGGGGGAGGAAAGCTAACATGTCGTTCCCGAACGATGACGATCTAATCAAACCCTGGTCCTGGAACCTGCCTCTTGAGCTGGTCATGTGGGGAGCGGTCGCACTCATCGTGGGCCTCATCTGGCTGTGGGCGAGCGCGGGTAAGGACCGCAAGAACCTGCCCGATGTGCTTGGCCGCAACGTTGAGGACTTCGCGGGCGTAACCCAGGAAGGCAACGGCCCCATTCCCTGGTTCTTGCTGATGTTCTATCTGGTGGTCGCCCTTTTCATGATTGGCTACCCAATCGTCACGCTTATCTTCAACTACGACTATTGAGTGGCACCGCCGGAAGCATCGCGGCGGGCAGGCATTTAGAACGGGCACGAGGAGCACAAAATGGAGCACGAGGCGAGGCTCACACAGGATACAATTCAGACCGCGCATGAACTGCGACGTGTATCCGCGCACGA
>DASVRN010000317.1:0-3666 GCA_036388595.1 Chloroflexia bacterium
CGTGTTCGGCGTCGGGTTCGGCACGGCGGGAGAGCTTGACCTCACCACCGGCGTATCCAGTCTCTACCTGACGATAGCCGAGCGTGCCGGGCTGATGGCCCTCGCGCTGTTCATCGTGGCTATGCTCGCATTCCTGGTGCACACCATCCCGGCCGTGGCCGCCTCCCGCAGAGCGGCCCCCGCCCCCGGCGAACAGGGCGAAGAGGAATGGTCGGTGCTCGACTCGATCTTGCTGGGTGGTACGGCAGCCATGCTAGGCGCGCTCATCTCGGTCGGCCCGCTCGACCACTTCTACTTCAACATCGAGTTCCCCCACATGGTAGCTATCTTCTGGCTCACCGCCAGCCTCACGCTGGTCGCATTGAGGATGACGAAAACGCCAAGACGCCAAGACGCAGAGGACGCGCAAAGAGAAGAAATGGTTTAGAGAGTACAAAGAAAACCAGGGCACATTATCGCCTGCCCTGGTTTTCTTTGTACTTAGAACACCCTCATTATCTCTGCGCGTCCTTGGCGTCTTGGCGTCTTGGCGTTTTCGTCTCCCGACTATCTTGGAACACGGCGAGCGCGAAGAGGAACCATTTAGTGCCACTATCACTGGCACTGTGTGCTGCCGGACTATGCTAAAATAGCCAATAGGACCACATCACGTTTCACGTTTCACGTTTCAGACACGGAGGAGAGAATGTCCGACCAGGTTGACCAGGCGCAGACCGGCGGGAGCGGCGAGACCGCGCAGCCCACGACGCTGAGTAGCGTCGAGATACAGAAGATCATTCCGCACCGCTACCCGTTCCTGATGATAGACAAGATAATCGAGATTGAGTACGGCAAGCGAGCGGTGGGCATCAAGAACGTCACCGCCAACGAGCCTTTCTTCATGGGCCACTTCCCCGGCTACCCGGTTATGCCGGGCGTGTTGCAGGTCGAAGCGATAGCCCAGGTAGGGGCGGTGGCCGTGCTCGGCATGCCGGAAAACAGGGGCAAGCTCGCCTTCTTCGCGGGCGTGGACGAGGTGCGCTTCAAGCGGCAGGTGGTCCCCGGCGACACCCTGCGCATCGAGGTGACCATGACGCGAGTGCGCGGCCTGTTCGGTGAGGGCCAGGGCGAGGCCACAGTGGACGGCCAGCTTGCCTGCCGGGGCCTGTTCAAGTTCGTGCTCGCCAAGGCTGAGGGCGTGGGCGGCTAGGGTAGGGATAGGAGACGAAAACGCAAAGACGCAAAGGGCACAAAGGACGCGCAAAGAGGAAAGTAGTTATGATTACGTGGGGGCATAATGCAGCGTGCCCTCCCTATGCTACACGGTTCGTCTTACAGCGACCAAACACCCCCTGTCATCCTGAGCGTAGCGAAGGATCTCAAGAAAGTGGTGATAGATGCTGTTGAACGTTACGAACATAGTGCTTGGAGTTATACCTGGCACCTGGAGCAGCATCTGAGATCCTTCGCTACGCTCAGGATGACAGGGGGAGCTTTGGTCCTGTCATAGGGAGGATGGCTTGTCATGCCCCTGTGATGCTGACCTTCTTTGAGGCGTCTTTATTACGGAAGTATTACCCGCGGTTTACAATATCCTTACTCATGCCATGTAGGGCATCTGCTTTGTTACCCTCTGCGTTTATAATAGAGATAGATATATTTCCACCGGCAGGCGTTTAGAGTAGCTTTTTGCCTCGTTATGTAAGAGGGAGCGGTCCTATGGCATCTATAAGAAAAGCGGTTATAAGTGGCGGGTTCGGGGCTGGCGTGGGCGCGGCCCTCGCTATGATGCTGGTCATGGCGGTGGTGCGCTTCACCACCAACACCGCTTCCATACCGGAATTGATGGAGGACACCCTCATCCAGCTTACCGGAGGACAGACCAACTCGTTCTTCATCAACGCCCTCGGCGTGGGGGGTAAGGCGCTCCTGGTTGTGCTGATTGTGGAAGGCACCCTCTTGCTTGGCGGCCTGTTGGGGCTGGCATTCACGCACCTGTGGCTCAACGCGATACGTTTCTCCCTGCCCCGGTACCTATCCGGCCTGGCGTACGGTCTCATCCTGGGGCTGCTGCTCAACATGGTGTTTCTTCCCCTTTTCGGGCATGGCTTCTTTGGCTCCACCGGCTTGCAGGTGACCGCGCCGCCCGACGTTGCCCTTACCATCTACGGCGACAGTCTTGCGCCTTATGGTGTGCCGATGTGGCTCAACATGTTCCTGCTGAGCCTGGTGTTCGGGCTTGCCCTGGCCTACCTGCTCCCCTGGCCCGCCCGTGTCACGACTGCTGAGGGAGCCACCACAATGGCCGCCGCGCCGATGGGCCGCCGTGGGTTCAACAAGGCTATCGGCGGCACCCTGCTGGCCCTGTTCGGTGGTGGCGTGCTGTGGGTGGGCATACGCCAGGCACTCGCGCCGCCCCCGCTGGCCGGAGTGCAGGAGGTTGACATCACCGAGTTGGCCCGCAACACCGCATCGACGCGAGTCGCCCAAATAGGTGGCACGCCCACTCGCCCCCCTCAGCCCACAGCTACCTCCGAGCCGGAGCCTACCGAGACGTCCGCCCCCACGGCTACCCAGGAACCGCAGGTCCAACCCACGCAGGAACCGCCCACGCAAGAGGTCCCTACGGAGGCTCCTACAGAGGTTCCTACGCAGCCGCCCGCAGAGACCCCTACGGCCGTGGCCGACGCGAACCATGATAACGTGGAGCGCCCCACGCCGGAGCCGACCGCCATGCCGGAGAATGCCTCCATTCCTCCCGGCTTCGAGGGTGTAAAGGCCGTGCTGGTGCCCGCTACCACCCCAACCGAGAGCTTCTACATCACCACGAAGAACTTCATCGACCCTACGGTGGACGCCAAGTCGTGGAAGCTGACGTTCGGCGGTATGGTGGACAACCCCTATACTGTCACGTTCGCGGACCTGAAGGCGATGCCCTCCTTCGACCGGGACGAGACCCTGGCCTGCATCAGCAACCCGACCGGCGGTGACCTGATAGGCAACGCCACCTGGCGCGGTGTGGACTTCTCGGCTATGGTGCGCAAGGCCAAGCCGCGGAAGGGCACTGTGGATATAATCTGCCGGGCCGCCGATGGTTACGCCGACAGTTTCCCGCTGGACGTTGCCTTGAACAACGAGTGCATGCTGGTCTACGAGATGAACGGACAGCCGCTCACCGACAAGCACGGCTTCCCGGCCCGCCTGCTGGTGCCCAACATTTACGGTATGAAGAACGTCAAGTGGATCACCGAGGTCGAGGCTGTGAACCTTGACTTCAAGGGTTACTGGGAGGCGCAGGGCTGGGATGACGTGGCTGACTACAACACTCTCAGCCGCATAGACTACCCTAACAAGGGCCGAATAGACGCCAAGCCCCTCTACATCGGCGGCGTGGCTTTCGCGGGCAACAGGGGCATAAAGAAGGTGGAAGTAACCACCGACGGCGGCCAGTCCTGGAACGAGGCGCAGCTAGTGGCGGTGCCGAGCAAGTACTCCTGGGTGCTGTGGGCTTACCCGTGGAACCCGAAGCCCGGCTCCTACACCCTGCAAGCACGCGCCACCGACGGCACGGGGGAGGTCCAGACCGCCAAGAAGGCCGATATCTACCCCAACGGCGCAACAGGCTACCACACCCGCGTGGTGCGCGTAGGATAACTTCGTCAGTAATGAGTGATGAGGACTGAGGAC
>DASVRN010000318.1:0-19259 GCA_036388595.1 Chloroflexia bacterium
CTACCGGGACGTACGCCTCACCGAGATAGGCGAAGGCACCAGCGAAATCCAGCGCCTGGTAATCGCCCGCCAACTGCTCAAGGAAGCGAAGAGGGGTGTGGCGGCGGGCGTGGCCTGAGCCTTGTCCCAGGGGTAGGAAGGCTGTATGCAAAAATAGCCGGCATACAGCCTTCCTACCCCTGATTTTTCTTTCCGCCGTAAGTCGGATATGGTGAAGGTGTAACTATGCCTACAGGTAATTGGTCATTTATCCACGAATGGGCCATCTACGAATACCTTCAGGCGCGATTTAGTGAAGGAAACTTGCGCCTGAGGTGTGTTGTCAAATCAGGAAGACCCCAAATGCGCGAACGGGGTTCTTGGAAGGAAGTACGTACCTTAGAGAGTATAACAGGTACCAGTTTCCCCGATATAAAGAATATACATTTGTCAGGCGACGCGAATTCCAGGCCCGCAGAAGTCAAATTTACCACTAGTCTGTTCAACTATCATAGGGAAGGTGCTTCCAGGAGTAAGTTCGAAGACTTTGCTCTAAGGAAGGGATTTATACTAGTCGTCAAACATGACTCTCTACCAGTTGGTATAGACACGGGGTATGACATTGACGTTTATGAAATAGACAGCTCCGATTTTATTGCTTTCTGCAGAGAAAATTTTGCACGTCTACTAAATCGCCAGATCAAGGAGAGATCAGGAAGTAAAGTTTGGCTCATGTACCAAGGCCCTAACTTCAACCAAGGTGATGCTACTGTAAGACCAGCCAGAGACAGCTTTCTCTGGTGCCCTACAGAAAATCTGAATATCTTTGACTTAGCAATTGGGGATCGTATCCTGTTCGTGAAGACGAGTGGTGCTTCCACACAGAAAGTTCAAGCTAGTTTTCTAGCTTCGAACCTTATAAGCACTTGGAAGTTGCGCGAAATTTGCGTCTGCGAAGTAAGTTCAAGGATACGGAGTCGCTATGATTATTGCCACCTTGAACAGATACCGTTCGATCGTAAACTTTGGAAGAATGATCCAAGGAACGGAACGAACTGGAGATGGAATCGAGTCTTCAAGTTCAGGATTGTATCGACCATAACCGGCGACTTACCCATAAGGACGCTTTACGACATCCAAGGGACAAGGGCTTTTGCGTCAGCACTTGCAGAAACATTCACTTATGGCAGGTCTAGGGAAATTAGTCTAGACAACTATGTCGGTCTGCTGGAGGTATTAGCGGGCATGCAAGATCAAACTGCGGCAGTGCCTTTCAATGGTATTCCTACACTACCAAATCCCCCGCGCACAGTAGAGATACTAGACAACCCATCGACTGATAGTGTAAGCTCGGGTGCAAATAGAACAACTACGTCAATAGAGGAACTCCCACAAATATCATGAAGAGGGTAGACAGCGATTACTAGTTCTGACATCAACAGTCCAATCAGGCACCTATCAAATGAACCTAGACCTCTCCCCCGAACAAGTCCTCATCCGCGACACCGCCCGCGACTTCGCTACCCGTGAGCTTGAACCCCATGCGATGGAGTGGGACGAAAACCACCACTTCCCCCTCGACATGTTCCGCAAGATGGGGCAGCTTGGCTTCGCGGGCATGATCGTGCCGGAGGAGTACGGCGGCGTGGGTGCCGACACCCTCACCTACATCCTTATGCTGGAGGAGATCAACCGGGTGGTGCCCGCGCTCGGCACGGTGCTGTCGGTGCACAACTCGCTGGCGTGCGGCGCGCTCCTGGAATACGGCACCGAGGAGCAGAAGCACCGTTATCTCCCCAACATGGCCTCCGGCGAGTGGCTGGGTGCCTACGCCCTTAGCGAGGCGCACGCCGGATCGAACCCCGTAGCCATGCGCACCACGGCTACCAGGCGCGGCGACGTGTACGTGCTCAACGGCACCAAGACCTGGATAACGTCCGGTGCATCCTGCAACGTCGCTATCACCTTCGCAGTCACCGGCAACTCCGATAAAGCTTCGCGCAACATCTCGGCGTTCCTGGTCACGCGGGACACCCCCGGCCTGAGCGTAGGCAAGCCGGAGAACAAGATGGGCATCCGCGCCTCCGAGACGAACCAGCTTATCTTTGAGGACGCCGAGGTGCCCGCCGAGAACCTGCTTGGTAGCGAGGGCGAGGGCTTCAAGATCGCCATGTCGCTGCTCGATGGCGGGCGCATAGGCATCGCGGCGCAGGGCGTCGGCATCGCCCAGCGCGTGTTCGAGGAAGCCACCAACTACAGCCTCTCCCGCGAGCAGTTCGGCGGCCCCATCTCGGACCAGCAGGCCATCCAGTTCATGCTGGCCGACATGGCGACCGGACTGAGCGCCGCCCGCCTCCTCCTCTACCGCGCCGCCACGATGAAGGACAAGGGGCAGCGCGTCAGTAAAGAGGCTAGCATGGCTAAAGTGTTCGCCACCGAGCTAGCCATGCGGAGCGCCCACGCGGCCTTGCAGATCCACGGCGGCTACGGCTACGTCAAGGAGTACCCAGTAGAGCGCTTCTTCCGCGACGCCAAGGTGACCGAAATCTACGAAGGCACCTCGCAGATACAGCGGGTGGTGATTGCCTCCAACCTGCTCAAAGCAGCACGCTCGTCCACAAGCTAACATGGCTGGCGTGCTGGGGCCATGTGCTACGTCCACAGGACCAACTTCCCTCCTGTCATCCTGAGCGTAGCGAAGGATCTCAAGAAGGTGAGTAGGGATGAGGTTGAACAAAACCCTTCGTGCTGCCGACCTTCGACACCTCGCAACAGCCAACATCTGAGATCCTTCGCTACGCTCAGGATGACAGGGTGGGGCCTTGGTCCTAGCAATTCGACACGGGGTTATGAGCACACCGGTGTCGTACCATGTCCGCACGAGGAACAAATATGACATACTTTGAGCACGATGGAACCCACATCTACTACGAGGAGCGGGGCGAGGGCGAACCCATCCTAGTCTTGCCAGGCTTCACCGAGGACACCGCTGACCTGGAAGAGCTAATCAGCGGATTGGCACAGAGCTACCGCGTAATCGCCGCCGACCTCCTCGGCTCCGGCCGCTCGGAGCCGATACCGAGAGAGTACTCCCCCGACTTCTACCTGGAAGACGCCCACACCATGTCAGCCCTGCTACGCCACCTCGGCATAGAGAAGGCACATGTGGCGGGCTTCAGCGACGGCGGAGAAGTGGCCCTGCTCATGGCGGTGCACTACCCCGACTTAGTACGGTCTTTGATAGTGTGGGGAGCAGCCGGCACGCTTGGCACGGGCGACATAGCACCCACGCTGGATACCATATACAACATGATTGACCACCCCGTTGAAGACCTGCAAGGTTGGAGTGACTACATCAAACAGCAGTATGGCGTAGAAGCAGGCCGCGCCACCATGCAGAGTTGGAGCGCAGCCTCCAAAGCCATTCTAGAGAGGGGCGGTGACATCAGCTTCTCCCGCGCCCACGAAATCCGCTGTCCCGCCCTCATCATCAGCGGCGAGCTAGACCCCTTCGTCACCCCCAACATGACCCGCGATCTCGCCTCCCGCATCCCGGACGCTACCTTCCACATAGTGCCCGGCGTGGGCCACGCGGTACACCACGACCGCCCCGAATGGTTCATGCAAACCGTCTTGGACTGGCTGGGTTCTGAAACGTGAAGCGAGAAAACGTGATGCGGCTTTAGTAACACTGCCGCTACGCACGACGTTCTATATCACAAACCAACATCACGTTTCACGTTTCACGCTTCAGAACCATGAGCAAGCCACAAGCAGGGTCCTGGCAGAAAGAGCTTGACGACATCGCCCACGGCATGAGTGGGGCGTTTCTGTTCGGGGTGCCGCTCCTGTTCACGATGGAGATGTGGTGGATCGGCAATTACACGGAACCGCTTCGCCTGCTCATCATCGTGGCCGTGGCATTCGGGGCCAACCTGATGCTGGCCTCGTTCGCCGGGTTCAAGGAAGAGCGGTCGTTCTTCGCCCACGTGTCGCAGGCCATCGAGGCTTTAGCTATCGGTGTAGTAGCTTCCACCGTGGTGCTGCTGGTCCTGAACCAGATAGGTATAGGCGATTCGATGCACAGCCTCCTCGGCAGGATTACGGTGCAGGTGCTGCCCCTCAGCCTCGGCGCTTCTGCGGCCAACGTGCTGCTTGCCAGGGGCCGCGACAAGATGGACGAAGCTGAGAATGGAGAAGGCGGCAGCCCGTGGAAGGCGACTCTGTTGGACCTCGCCAGGACTATAGGCGGCGCCCTCTTCATCGGCTTCAGCATTGCGCCAACCGAGGAGGTGCCGATGCTGGCGGCACAGCTTAGCCCAGGTCAGGAGCTTGCGCTCATCGGCTTAAGCCTGGCGATTACGTACATGATCGTGTTCGTCAGCGGCTTCAGCCCCCGCGAGCAGGACCAGAGTCATGGCCCGTTCCAACGCCCGATCAGCGAGACGGCGGCTTCCTATATAGTCGCGCTGCTCGTAGCCTTCGGTGCCTTGCTCATCTTCAGCCAGGTAGACTTGAGCGAGCCTCTTCCAAGCATAGTAGCCAAGACGTTGGTGCTCGGACTGCCCGCAGCCATTGGTGGGGCAGCCGCAAGGGTCCTTATATGAGCGACAACCGCGACAGAGACAAAACGCAGGCTAAAGATGGCCGGCAAGACGGCGGCGAAAGGCAAGAGCGCACCACCGCCGAATGGGTTAGCCTGTTCGTCAGTCTGGCTATTGTGCTGGCGCTGGTGGGTGGGCTTGTCTACCAGATATTCGCCCGCGGCAGCCGCCCGCCTATCATAGAGGTGAAGCCGCTAATGGAGGAGGTCAGGCAGGAGGGCGACAGCTACTATCTCTCGCTGGACATCACCAACAACGGCGACAGGACGGCAGAGAACGTGGAGGTGATGCTCTCCCTCGACACGGGAGAAGGCGACCCCGAAACGATGCAGTTCCAGGTGCAGTTCCTCGACGGCGGAGAGACTGAGAACCAGACGGTTATCTTCCAGAACAACCCCGCCGAAGGTGAATTGACCCACACCGCTAGCTTCCACGTGCCGTAAGCCCCTAGATGAGCGCATCCGATAGCACTTCCACAAGCGACCCGCTTTACGGCGACTACCTCCCGCAAGCCCAGGCTACGTTCGAGCAGTTCATTACCGGGCTGCGTCTCAATCGCAAGATGCTCATCCTGTGCGACCTGGACGTGGACGGACTGGGGGCGGGCGTGGTGCTGTGGCACCTGTTGGTGCGGCGGGGTGTGGACCCCGACTTGATAGAGGTGCAGCACCCACCGAAGGGCGAAAACGCCTTCACACCCTCCACCAGGGGCTACGTGGCGAGAGCGCACCCCTGCGCCCTGTTCGTGCTGGACCTTGGCATATCGAGCCGCATCATCATGCACGAAGTGCCAACGCTGTTGATAGACCACCACAGGCCCACCGGAGAACCGGACGCAAACTACGTCAGCTACATCTCCGGCTACGACTGGGACCCGGTACCCACCTCCAGCCTCCTGACCTACCTACTGTGCAACAGCCAGGGCGAGGTGTCCGACAAAGCCTGGGTGGTGGCTATTGGCAACCCGGGCGACCTCGGACCCGCACACCCTGAGCTAGACAGGGCGGCCAGGGAGCAGAAGCTGAAGTGGGTGCGCGAGGCCACCACCTTGCTCAACGCGGCCAAGCGGAGCAGCCTCTACGCCGGGGAAGCCGCCTTCCGGGTGCTGAGGGATGCGAACAGCGCGCGGGAGATAGTGGAAGGCGAAGGGCCGGACATCGACACCCTTCTGCAATGCAGGCAAGAGGTGAAGCAGGCCCTCGATGAAGCGAAGCGGCTGGCACCACGCTTCAGCAAGACCGAGAAGGTGGCCCTGCTGGAGTTCAGCAGCCCTAGCCGCGTACACCCCCTGCTCGCCCAAAGCTGGCACGGCAGGCTCAAGGGCTACATCGTGATAGCCGCCAACCGGGGCTTCCTGCCCGGCAGAGTAGCCTTCAGCGCCCGCACCTCCACAGACACCAACCTGCTTGAGTTCCTCGCCCGCTTTCGCCACGCCCTACCACCCAGCGAAATGGAGTACGGCTACGGCCACGACCAGGCGACCGGAGGGGCCATCTCAGCCGAGGCGTGGGAGCAATTGAAGGCAGCCATGGGGTTTTCTTGAAACGAGAAACGTGCTGCGGCTTGTGCTATTTGGTACGTGTATGCAACCCTGCCCGCATAGCGGAACCCTGCCCCACCTTGTCATCCTGAGCGTAGCGAAGGATCAGTAACCCGTTCTTGATTCTTCGTATTCAAGCACCATTATTCGTCTTACCACCAGCATCCCGAACGTTGAGGACTCTGACCTACCCACCTGATCCTTCGCTACGCTCAGGATGACAAGGTGGGGTAGGGTTCCGCAATAGGATCAAACTTCAATTCACGTACCCAATAGCACAAGCCGCATCACGTTTCACGTTTCACGTTTCAGCTCTCCGCCTCACCTGTCGGACTTACTGATCTTGATCCACCGGGCGCACATAATGGAATAGACCCCGAACGCCATCAGGCCGATAGCAACGGCACCCAGGAGCACCGGGCCGTAGGGCTGTTGCGCCAGCGTCTGGAGGGTACCGTCGAGACCCTTCGCCTGGCCGGGGTCGGCGTCCCAGGCGGCCTTGGCGATGAAGAAGCCTATCATCGAGAACACTACTCCCCGCGCCGCGTGGCCCGCCTGGCCCATGCGCTTCGCTAATGCCTGAGAGTCCTCGCCCATTTCGCGGAACTTGAGGTCCTTCTGAAAGTCGCCGGAGAACGCCAGCCACACCTGCCCCAGGCCGCCGCCGAAGGCCACCACCCCGATGAGGATGAGCAGCCACTGGCCCACAGGTTGCTGCGACAGGAGCCATGCGGAAAAGTCGGCGGTGTAGTTGCCGCCCGGCTGCTGCTCGTCGCCTGGGTGCAACAGCAACCGCACCGTCGGGAAGATCAGGCCCCCATAGACGAGCGCGCTGACCAGATAGCCCCCACGTTGTGCCAGTCCCTTGGGGCCGGTGCCGCGCTTGAACGGATCGAGAATAGCGCGGACGAAGCCCCACATTGAGTAACCTGCCAGGCCAATGATGACGAGCACCAGCAGCAGCTCTCCGAAAGTCTGGTTGCCAATGGCGGTAATAGCTCCGTCCTTGCCGCTGGTGCTGCCACCCTGGCCCAACACCACCTGCACCGCCAGTATGCCTATCACTATGTACAACACGCCTCGTACAGCGTACCCGAACCTCGACAGCCATTCTATCCATCCGCCGTTGGACGAGTCTTCAGCTTTGTCCCTGGCACCCTGTGCCGCCCCTTTTACGCTAGAAGTGGTATTCGCCACAATGAGTTACCTACCATGCGCTCGATTCTATGCGCTCGCCCCAACATAGTTGATGATGTAAGGGGCACGTTCCATGCCAGCGGCAGTAAGGTCTGAAACGTGAAACGTGAAACGTGATGCGGCTTGCTGGTCTTGGTTCGTAAACGCCAAGTTGATCCTTGCCCGCGTACCCTACTCCCCCTGTCATCCTGAGCGCAGCGAAGGATCTCAAGAAGGTGGGTAGCGCGACTGTTGAACTACTAGGGAGCAAAGTGCCAAGCTCCCCTTATTGGAACAATACCAGCATTTGAGATCCTTCGCTGCGCTCAGTACATGACCAACAAAGTTTTGTCGTATTCAGCACCTAAGTCTCAGCCCACGTAGGAGAGGCTATGTCCGTGTAGGGTACATATTCAGCCGCCGGTCTGTACAGGACAAAACTTAGTTGGTCATGTACTCAGGATGACAGGGGGGATATGGTTCTGCCATAGATGCGGCCGCTATTCCCGAACCAAATATCACAAACCGCATCACGTTTCACGTTTCACGTTTCAGAATCCTCCCAGGCGTCGGAGCGGCACCACTACCGTCTTGCCGGCGTTGCGGTCGAGGTCTTCACCGTGCATGTAGGCGAGTGTGCCGCAGCCCTCCAGGAGGTAGTCGGCCCCGCGCATGAGGAGTTGTGCGTCGAAGCCGGAGATGCGCTTGCCCCGGCTCTTGAGGTAGCTGCGTAGCTCGGCACGTATGGCGCTGCCCTCATCTATCGTGCCCTTGCCGTGGATCACTTCCAACGCGTGGCCCTGCCCGCTCTCAGCCAGCCTGTTGTAGGCCCGCCGGAACGCCTGCATCGCGTCTGCTACTATGTAACCATGTAGGTCCAACCTATGAACTTGCACCGGTGCGCTCCTGAGAGGGGCCTTGTTCGCCCCTACGTCTATTATACGACTCGGAGATGGTACCGGAGGCGCTTACATACACACGGCAGGTGTGCTATCCTCATATATCACGCAGTTTGACGCGCAAGAATCCGATAGCCCCCGACTGTGCCTTGCCTTATCATAAGTGCATAGGAGGGAACAACAAATGAGCGTGGCAATGACAGAAATGACAGAGTTGATAGAGGAAAAGACGTTGTTGAGCGAGGATAGCTGCTGGGAAGCGGTGTCGCGCAGGGATTCGGGGCTGGACGGGGCATTTGTCTACGGAGTGCGCTCCACGGGCGTGTTTTGCAGGCCCGCATGCCCCTCTCGCAGGCCCCGGCGCGAGCAGGTGCGCTTCTTTCCCATACCGGAAGCGGCGCAACAGGCGGGCTTCCGGTCATGTCTGCGGTGCAAGCCGGTAGATGCCGAGGTGCGCGACCCCCACCTGGGCCTGGTGCAGCGGGTATGCCGCCTGATAGAGCGCGAGCCGGAAGACGAGGGGGCGGTGTCTCTTAGCAAGTTGAGCGAGGCTGTGGGCCTCAGCCCTTATCACCTGCAAAGGGTGTTCAAGCGCGTTATGGGCATCAGCCCGCGCCAGTATGCCGAGGCCTGCCGCGTGCGCCGCCTGAAGGAGAGCCTGCGGGAGGGCGAAACCGTTACCAACGCCCTCTACGACTCCGGTTACAACTCCAGCAGCGGCCTGTATGAAAAAGCAGCCGACCACCTGGGCATGACCCCCGCTACGTATCGTAAGGGCGGCACGAGCACGCAGGTATACTACACAATCGCGCAGTCTCCTTTGGGACGGCTGCTTGTAGCAGCCACCGAGCGGGGTATCTGCGCCGTCCGCATGGGTGATAGCGACTCCCAGCTAGAGGCTACCCTGCGCGACGAGTACCACGCAGCCGACTTGCAGCGCGACGATACGGTGCTGGGTGAGTGGGTGGAGGCGATACTGGCCCACCTGTCGGGCAAACAGCCCCATCTCGATCTGCCTCTCGACGTGCGGGCCACGGCTTTCCAATGGCGCGTGTGGGAGGCATTGCGAGCCATACCTTACGGCAGCACCCGCTCCTACCTCCAGGTAGCCACGGCCATAGGACAGCCGACCGCGGTACGTGCCGTCGCCAGGGCGTGCGCCACCAACCCGGTGGCTCTCTTGGTGCCCTGCCATCGCGTGATAAAGGAAGACGGCAGTTTGGGCGGCTACAGGTGGGGCATGGAGCGTAAGCAAAGCCTGCTGGATACCGAGCACCACATAGTCACGCAGGAGTACGCGGAGGCAGCCGGGTAATGAAGGTCGCGCTGGTGGAAGTGCCGTACTACTTCGGGCGGGAAGGCGTCTCTATGGGTGCCGGTCCCGCCCGCTACGTGCAAGCAGGCGTGGCGGACGTGTTGCGGCGGGCGGGACACGACGTGCGGCTGCACAAAGTACGGCTCGACGCGCCCATTGATAATAGCTACAGTGCGATTGTAGAAGTCAACCGCCGTGTAGCATCTGCCGTGCGTAAGGCGGTGGACGACGGCTACTTTCCTGTGGTGCTGGCGGGGCTGTGCAACACCTCAATCGGCGTGCTGGCCGGAGCGGGGACCGAGTCCACCGGCATCATCTGGTTCGACGCACACGGCGACTTCAACACTCCCCAGACCACACAAAGCGGCTTCCTCGACGGCATGGCCCTGGCGATTGCCACCGGCAGGTGCCACGCCGACTTACGTATGAGCGCCGGACAAGTAGAGCCGGTAGCAGAGGCGCGGGTGCTGCTCGTAGCTCCCCGAGACCTCGACCCAGGCGAGCGCGAAAACCTGGATGCGTCCCAGGTCACGGTGATAGAATACTCGGAGGTGCAGCAGAGTGGCCTGGCCTCAAAGTTGCAACCCATGCTGGAGAAGCTACAATCGAGCACCCGCGAAGTCTACCTGCACCTCGACGTGGACGTGCTGGACCACGATGAAGCCCCGGCCAACAAGTACAGCACCCCCGGAGGCCTGCCGGTAAGCGAAGTAGAAGCCGCCATCAGGGAAATCGCCCAACGCTTCACCATCAAAGCCGCCACCCTGAGCGCCTACGACCCCGCCTATGATAACGAGGACAAGACGCTCAAAGCAGGTATGAGACTCATGCGGACGGTAGTCGAATCTGTGGACTGAGCGCTTAGAAGTGGGTATACAAACATTGGGCAATAGTACAGATGCTATCTCACAAGAGATGCTGTAGAAGGTTAAGCCCTGAGCATCACCCTGTCATTTCGAACGAAGTGAGAAATCTCGTCCCTTACCACCCAAGTACCACCTTCCTTGTGGACGAGAGCGGCAAATCAAGATAATGCTCTAGGGAAGCACGGAAAAAGGCAACATCCTGGTGAAGGACGAGATTTCTCACGGAGTTTACCCTGAGCGTAGCCGAAGGGTTCGAAATGACAGGGTGGGGCTTTCTCCGCTTAATCGGACTTCAAACTTAAGCAACTACCGAACTTTAAGGCAGGCTATCAGAATCATGGCAACAAGAGACCAAGCAATAGGCAAAGCAATCCCCACGACACAAGAGGCTTCCGACGGCAAAAACAACCGGCTAACGATCGGCCTGGCGCTGCTGTCGCTGTACATCATCTGGGGCTCCACCTACCTGGGCATCAGGATAGCGATTGAGACCTTCCCACCCTTCATGATGGCCGCGATACGCTTTCTCATCGCGGGCACGCTGCTCTATGGCTTCCTCAGACTGCGGGGACACGCCAACCCCACACGGAAGCAGTGGGGCGGCGCGGCGATAGTGGGCACTCTGCTGCTCGTGGGCGGCAACGGCCTCGTGGTATTCGCGGAGCAGAGCATCTCCTCCGCGCTTGCCGCCTTGATGATAGCCACCACACCCTTATTTGCGGCCCTGTTCAGCGGTTTATGGGGCAATTGGCCCCGGCGGTTGGAATGGGGAGGCATCGCGCTAGGCCTGGTAGGTGTGGCGATGCTCACCCTGGAAAGCGACCTGCAAGCCAACCCCATCGGCACAATCGCGCTTATCGGTGCTACCATCTCTTGGTCGTTCGGCTCGATCTGGAGCAGACGCTTGACCATGCCCACCGGCCTGATGGCGAGCGCCGCCGAGATGCTTTCAGCGGGCGCTTTCTTCGTGGTGATAAGCCTCGTATTGGGCGAGAGCTTCAAGAGCGCCCCGTCGGTTGCCTCCATCAGCGCGCTCGTCTACCTCATCATCTTCGGCGCATTGATAGCCTTCAGCGCCTACATGTACCTGTTGAACAACGTGCGCCCCGCCCTGGCGACAAGCTACGCCTACGTCAACCCCGTGGTGGCCGTCGTCCTGGGCGTGGGCTTCGCGGGCGAGCAGATCAGTTGGTTTGGGGTCGCCGGGATGCTGGTGATCCTCACCGGCGTAGCCTCGATGTCGCTGGTACGCGGCAACTCGCCGGTAGCTTCAAAACCTGCCAAATCTGAGGAAAAGGAATAGGAGATAGACATGCAGAACGAACCAATCAGAGTGCTCCGGCGTTCCTGGTGCGAGGACAGCGATGCGGCAGTAGCCTACTTCCAGCAGACCGGCATACAATACACAGAAGTCGATATCGAGGAAGACGCCCAAGCGGGTGAGTGGGTGAAGTACCTGACGGGAGGCCACCACATCACCCCCACATACGTCTACCGGATGCAGACCGCCGTGCTGGAACCGTGGGACCAGGCGCGGTTTGATAGGTGGTGGCAGTTCGTCAACCAGACGGCTGAATAGCACGAGGTGCCTGGTGGCCTGAAACTTGTTATCAATGCTAGGTGGGAGCTTCGTTCTCACCTATTTTGCGTTTGTAGCGTGTATAATAGTCCCTGAATAGGTCATTTCCAGCAATTTTCATAGAACAGCACCGCCCCTCACAAAGGAGTGACACACATGGTCGATACCGTTTCGAGGCCCACCAGCAAAGCCTCAAACAGCAGCAACGGCAAGGGTAAGGACAACGGCCGAGCGCGCTACCGCAACGGCGCGGGACGCAAGCAACGCACAGCCCAGCTTTCACCCGAGCAGCAGCGCATCGCGGAAGAGCGGCAGCGTTGGGAGCAAAGCACCGTTACTCCATCTCTCGGTAAAATGCCGGAGCGCACAGATGCGGCCCATTTCACCACCATCTCCGGCGAGCCTATCGAGCGCATCTACACCCCCGCCGACCTGGGCGACTTCGACTACATGCAGGAGCTTGGCTTCCCCGGCGAGTACCCGTACACGCGCGGCATCCACCCCACCATGTACCGCTCGCGCTACTGGACCATGCGTATGTTCGCGGGCTTCGGCTCGGTGGAGGAGACCAACGAGCGCTTCCGTTACCTGCTGGAACACGGCCAGACCGGGCTGTCCACCGCCTTCGACTTCCCTACGCTGTACGGCAAGGACGCGGACGACCCTCTTTCATACGGCGAGTTCGGCAAGGTGGGCGTGGGCGTGTCGTCGCGGCTCGACATGGAGATGCTGTTCAAGGACATCCCTATAGACCAGGTGACCGTCTCCATGACCATCAACGGCCCGGCTGCGGTGGTGTGGGCCTTCTACATCGCCGCTGCCGAGCGGCGGGGCATCCCGCGTAGCTCGCTTGGCGGCACCACGCAGAACGACATTCTGAAGGAGTACATCGCCCAGAACACCTTCATCTACCCGCCCGAGCCTTCCATGCGCCTGGTGGTGGACACGATTGAGTTCGCGGCCAAGGAGATGCCGAAGTGGAACCCGGTATCGATCTCCGGCTACCACATCCGCGAGGCAGGCTCCACCGCCGCGCAGGAGTTGGCCTTCACCCTGGCCGATGGCCTGTCCTACGTGCAGTGGTGCGTGGATAGGGGCCTGGACGTGGACGACTTCGCCCGGCGGCTCTCCTTCTTCTTCAATTCGCACAATGATTTCTTTGAGGAGATAGCCAAGTTCCGGGCCGCCCGCCGCATATGGGCGCGGGAGCTAAAGGAGCGGTTTGGCGCGAAAGACCCCCGCGCTCTCTGGCTGCGCTTCCACACCCAGACCTCCGGCGCGTCCCTCACGGCGCAGCAGCCGGAAGTGAACATCGTGCGCGTGGCGATACAGGCGCTGGCGGGCGTGCTCGGCGGCACCCAGTCGCTCCACACCAACTCGATGGACGAGGCGCTGGCCCTCCCCTCCGACAAGGCGGTGCGCATCGCCCTCCGCACCCAGCAGGTGATAGCCGAGGAGTCGGGCGTGACCAACACGGTGGACCCACTCGGCGGCTCGTACTTCGTGGAAGCCCTCACCAACGAGATGGAGCGCCAGTGCTACGACTACTTCGACCGCATCGAGGAGTACGGCGGTGTTATCCCTGCGATAAAGGCCAACTTCTTCCAGAACGAGATCGCCCGCGCCTCCTACGAGTACCAGAACGAGGTAGACGCCCGCCGAAAGACAGTGGTAGGCGTAAACAAGCATGTCGTCAACGAGGACCTGGAGATCCCCATCCTGGAGATGGACCCGCAGGGCGAGGAGAAGCAGCGCGAGCGACTGGCCCGCCTCCGCGCCGAACGCGACCCCCAGCGCTGGCAAGAAGCCCTGGACAACGTACGCCGCGTGGCCCTATCCGACCAGAACATCATGCCCGCCCTCATAGAGGCCGCCCATGCCGATGCCACGCTGGGCGAAATCACGGACGTGCTCAAGTCGGTATTTGGGGTGCAGGAGTTCAGCACTGTAGTATAGTGGGTGAGGAACGACTGCGAGGGCGCTACCGTTTCTCATTGTTGTGAGTTGGGGATGAAGTCAGGAGCTTGAGTCATGATTGGAGACCTATAAAACCTGCCGTACAACGTAAGAAGGGAGAATGTCTACGGGATATAAGCATAGTTTTCACTTGTAATCTGGACTTTGTGCGGCTGGAGCGGACGATCATAGCATCCTATGGAGGCAACCGATGTTGATCTCAGATAAGGATTATGTACAGGATGCTCAAAGCAGGATTGAAGCTGTCCTTAGGGGATGGTTCAAGGCTGAAGGCAAGGATTTCTTTGGGCTGATAAATAGTACGAAACCATACTTACCTATTATCATCATCAGCAAGCTTCATGAGTTCAGAATACAAAGAAATCTTGTAACACACAACCACCCCCACCGATCCAGACGCCAGATCGAGATCCTTGTTGAAGGGATTGAGGGTGATTTGGCTAAGATTGTTGCGCTCATGCAGCCACAACCGCAGCCACAACCGCAGCCACAACCGCAGCCACAACCGCAGCCACAACCGCAGCCACAACCGCAGCCACAACCGCAGCCACAACCGCAGCCAGTCGAACCCAAAATGGTACGACTGGTGATCCTATCTAATGGTAAGGAATTAGTGATACCTGACCAAGAAGAGATTACAATAGGCCGAGAGGATCTAAGCCTGAATATATACCCTAATATTGACCTCACGCCTTTTGGTGGTGTAGAAGGCGGGGTATCACGTCGCCACGCCCGCCTCCTTCGGATTGGTAACGAATACTATGTGGAAGATCTAGAATCTACCAATTATACGAAGCTAAACGGCAATCGACTGGCTCCGCACTCACGAGAAAAGCTAGAGAACGATTCACGACTGGATTTTGGTAGGATTGCAGTGATTTTCCGAAGGGGGTAAAGTTGAGCGTATTCAAACTAGTTTGGTCAGTGTAAAATATCATGGATAGGAAATCCCAAGCAACGATAAGAAACCTGTATCACGTACCCGAGGATAAACAGGCGGAGATTATTGATGGCAAGCTGATAATAATGCCGTTGGCAAGTTGGCCTGTAGCTTATGCAACAGGTGAGATCTTCTCTAGACTGCACTAGTACGCGCAGCACACCCGCACAGGACAGGTGGGAATGAGCAAACTCGGCTTCTTAGTGAATTTGCCGCACCGAAAGTCGTTCTGCCCTGACGTTTCCTTTTATAGAGCACCAATGGGGATGGGCTTTGTGAATGGCGTACCTATCTTTGCAGTGGAGATAAGACACGAAAACGAGCACAGTCCTGGAGAGGAACAGAAGATTAGAAGGAAGACCGCTGATTACTTTGCCGCCTGCACGCAGGTCGTGTGGGATGTGGACTTGTTGAGCGACGACGTTGTGAGAAGCTACCGGGCTGATGAACCGGGCAACCCTACAATCTATCGCCATGGGCAAACAGCCGAGGCCGAACCTGCCTTGCCGGGCTGGTCAATGCCCGTGGACGACTTGTTCCCGGAGTAGACGCACAGGAGAGCACCCTAAATGAATCGGGGCAACCGGCGAGGGTTGCCCTTTTGCATGCGGCGGCAGTACAGAGGAGAATCATGGACAGTTTTGAAACCTCGGCCCCGGACCCGGAACCGTACCAACTCAGCCTCTACACCATCCCGTGCAACGTCTACAAGGTCCCCGATCCGGGTCAAGAGCCGACAGAAAGCTGGTTCTTCGACCTGGTCCTGGTAGAGGAATCGGGCCTGCCCGCCACGCCCGTGTCGCTCATGCTTGACCTGTACTCGGGCGAGGAGCACGTCAAGCGCACGCACTTCAGCCCCTTAGCTTTTCCGGCGATACAGGACGTCCGGCACAAGCCAGGCGAGGACGACGGTCCAGCTTCCACCAGGCACCACGCCAACCTGGATGAGCTGTTTGACCTTCGATTGAAGTTCTCAGAGCAGATGTCGCTCAATGTGGACCTGGTGGTGTTGGAGTTGGAGTTGGAGCTACCGGACGGCAGCCGCGACGTCGAGTCCCTGGAGGTGCCGGTCTCGCGTTACGAGCAGCAGGTGGAGCTAATCTTCCCACTCAAGACACCTTGCGTCATCCTGCGGGGCCAGGTGAACAACGGCGGGCACAGCGAGTGGAGCACGCAGTTCGCGTTCGATGTGGTTGGGCTGGACGAGCATTACGCCATGTTGCGTGGGGTAGAAAAGTCTAACCAGAACTTCGTAGGCTGGGGCCAGGAGATTGTCGCCCCCGCCGACGGTGTGGTGACCTACGCCCGCAACGACGTGCCGGACCAACCCGGCACACACGCCGTTGATGAAAACACCTTCCGCGACCTGCCGGAGCCGGTATGGGCCAGCATGGGCAACACCGTAGTAATAGACCACGGCACGGGGGAGTACAGCGTGCTCTGCCACATGCAGCAGGGTTCCGTGCAGGTAGGCACGGGCGACCGCGTGGCGCGGGGGCAGGTAATCGGCAGGCTAGGCAACTCGGGCAACTCTTTCGGCCCGCACCTGCACTATCACTTGCAGGCTGGAGAGGTAATCTTCGGCTGCGACCCGCTGCCGGTACGGTTCGTAAACATAGGCGGGGCTGCGATATCGCAGGGCACGTACATCACGCCGGAGAGCGAAGCATAATCTACAGGGTGCTCGTAACTTGAGAAATGGTTAGGATTAGCTGCAAATCGGGCGAGCATAGACCATTGTTGCCATGTTGTAGCAAAGTGTCATCGCCGCTTGGCTCGGTTTTTGCTGAAGTCTGGTATACTTAGGCCGTTAGAAATGCGCACATAGACATTGCCGCTGTCGTTTTATACGGCCATTCTATGGCGCGACGCAACGATTGGAGACACGACCCTAAATGAGATTGACCGCCGCAGACCAAAGACTGGAAGGTAAGCTCCGAGAGCTATACACGCGTCACCTGGAGCGTGCTACCAAGATAGACTGGAGTTACCACGACCTCATACCGTGGGAGCGCGGCCGCAACTTCAAGACCGACCCCTGGCACCCGTCCCAGGCCACCATCTCGCCCGAACTCACTCTCGCGGTCGAAACGGCTTTGCTCACCGAGGTCAATCTGCCCTGGTTTACCACTGGCCTGACCGAGATCTTCTCGGGCGAGCTTGAGGTGCTGCAAGACTTCGTGCGCACCTGGACCAGCGAGGAGGACCAGCACTCCAATATCCTGGAGACGTACCTGCTGGTGACCCGCAACGACGACCCGAACCGCCTCCACAAGCTCCGCAAGGAGGTACTGCGCAACGCGTGGACCCCCGGCCAGGCCACTCCGTTTGAGGGTATGGTCTACACCACGGTGCAGGAGCTATCCACCCAGGCGTTCTATGTCAGCGTGGCAAAGAAGGCGGACGGCGAAGACCCCATACTCGCCAACATCCTGCGCACCGTCGCTAAGGACGAGACGCTGCACTACACCTTCTACCGCGAGGCGATCAAGGCCCACCTGCAAATCGACCCCAACTACGTGTGGCCGCTGTGCGACGTGTTCATGAACTTCGCCATGCCCGGTTACCTGATGCCCAACTTCCACGAGCGCCAGAAGGTCATCGCCGCCGGTGCCAACTACGGCATTGCCGAATATTACCGCCAGGTGGTGGACGTGCTGGTGCGCCTGCTCGATATAAAGAACCTCCACCCGACATACCCGCAGGCACAGGCCGCCCTCGACAAGCTGAACAGGTACCTCGACAGCCTCGCCAGGCTCGCCGCCCGCGCCGAGAAAGCCCGCAACGGCAGTGACGGCAACGGCGACCAGTCCACCCACGAAGAAGCCAAGCGACTCCTGGGCTACGAACTATGGGGCTACGAGTGGGAGAACCCAGAGACCGGAGCTACCTGGTCTAACAGAAGCTAAAGCCTCTATAAACCGGCCTCACGGTTGAGGACGACAGAGAATAACCAGAATGGAGTGGCGTTGGGGCTTCCTGGTAACAGCCCCCAACGCCAATCTCGCTAAGAAAGCTGCCCCAGGGCAGCTTTTTTGTGTCTTGCATCTGTTAGAAACTATCGCATAAATATCAGAGCCGGATATGAGCAGCAGAGTAGCCCCTTTGTCATTCTGAGTGGTGCATCTTGCAAGTAAGTGCCCATCACAGGACCAAGCCTCTCTCTGTCATCCTGAGCGTAGCGAAGGATCAGGTGGGTAGGGAAGAAGCTGCATTGAACTACCCACGTTGGCTTGCCGGCAGGGTACCGCACTTGTAGAGAGTCCTACTACCACCTGATCCTTCGCTACGCTCAGGATGACAAGACCTATCCTGCTCCTCTCTTGATAACTTACTTGCAAGATGCACCGCTCAGAATGACAAGGGCAGGGCTTTGGGCGCGCTTCTCCACTCTCTTACCTCTGGGAGGAGTTCCAGTCGGGCCGAAGGGGCAAAGGGGCAAAGGCGGTGTGCCTTCCAGCTGTCTACTCGTCCGGTTAGGGGGTAGGTGTCGGTGTGACCGGGGGTACGGTGGGCGTGGCGGTTGGGGTGAGCGTTGGCGGCACCTCCGTTGGAGTGGCGGATGGAAGGGCCGTCTCAACCGTCTCAGTGGGCGTGGCGGTGTGCGAGGGGGAGGGGGCGGACGCTGTCTGAGTAGGTTGGGCCGTGTGGCTGGGTGTGGGAGCGGCGGTCTGTGTCTCCGTAGCGGCGACCGTGGCGGTTGGGCTTGGCATACAAGGGCCGATGGTTGGTGTTGCCTGAGACGTGCCCGCTACCCCGGTTGGCGTTGCTGTGGGGGCACCCCCACAGGGCCGCGTGGGTGTCTGAGTAGGTAGTGATGTGGCGGTGGATTCTGTTGTGGGGCTAGGGGCTATAGTCTCTGTGGAAGTGGCGGTATGAGTGGCTGTGGATGTGGATGTGGATGTGCTGGTAGCCGTGGCTGTCCCTGTGGCAGTAGAGGCATGAGTAGCCGTAGAGGTGCTGCTAGATGTAGCAGTGGCGGTATGAGTGGCTTTAGCCGTAGTAGTGGCCGTGGCTGTGCTGGTAGATGTGGAAGTCGGGGAGGGAGTCGTCGGTGCCGTGGGTGAACTGACGACAGTGCTCATATAGACTGTTCCCCGCGTTCGTGTGAGGCTGGGAGTAGGCGTAGCCGCCCGAGGCCTTGTGGAGGTGGCTGATGCTGTAGCCGTGGCCGAGGCAGGGGCATTGTCCGCGTCCGCGGGTACGCTCTGTTGAGCACTTTGCTGAGCACCAGCCGTGCCAGACGTGCTCAACGTCACCGTGGGCGTGCAGTTTCCACCCCCTGTGTTGCTGTCGCAAATATGGAAGCTACCCGCTGATGAAAGGAGCTTGGTGGCCGTCGTGGTAGGAGTGAACGTCCAGGTGGATAGGCTCAGGGTTGGCC
>DASVRN010000319.1:0-3512 GCA_036388595.1 Chloroflexia bacterium
GTGCCCCACAACAACTCGCGCATCGTAAGCCCGCGCCACCTGTTCAGCAGCAGCACGGCGACGAACAGAACCCCGGCTCCAATAGCGAACCGCAAAGCAAGGAAGGGCAGCACGGGCACCTGCTCGACCACGTCCTTGACCAGTACAAACGTAGACCCCCAGATGAGGGTCACCACAGCCAGCAGCCCGTCGGCCCACAGCTGTCTGCGTAGCGGCACAGCCCCGTTGGCGGCAACAAAACTCACGAGACATTATAGCCGGATTTGGGAATTGGGATTTCGGATTTCGGATTTAGAAGGTATCCAGCTAAATCCGAAATCCGAAATCCCAATTCCCAATTCCCAAATCCACAGGGGACATATCGCTTGCAATGGGGCAGAACTTGACATATAATCAGGGCCGTAGCAGGCGGATTGTGGAAAAGTAGGAGGCGATTATGAACAAGCAGGGTGCGCGCGGGCAGGTGACTCGCGGTCACGAGGACGACGAGGAGAGGACGAAGGCAGAGGCCATGCCGGGGCGAGCAGTGCAGGCGGAGCTATTTACCATAAGCGCCAGGGGGGAGTTGATGCAGCCGGTGGCCGACATCCCCGCGCTGGGGCCGACTTCCAGCCTGGACGTAGCCCGGTGGTGGTTCAAGCGGCACCTGGAGCAGCAGAAGCGGCCCATCAACACCATCGATTCGTATATGTACGACCTCGCGCTATTCCAATCGGCAATGGGTAACAAGACGCTTGATAGGATAGAGAAGACCGACCTCGCCAACTTCCTGGGGCAGGCTAACAACAAGTCCACCCGCAAGAGGCGGCTGACCTCCTTGCAGGGGCTTTACCGCTACCTGGTGAACAAGGAGAAGGTGCTGGAGAAGAACCTGGCCGATAGCTTCTTCCCCGACTACATCCCGCTCAAGACCCCACAGGTGCTCTTCCCGACCGAGCAGGAAGCGATACTGGAAGCCGCCCGCGCCGAGAACTCCCGCACCACGCTGATAGTCTATCTGCTGCTCAAGTTGGGCCTTACGCGCACGGAGTTGCTGGCGCTGAAGGTGGACCACGTCGATATTGGCGATCCAGAGCAGCCGGTGGTCTATATCTACTACGACGACATACGCTCGCAGAAGAAGGAACGCAAGCTGGGCGCTAACCTGGAGTTCACCGAGGCGTTTCAGACTTATGTGGCCGAGTTCGAGCCGGTGTCGCGCCTGTTCAACCTGCTGCCGCAGTCGGTGAACAAGATGGTGGACCGCGTAGCCGAGGAGGCGGGCATCAGTAAGCGCGTTACGCCGCAGTCGCTCCGGGACACCTTCGCGGTGGAGCAGGCCAAGGCGGGCGCGGACGAGAAGAAACTGCTGCTCATACTGGGCCTGGCTCCCGACAGCCGCAACCGCAAGAGCGTGCAGCGGTACATTAAGCTGGCCGCGCCCCCCGTGGCGGGGGTAGTGTAGGGTGCCGGACCCCGCACCGGCAGATATGACTGTAAAAGAGAAGCTCGACACCTACAGCTTTGATGATGGAGCCATCCTTTCGCATGGCTTCACAAGCTACATGCGGGACTACGAGATTCTTGCGGAAGTAAGTGACGGGTACCATAAGGACGGCGCGGGGCGCTACACCTATCGGTTTACGCACTGCGTACACGCAAGCTACAACACCAACGTGCGCGATGATACCTGGCGTATATCGTGGAGCGACATCCTCGCGGATTACGCGCGCTGGAAAGAGGCCGATACGCCGGAAGGCTTTGTGTGGGGAGTCTGCTGGGCAGAAATCTATCCGGGGCTTACCTACTTGGAAGACTCAAAAGCCGCCTCTGACTGGTCACAGCGCCTCGGACAGCCCCTGCACGAGATCCAAATTGAGACTAACGTCTACTCGCTCAACCTTGTGTTCCACGACGTGATCATCACCAAACTGGGCAGCGAAGCGCCAACCCTGGATAGGGTGAACATCCCTATAGAACCATGAGGAAAGAAAGTGAGCGGTGAGTTCGAGGCGAAGCTGCATTCAGCACTTCGGAATGCCCGCCCAAGTAGTAAGAACCTATCCGCTTTCGCATTAGACATAGAACATTACCTGGAGCAGACCGGCTTGTTCTCCCAAATTCAGTTGGAAAAGACCGGCGAGCCGCAACGTGCCTTGCTGGTGAGGTGCCAACTCTTGGACCCGGCTACTTTGCCTGCCACTGTGATTGAGCAATTGGAACGTCTGTGGGCAGTTGCTCCACTTCGCTATGGCGGGGAGTATGATGCTTACGAGTTCCGGCAGAACCTAGATGCAGTGCAAATGAATTTCGTAACAGTAGCAAGCTACTCCGTTGTAGTGACGGGAGAGGTTGTTGTTAGTGGTTTTCGGTCGGGCGCGTAGCTTGCATAGCAACGGACGTCAGTAGATTGGAGGCAGGAGTTATGAAAGAGGCTCAGCCGGAGCCACCAAATGCGCCGGTGGTCGTCAAGCACACCTTCCGAGTGCGCTACATCGAGACCGACGCTATGGGTATCGTGCACCACAGCAGCTACCTGGCGTGGATGGAGATGGGACGCACCGAGTTCATGCGGCATTTCGGTTTCACCTATCGGCAATTGGAGCTAACCGGGGTGCTGCTGCCGGTGCTGGAAGTGAAGGTACGCTACCACACGCCCGCCTACTACGACGACGAGCTTGTAATTAGCACCTGGGTAGAGGAGTTGAGCCGGGTGAGGCTATTGCTGGCCTATCGCATCGACCGTCCCGAAGACGGCAAGCTACTCACCGAAGGCAGCAGCCTGCACACCTTCATGGGCAAGGACGGCCGCCCCATCCGCATCACTCGCTATCCGGGGGCGTGGGAGCGGCTCCAGTCTATGGTGCCGCACCTGGAGAAGTGAGTGTCGGTACCAGAAGGTAGTAAGCGGAATGAGCGAGGGAAGTACGGATATGCAATCTGATAACTCTGATTTCTCGCGGGAGGTATCATTGTTCCGGGAGCTGTTCGAGAACCAGGTAAATGAGTTCTCTTCTCGCGTGAAAAGGCGGCATTACTCCCGCAACGAGCAAGTGATGCGACAGGGCAGCCCGGCAGAGAGCGTCTTTATCGTGTCGCAGGGCATGCTCTCTGTAACCCGCACCTCTCCAGTGACGGGCGAGACCCACAACCTGGCCTACCTCAAGCCGGGTGACCTGCTGGGTGAGATAGAGGCACTGGCAGGTCCGCACAGCCTGTCAACCGCCAGCGCGACCGCTATCACTCAGGTCGTGCTGCTGGAAATGTCCAGCGCAGACTTCCTGGACCTGCTACGGAGGGAAAATGCTGTTGTGCTGGACCTGGCGCGCAAGCTGGCACAGCGTCTGCGCGCCACAACGGAGCGGCTTGGGACCGATGACGGCATGGCGAACAGAGTCTGCCTGTTACTTGGCACCGGGCGCGGGGTGGGCGTGACGACATTGGGCATGGTTATGTCCCAGTCGCTCGCGGCCTCCACTCAGAAGCCAACCGTATACACTGAGTACCCCGATGGCTCGCGGCTGGCTGCGCTG
>DASVRN010000320.1:0-9130 GCA_036388595.1 Chloroflexia bacterium
TCTCAGCAAGGAACAAAAGGAGCCTCAGGTATGTCCTCCCAACCAGTGAACAGGAACAGAATGGGCGCAACCATGCTGTTACTCGCCTTATTCTTCGGGGCAGTACTTACGGCAAGTGTGGCAATCGCGGGTGTGCCGGCAAACCAGGGTAAGGGCCAGTTACCCCCAAAACAACCCGAACACCCCTCCAAGGGTACCGAGAAACCGGCCCCGCCCAACGCCATCAACATACGAGGTGGCGTGCAGAGTAGCGTGCAGGTGCCTTTTGGCGGCGCTTGTGGGCCTGGCTCCATCCAGTTTGACGCCGAGCCGAATAATACCATCACCAATTCTCAGATGCTCTCCGACACATTCGACTCTGAGATACGCGGCTTCATAGACTACGGGGGCGACGTAGATTACTTTGCCTTCACGGCCAACGCCGGTGACCGCATTTGGGCTTATGCCTTCACGTTGGGTGCCGTCAGCAGCACTGACAGTCAGTTGCAACTCGTTAACGCTCTGGGCCAAACTGTGCAGTTTGACGACGATAACGGCTCGCAAGCGGACCTGTCCTCGGCTATCGCGGGTGGCGTGATCACACAGACAGCTACTTACTACTTGCGAATCAACGCATTCAGTGGCACTTCCACGATACAGGGCGCGGGCTACACACTGTTCATCGACCGCACCTCCACCGCTTCCGTGCCGGAGATAGAGCCTAACAACACCTTCACACAGACCAACCCCTACGTCATGGATTCGGTGGTCACAGGCACCATACCTATCACCACCGACATGGACGTTTACGCCTTTACCTTCAATGATGACAATCGTTACGTCTTCCAGGTGGACGGCGACCCCGAGCGAGACGGTTCGGAGTTCGACCCCACCTTCGACCTGATGAACATCTCGGGGGCCGTGCTGGTAACCGTAAACAGCGACAGCCAGTTCGACGTGAGAGAGATCAACTCGGAGAATGCCGCCTTCTTCATCGACACGGGTGGCCCGCCCACATCCACGCTTCTATTGAGGGTGAGAGCGGACGGATCTTCCACCGGCACCTACAGCCTGCATATCTTTGAGGTGGGCGAGACGGTTTGCGGCAACACCCCGACACCTACTGCTACCAATACGGCTACCCCCGTCTGCAACACCTTCGTTTCTGAGGTGGAGCCTAACAACACCCTTACTAACTCTCAGGTGTTGCCGCCCCTGAACAACCTCGAGGTACGCGCCCCTATCAACCCTGCCGGGGACGTAGACTACTTCAACGGCAACGCCACTGCCGGGCAAAAGGTGTGGGCTTATGTGTACACCGGCCAGTCAGCTTCTGGCACGGACTCCGAGCTGCGTCTGCTCAATGCTGTGAGCAATACTATCCAGTATGACGATGACAACGGCTCGCAGGCCGCTGCCTCATCAGGTATCGCGGGCGCGCCGATAACGCAGTCAGGCACTGTCCACTTCAGAATAAACGAGTTCAATAACGACGGTACGATCACGCCCTATCTGCTGTTCGTTGACCTCACATCGTCAACGCCAAACGTAACGGAGGTGGAGGCCAACGACACGTACACCCAGGCCAACATGGTCACAGTGGGCGACCTGATCACAGGCACCATACCCATCACCACCGACCTGGACGTATACGGCTTCACGGTGAACGCGGGGGACCGCATCATCTTCCAGGCCGACGGCGACCCTGAGCGCGACGGGGTACAGTACAACCCCAACTTCCAGATACTCGATTCTACCGGTGCTCAATTGGTAGCCGTGGATAGCGACAGTACGCTTGGCGACAAGCGGTCTGAGAACCACGCATTCACGTTCGGATCAGCAGGCACATACTACGTGCAGATGAGTTCGGATTCGTCTGTGGTAGAACTCGCCACAGGGACCTACCACCTGCACCTATGGAGGACGGTTAACCCTCCGTGCTCCAGCCCCACAGCTACAACTACCAACACATCAACCATGACACCTACTTTTACAGCTACCGGTACGGCCACCGCGGTGCCGCCCACATCTACACCGGACCCAACAGCCGTACCACCCACGGCGACACAGACCTCCACAACCGCACCCACCAGCACTGGAACCGTCGTACCTGCCACCTCCACGAACACCAGCGTACCTGCCACCTCTACCAACACCAGTGTAGCGGCTACCAATACCTCTACGGCTGTAGCCACCAGCACCGTGGTAGGAGCAACTACGACAGCCGTAGCCACGCCCACAGCGTGTACGATCAACTTCCCGGACAACCAGCCGGGCGACACGTTCTACACCTACATTAGGTGCCTGGCGTGCCGAGGCATCGTCACCGGCTACCCTGATGGCATGTTCCACGCTGAGAGGAACATAACCAGGGGGCAGATCTCCAAGATGGTGTCTAACGCCGCAGGTTTCAATGAGGACCCAGGTCCTCAGGTCTACCAGGATGTGCCTCCAGGCTCTCCTTACTACGAGTACATCAACAGGCTGACCAACAGGGGCATTATGTCGGGGTACCCGTGCCCTGAGCGGCCGGAGGGTGACGACTGCGACCCTGACAACCCTGTTATCTTCCTGCCCAACGCTAACGCTACCAGAGGACAGCTAGCCAAGATAGTGTCCAACGCTGCTGGCTACAACGAAGCAGTGAGCGGGCAGTTCTACGCTGACGTACCTCCTGCTGGACAGGGCAGTCAGTTCTACGAGTGGATCATGCGCCTCACCAACAGGGGTGTGATGAGCGGCTACCCCTGCGGCGGACCTGGAGAACCCTGTGATGGGCAGAACCGCCCCTACTTCAGGTGGAACGTCCAGGTGACTAGGGGGCAAGCCTCCAAGATTGTGGCTAACACCTTCTTCCCCAACTGCGTACCGTAGGCAACCAACAGCCGCTCATGCGAGACAGCCAATAAAGTAACATAAAAGACAGACCTTCCAGTAGTCCCACTGGAAGGTCTGTCTTTTATGCCTTTCCAACCTCAGTCTCGGCCTGCGTGATATCTATGCTAAAATGCAACCTGTGGAGGCCGGAGCATGACTAGCGCAAAGATACGGCGGGTGCCCTGTATAGCCGGACTCGCTTTCCTGCTTCTGCTACTCGCAGCCGGCACCTGGGCTATTTTCCTAGTCCTACAAAGGTCGCCGGACCCGCTGGACGAACTGCGCGCGTTACCACTGTACCCCAACGCTCAGTCCGTCAAGGTGACAGGTGAGAGTGACCACGACGCCAGCCTCACGTTTACGACCACCGCTACCTCAAGCGAGGTGTTCGCCTTCTATGAGAGCCAGCTTACCTCCGCCGGCGGCTGGATGGCTCACCCCGGCGGTAACGCGAAGGAGGCTGGTTTCTTTCGCCTGTACTTCAAGGGAGGGGAGCGGTTCACAGGATATCAGTTCACCGGCTTTGGAGACCCTCCTTTCTTCGGCGCGCCCTGGATAGGTCCCACCACCAAGCCGGTGTGGCATATCGTATATGTCACCACGAGAATCCCCTGGCCCTATCCTACTCAAGCCATCGACGGCACCAGGACGCTGAACCCGGCCCTGGTGCCCGTAGAGTCCGTTGAACTTTACCTGCAAATAGCACTCGATGCCGATGCCATCCAGATTGCGCCACGTTAGAAGGTGTTGAATCCCGGCACCAACAGCTACCTGACCCTCACTGCTAGCCTACCCTCGCTCTTGGCGTCTTTGCCGTTCCCTCCTCTATAATGCCCCAACATACATTGGAGGCACACGCATGAAGGAAGCGGACCGCCGCACCGCCGAGGGCATTCTCTTCACCGACCAGTACCAGCTCACTATGGGCCAGGTCTACTTCCGGGCCGGGCTGCACGAGTGGCAGGCCCAGTTCGACCACTTCTTCCGCAATTATCCCGACTACGGCACCCACAAGGCAGGCTACTGCATCAACGCCGGGCTAGAATGGCTCCTCGACTGGATGTCCGAGGCCCACTTCACCGACGTTGACATAGACTACCTGCGCGCTCAGAAAGGCAGGAGCGGCACGCCCGTTTTCGGCGAAGATTACCTACAGTGGCTGCGCAAGTACGGCAACTTCGAGGGCCTGAGCATGCGCGCCATCCCCGAAGGCCGCGTGGTCCACCCCCACGCCCCGCTTACCGTCGTGCAGGGACCGCTAGCCATGTCCCAGATACTTGAGACCTCCCTGCTCAACCACCTCAACTACCCCATCCTGGTCGCCACCAAAGCTTCCCTCATCAAGGACAACAGCCGGGGTTCTTTGCTGCTGGAGTTCGGCCTCCGCCGCGCCCAGGACAAGGGTGCCAACGCCGGGGCGCGGGCCGCCCTCATCGGTGGGGCCGACTTCACCTCCAACGTAGGCGTGTCCCACGTCCTCGGCTACCAGCCGCGCGGCACCCACGCTCACAGCATGGTGCAACTCTGGATGACGCTGGGCGAAGGGGAGCTTGCCGCCTTCCGCGCCTACGCCGACACCTACCCCGACGATTGCAGCCTCCTGGTGGACACCATTGACACTCTCGACAGCGGCGTGCCCAACGCCATCACCGTATTCGAGGAACTTCGCCGCAAGGGGCACGAGCCGGTAGGCATCCGTATCGACTCCGGCGACCTCGCTTACCTCAGCATTCAGTCGGCCAGGATGCTCGACGCCGCGGGCTTCCCCAACACCGCCATCGTGCTGTCCAACGACCTCGATGAGATGGTCATCTGGCAGATACTCACGCAAATAGCCGAAGAAGCCCCGCGCTACGGCGTGGACCCCGACAAGCTGGTCAAGCGCCTCGTATACGGCGTGGGCACCCGCCTCATCACCTCCCAGGGCGATCCCGCCCTCGGTGGCGTCTACAAGCTAGTGGCCGTGTGCAGCCAGCCCGGCTCAGGCCCCGAAGGAGACTGGCGGCCTGCCATCAAGATCTCCGAGTCTCCCATGAAAACGCCCAACCCAGGCAATAAGCTCGTCCATCGCGTCTACGACAAACGCGGCAACGCCACCGCCGACTTGCTCTCCCTCCAGGACGAAGACCAGGACCCGGCCAGCATGGACAGCATACCTCTGCGCCACCCCTCCGACTATACCAAGTCCCGCACCCTCAACAAACAGGACATATCCCAGGTAGAACCCCTACATGTAGAGGTGCTGCGCGACGGCAAGCTGGTCTACGACCTGCCCAGCCTAGAGGAGCTACGCGCCCAACGCGCCGCCGACCTGGAACGGCTCGACCCCGGCGTGCGTCGCCTTCTCAACCCTCACATCTACCACGTCTCCCTCACCCCCCGCCTCTACGACCTCAAGCAAAACCTCATCGCCAACGCCATGCAAGAAAGCCGATAGTGGCGAGAGACAAAGCCGCATCACGCAAAGAGTAGGATGGTTGTTCACCGCAGAGACGCAGAGAGCGCAGAGGTTACGCTGAGACAGTGGTTGTTGGTGAAAGGGCAAAGGCAACATTTCACAGGAGCATGTTACCCCTACAAAGAACCCCGTCAACTATTCTCTGCGTAATCTCCGCGTTCTCTGCGTCTCTGCGGTGCAAACGTTTATTCTTGGCCTGGTGCTGGTTCGTCTCTTCATCGTACTCAGGTTGACGCCCTCGCAAGCCGCGTGCTATCATCCCCCCTGGGTACTTATTTATCCGAGGAGCAACACACTTAATGAAGATCGGCCCTGATGACCTGGTTCTGGACGTGGGGAGCGGGCACAACCCCAACCCTCGCAGCGACATCCTCTGCGACCGCTACATTGAAGACGACACCGAGCGCGCGGGGGCCATAAAGATTGACAGGCCCCTCGTCGTGGCCGACGCGCACAACCTGCCCTTCAAGGACAAGTCGTTCGACTACGTGATCGCCTCGCACATCATCGAGCACATGGACGACCCCGCCCTCTTCTGCTCCGAGCTTGCTCGCGTCTCCAAGCGCGGCTTCATCGCCTCGCCCACCGAGCTGGCCGAGCACATGTTCCACTGGCCCTTTCACAAGTGGTACGTCAACAAGCTGGGCAACAAGCTTATTTTGCACCCCAAAGAGAACAGCATAAGCCCCTTCGGTGAGCTATTCGACTACCTCTACGAGTACAACGCCTGGTTCGCCCGCTTCCACCGCTCGCTGCCCGACATGTTCTGGATGGAGTACGAGTGGGAGGGCAACATCCAGATAGAGATACGCGACCGCTCCCCCCTCAACCTGGAGGACGAGCGCGCCCTAAAACGCATGGTCATCCCCCGCGAGCGCATTGTAACCTCCTTCAAGCGCACCGGCATCACCCTGGCCGACAACTACATCCCCCGCTTCGCACGCAACGCGATTACCCGCCTGCGCCGCCAGAAGCGCACCAACGTCCGCATCATCAACCTGGAAGGCATACTCGCCTGCCCCGCCTGCGCCGGCGACATCAAGCGCCTGCGAGATGCCATGAAGTGCCAGTCCTGCGGCCGCGTCTACCCCATCGAAAACGGCATCCCCATGATGCTCCTCGACCAGGACATGCGCCACCGCCCCGCCTCCACCGACCCCTCCAGCCCCGACCGCGAAGTAGCAGCCACCGGGGGAGCGAACACGTAACGGTCGATGGACGATGGACGATGGACGACAATGCGGCTGTGTTGTTGTGGAAGATTGGAACCACACTCCCCTTGTCATCCTGAGCGTAGCGAAGGATCTCAAGAAGGTGAGTAGGATGCTGTTCAACGTGTGCCGTCGTGCTGGACGTTCAGCACAGGGTCAAGCCAGCATCTGAGATCCTTCGCTACGCTCAGGATGACAGGGTGGCGCAGGGTTCTGCAAATGTGCTGGGACACAGCCGTAGCCGCTAGTAGACTGTGTTCCTCTTTCGTCCATCGTCCATCGTCCATCGTCCATCGTCCATCGTCCATCGTCCATCGTCCCGCCTACCTGTTCCTCTCTCCCCGCACAAACAACCACGTCCCCAGCGCCAAGAAGGCCACGAACATTGCGGCCATGACCACCAGGTTGAACGCGGGTGGGTCTAGCACTACCCTCTCGTACTCAGGACTGCCCTCGTAGAAGACACCACGTAGCAGGTCTACCGCGTACCGTAGCGGCGCGATACGCGAGATAATTTCCAGGTAGGGAGGCAGGTTGATGGCGGGAGCGAACACCCCCGCTATGAAAAGCTGGGGCAGCATCACGAAGGGGAATATCTGGTTGGCGGCCCGCTGGCTCTTCAAATTGGCAAGGATTATCACCCCGAACGCTCCCCCAAACAGGCAGATAACGATCGCCACCGGCAGCATCGCCAGCACGCCCTGTAGCGTCAGCGGCACGCCCACCACCAACCCGAACACCAGGATAGCCAGCCCCTGCGGCAGCGCCACCAGCGTCTCTCCCAGTATCTTGCCGAAGATAATCGAATAGCGCGAAATAGGCGACACAAAGATCTCCTGGCTGAAGTCGCTCTCCCGGTCCTCGATAAGCGAAATCACCCCCGTCGCCGTAGACTGGAACAACGTCTGCGCCAGCACGCCCGTGAACGTCGCCGTCAGCAGGTTGAAGCCCACCGCCCCGCCCAGCGCGGCCTGCATGCTGCCTCCCAGCACGGCTATGAAGAGGAACGGGAAGATGAAAGTAGACACCATGCGCACCGGGTCGCGCAACAGCTTGAGCAAGTCCCGGTAGGCTATGGCGGTAATCGCGTTGGCCTGGCTCATGCCTCTTGCTCCTCCGCAGTCGCCTGCTTCTCCACTATCGCTAGGTAGGCGTCCTCCAGCGTTGGCATGTGCACCTGCAACACCGTCAGCGGCGTGTCTATCGCCTTGATAATCGCCTGCGGCCTTATCCCGTTCACCGGTACCTTGAACTGCGGCGTCTCGGTAAAGGGCACCTCCAGCCGCTGAAGCTCCGCCCTCAGACTCTCCCGGTCATCAGCGTCCAGCAGCAGATACTCGTCAATCAGGTCCGACTTTATCTGCTCCGGCGTGCCTTGCGACACAATCTTGCCCCTGTTGATGACGCAGATGGTGTCCGCTTCCTCCGCCTCCTCCAGGTAGTGCGTCGTCAAAAAGAGGGTGGTACCGCTCTCCCGCCGCACCCGGCGCAGGTACTCCCACAGGCTGCGGCGGCTCGCCGGGTCCAGCCCCAACGTCGGCTCGTCCAGGAACAGCACCGTGGGCCTGTGGATAAGGCTCCTGATTATCTCCAGCTTGCGCTTCATGCCGCCCGAGAAGGTCTTCACCGGCTTGAATATCTCACCCTCGATACCCAGTATCGCGGCAAGCTCGGCCACCTGCTCCTTGTAAGCGCGCGGCATGAATGCGTAAAAGGGGCGGAACGGGTAGAGGCCGTACATAATGGCGTGGAACCTGACGTTCTCCTCTGCCGTCAAATTCATGTCCAGGCTCGGCTTCTGGAAGATGATCCCCACGCTCTTACGGACGGCGCTTTGCTCGCTCGCCAGATCGTGCCCCGCGATGCGCACGCTGCCCGCGGTAGGGGCGAGGGTGGTCGTCAGGATTGAGATGGTGGTGGTCTTGCCCGCGCCGTTCGGTCCCAGCAGGGTGAATAGCTCGCCCGGCTGCACGCTGAACGAAACGCCGTCCACTGCATTAGTGTCGGCCTTCCGGTACCTTTTCACCAGGTTTTCCACCTCGATTATCGGCGGCATATGGAACTCCCGCTGGATATACGCCGTTGTACTGAAGGAAAGTTTCAAAATCCGTGCGATGATATCACATATCTATATCGTATGCATCGCCCGAAAGACTGGCATAAAAACTCAAGAATCAATCAGGAGGAATCATGAAACCGTCGGCAAAACATCTACTAGGTACGGGTCTGTTCATGGTGGCGGCGCTGCCCATGCTGGCGTCCTACGGCACCGCCGGACTGGCGGCCCAACCCGCGAACCAGCTACACGCCGTAACCGCCCAGGCGACCCCCACGGTCCAGGCGTCAATCGCCAACTTCACGCGGGCCGACTACGAGGCTGCCCTTGCCAGGTGGCGGGCGCAGGATGTCACCGAGTACCAGATAGAGGTCACATATAATGCCTTTAGCCCCTTCGGCGGCCCCTGGCGGCTCACCGTCGCGCGGGACGGTGGCAGGGAGTTTGTTACCAACTTTGAGAGGCTCGGTGAGGGCGGCAAGGGAAGCGGACAGACAGCTCAGCAGTTGGAATGGCTCACCATAGGTAACATCTTCGACCAGATCGACC
>DASVRN010000321.1:0-13273 GCA_036388595.1 Chloroflexia bacterium
GAAATGGGATAGCCTTGTTGCGCCAACCCACCGTTCTTCTGCCAGTACTCCAGGAACTTACCTCCCACACGCTTGCCCGTCTCAGGAAACAGCACCGAGCCTGCTGAGGTATTCGGCTGCTGGTTGGGAGCACCGGCACCACCGGGGTACTTCTGCTTGTACCTGAAGGTGCCTAGCTGAGAGAGCAGCACGTTGAATGGTGGCTGGTTCTCAGGGTGGTACTCGAACACAGCTCGCTCAAAGTACTGCACCGTGTAAGGCTTGCCATCCAGGGTAGACACCTCGGTGAACATCTCAGAGATGGGGAAGCCTTGCTGAGGTAAGCCACCATGCTTGTCCCAGTACTCAAGGAAGATGCCCTTCACCATCTTGCCTGTCTCCGGGAACGTGCGGCTGCTTTGTGCCTCCCCTGGTATGGGCGTGGGCGCGAAGGTGGGCGCTGTAGAGGGTGTAGAAGTACTTGGTGGGCTTGTAGGTGACACAGTGGGTGGAGTAGGAGCACATAAATCTCTGTAGGCTTCTATCAGAGTGGAGCCGTTTGCCTCGCCCACTGCCAGGTATTCCCTTGATACACCGGGAACAGCTATGACGTCGTATAAAGCTACATCACCTTCGGAAATCGGGCCGACCACCTCGGACCAGTCGCTACCATTGGTCGTATGTGCAATCAAGGGCGTTTTCTTCTGCTTGGCTATGCTGTAGCCCACCGCCCACGCTTCTGTGTTCGATGCTGCCACAGCCCCCTTCAAGTAGGTGTCCTCGGCCTGACGCAAGTCTACGCCTGACCGCTCCCGTTTTTCACCATCATAATGCAGGATGCCGGGCCTCGACCCGAAGTTACCCACTACCCAGCGGGCATTACTGCCAGGCGCGAAGGTCACATCCCAGGCTTCTCGTAAAAAGACCGGCTCCACGTCGATAGAAGTATCCACCCTTTCCCAGCTCTTACCATCCCAGTGCATCTGTAGATCCTTGACACTACGTGGGATTTGTACCGCACCCACTGCCCACACATCATTTGCAGAACGTGCGACAACGTTGTACAGAATGCTTGATGCAGGTGGGAAGGTGAACGTCTGCTGAACACCCCAGTTCGCCCCATCATAATGCAGAACAAGCCCGCCGGACGAGTTTTGGTCACCGAACACGCCGGCAGCCCAAATATCGTTGGGAGCGACCGCGCTAAGTGCGTACAGGGCGTGGCCTGCCACCGGTATCTCTGGAAGCTTACCCTGCGTCCAGGTGGTACCGTCCCAATGCAGCAGGAGGCTGCGTGGGCCTGCGGAGGTACCCGAGTCGCCCACGGCCCAGGCATCGTTTGGCGCAAGTGCTACAACTCCATCCAGAAAATTAGCCCCCGCACCGGGGTTCGGCGTGGGTACTATCTTCCACTCCTTGCCGTCCCAGTGCAAAGCAAGTGTGTTGATACTTTCCGCGCTCTCGCTATAACCGACCGCCCATATATCATCCTTTGAAGACCCCGCAACTGCCTGTAGTACGTTACGAGTGGCTGGGATGCTAGGACTTGGCACAACTGCCCATTGTGGGCAAGCTTGAGCCGCGCTCACCCCGGCAGGCACAACCGATGCCGCAAGCGACGGTAGGGTGGTCGCCAACAGCGTTCCAACCACCACTAGGATAAGCGCCCTACGAGCCTTGTATCCCGCGTGGGAACGCTGGACCCAAGATGCTATCCCCGAACCCGGAAATCTCATGATAGGTAGTCCTTTCATGTCAGATGCCCACATGGTATGCACTCAGACCGCAGGGCCCTGGACGCATTCCACCGCTAGAACCTACTAATCTTGATCTACTAATGTCAAGCTGAGCCACCCCGCAGCCTGCGATACCTCTGGAGCAGGGTGTTGGTCGAGCTATCGTGCTTCAGTTCCGGCTCCTCGTCACTCTCAAGCTCGGTAACAATCCGCCCGGCCAGCACCTTCCCTAGCTCCACGCCCCACTGGTCGAACGAGTCGATGTTCCAAATTATGCCCTGAGTGAAGACGCTGTGCTCATAAAGCGCCACCAGCTTCCCCAACATCTCAGGCGTCAGCCGTTCGGCCAGTAGCGTGCTCGTGGGGCGGTTGCCCTCGAAAGTGCGTGCGGGCACCAGCCAATCCTCCGTGCCCTCCGACCTGACCTCTTCCTCGGTCTTCCCAAAAGCCAGCGCCTCCGTCTGCGCGAACAGGTTAGCCATCAGCAGGTCGTGGTGCCTTCCTAATGGGTTCAACGTCTGGCAGAAGCCGATGAAGTCACAAGGTATCAGCTTGGTGCCCTGGTGAATAAGCTGGTAGAACGAGTGCTGCCCGTTCGTGCCCGGCTCCCCCCAGAAAATCGGCCCCGTCTCGTAGTTCACGTACTTGCCGTCCATAGTGACCGACTTACCGTTGCTCTCCATAGTCAATTGCTGCAAATACGCCGGGAACCGCTTGAGGTACTGGTCGTAGGGCAGCACGGCTACCGTCTGCGCCCCGAAGAAGTTGTTGTACCACACCCCCAGCAAGCCCATCAGCACCGGCAAATTGCGCTCGAAAGGTGCCGTGCGAAAATGCTCGTCCATCGCGTGGAAGCCCGCCAGCATCGCCCTGAAGTTGTCCGGCCCCACAGCCAGCATAGTAGACAATCCAATAGCCGCATCCATCGAGTAGCGCCCGCCGACCCAGTCCCAGAACCTGAACATATTGGCCGTGTCAATCCCGAACTTACCTACCTCTTCCGCGTTGGTCGAAACGGCCACAAAATGATTAGCCACCGCCGCCTCGTCGTTCAGCGCCTCTAGCAACCATCGCCGGGCCGAGTGCGCGTTGGTCATCGTCTCCTGCGTGGTAAACGTCTTGGACGACACGATGAACAGCGTTTCGGCAGGTTCCAGGTCGCGGGTAGCCTCGGCAAAGTCGGTGCCGTCCACGTTAGAAACGAAGCGGAACGTCATATCGCGGTCGCTGTAGTCCCTCAGAGCCTCGTAAGCCATCACCGGCCCCAGGTCCGACCCACCTATCCCGATATTCACCACGTTTCGTATGCGCTGCCCCGTATACCCCTTCCACTCGCCGCTCCGCACGCGGTCCGAGAAGTCGGACATCTGGTCCAATACCTCGTGCACCTGCGGCACCACGTTCTGCCCGCCCGTGCTAATGGTGGCCTCCCTCGGAGCGCGCAAAGCAACGTGCAACACGGCCCGCCCCTCGGTGGTATTGATCTTCTCCCCACCAAACATAGCGTCAATCCGTTCGCGCAGGCCACACTCCTCGGCAAGCTGTAGCAGCAAGCGCAGCGTCTCGTCCGTCACCCGGTGCTTCGAGTAGTCGAAATAGATGCCCTCAGCCTCGACAGCCAGCCGCTCGCCACGTTGCGGGTCCTGCGCGAACAACTCGCGGAGGTGGGTGTCCTTTACCGTACCGTAGTGCTCCTCAAGCGCCTTCCAGGCCGGGCGCTGCGTCAGCCACATCGAGTCCGCCGCCATAATCACCTCCTCCCACGCGAGACAACATTCCACAAGCAACACGCCCCAACTGAGCACGACTCGGACCACGCCCGACATCACCACTCCACAAGTCCGCGCCTCAGTACCGGAAGTCTACCCTCGACATCCAACATCACACCACCCTGCTCAATATGCCGACAGCGGGCACCCCACTCCCCCTCTGTCATCCTGAACGCAGTGAAGGACCTCAAGAAAGTGGCGAAGGACAAAGCCGAATACCACCCCCAGCTACGCCGCAAGACCAACACTTCACCCTGTCCAACATCTGAGATCCTTCACTGCGTTCAGGATGACAGGGGGTGCGGCGTTCTGCTATCTTACTTTCGTGCCGGAGTGATAGCTGCCTAACCATCCCGGCCACTGTGCATCGCTTAGACCATGATTACCAACAACCCCGAACTGTTGTCTACGATAGTGGTATAGTAATAGGTGCCCCGGCGGTACACCGGTGTATTCCCAACGGGCGGCAGTAAGAGTTGAAAACCACCATCCCTAAAGCCGAAGATCCTACCCTCACAGGGGCTCAACCGGACCCGGACACAACACCGGAGCACCCTTCATCTCCCCAACCTCCCAGGCGTGGCATATCCTCCCACCTGTTCAACGCCCTTACCGGCCTACTGCTGTTCGCCCTCTACGTAACCATCCTGGCCCGCAACGACATAGACAGCCTCATGGGCAGCGGTGCGCTCCCCGCCATACCGGGCGGCTGGAAGAGCCTGGCCGCTCTACAGGCACTCGCCCTGTTAGCCACAACCACCGCGAGAGTCCGCAAGGCGACACAGCTTAGTTCGATTGTTCCGCGTGCGACGATATGGGCCAGGTCGCACAAGGTCGCGCTGGCGGTCGCCGGATTGACCTTGGGTGCGCTCGCGTTGCGCCTGTTCGGCATCAGCGACAATCTCCCCTACACCAGCAACCCCGACGAGCCTGCCGTGGCCGACCGGGCGCTCCGCATCCTGCAAACCGGCGACTACAACCCCCACTACTTCGTCTACCCCAACCTCTACACCTACATGCAGGCTGCCGTCTACCTGCCCCGCTTCTTCCTCCTAGTCTCCTCCGGCGCGCTGGAGAACCTCAACCAGTTAGTCCCAACCGACTTCTACCTATGGGGCCGCATGCTGACCGCCCTGCTCGGCACCCTCACCGTGCCGCTGGTCTTCCTCGCCGGGCGCAGGCTCTACGGCACCACCGCCGGACTAATCGCCGCCGCCTTCATGGCGACCAACAGCGTCCACATGGTCTACTCGCAAATAATCACCACCGACGTACCCGCCACTTTCTTCAGCGCCCTTTCCCTACTCGCAATAGTGCGCCTGCTACCCCCCGCCACCACCGGACAAGACACCCGAACAAGTCCTACCCTGCTGCCCTCGCGGAACGTATATATCTTCGCGGGCATAGCTATGGGCCTCGCCGTCGGAACCAAGTACAACAGCGCCCTGGTGGTGCTGCCGTTCCTGCTGGCGCACGCCTATGTCGTAGCGGACCACACCCACCGTTTCGGGGCACGATCGAGGGCCTTCTTCGGTGCCCGCCTCTGGCTGGCGCTTATCAGCATGGTCGCCGCTTTCCTAGTAACGACCCCTTTCGCACTGTTCGACCTGCCCAACTTCATCAACGACATTGCGTCCGTGCTCGCCCACTACCGCTTCGGGCACCTCGGCTTTGAGGGCGACGACAACTGGCGCTTCTACTTCGGCACCTTCCTGCAAAGCGACTTACTACCCACCCTGCTCACCCTCGTCGGCGTGGTTATCGCGCTCGCCCGCCGCAGCCGCGCCGACCTGCTGCTACTTAGCTTCCCCCTCGTCTTCTACCTGTCGATGAGCAGCTACCGGGTGAACTTCACGCGCAACATGCTGCCCATCATCCCTTTCACCTCCATACTCGCGGCCATCTCCCTAGCCCTCGCCTGGAAGGCGCTGCTAACCTACCTGTCAGCGCGGCAAGACACCGCCTCCCGGCCCGTTGCTCGACTCGCACCCTGGCTGCTGGGGTTAGTGGTAGCCCTCGGCGTGCTCCCACAAACCGCTGGCGCCATCCAGCGCGGATATCGTCAGACCCAGCCCGACACCCGCCTCAGGGCCGCCCAATGGCTAGATGCCAACACCAGGCCCGGCACTAAGCTCTGGATGGAGTTCGACACCCCCAAGCTCACACAGGGGCGCTACCTGCTAGGCACCGGCCAGCACGTCACCGAGCACCCTATGGAGTGGTACGTCGCCAACCGCTACGAGTACCTGGTGCTGAGCGCCGGTGCCTACAAACCCGTGGTATACGACCGCCCCGAATCGAACCCTCCCTTGCGCGATGCCTACCTGCGCTTCTTCAACGAAAACAAGGCCAACCTCGTCGCCAGCTTCGAGACCAACAAAGTAGACCACCCAGGCCCCACCATCCAAATCTATCGCACCGGCTACACTCCCCCACAATCCCCCGCCGATGTCCGCGCGCAACAACCCGTAAATGCCCAGTACCACGAGCTAGACCCCAACGGCGGCACTATCACCCTCATCGGGGCCGACTACCCCGATCAAATCGAAGCGGGAAGCACCCTGCCGCTCACCCTCTACTGGACCGCAGACCGCGCCCTCAACACCAACTACACCGTCTTCGTCCACCTCATAGATGCCTCAGGCAACAAGCTGGCGCAAATCGACGTAGGCCCCCGCAGCGGCACCTACCCAACCTCCCTATGGCCCCCCGGCGAGGTGATAGTTGACGAGATGACGCTAACCCTCCCCGCCGAACTACCCCCTGGCGAGTACAACATGCGCGTCGGCCTCTACCTGCAAATCGACGCGGGCGCGCACACCGCCTTCACCCTCACCAACGCCCCGCCCAATTCCGGCGGCGATTACGTGCTGCTAGGCCCCGTCACCGCCGACTAACAGCCCCGCATATCTTGTGCAGTGTGGAACCTCAACTTAGAGGTCGCGTATAATGCCCGCGATATGGCAAGACTCAGAATCCCACTCGCAACCCACTGGACCGAGACCCCCATGGGCCGCGCCGTGCGCCCCATGCAGGAGTTCATCCATAGCTCCACAGCAGGCGGTATCGTGCTCCTACTCGCCGCCGTCGCCGCATTGGTACTAGCCAACTCGCCCCTGCGCTCCAATTACGAAGATGTGCTCAACACCTATCTGGACATCAGGATAGGCTCCTTCGCCCTGCACGAGACCGTCCTCCACTGGATCAACGACGGCCTCATGGCGATATTCTTCTTCCTCGTCGGCCTCGAAATCAAACGCGAAATCTGGGCGGGCGAACTCAGCAGCGTGCGCGCCGCCCTCCTGCCCATAGTGGCCGCCATAGGCGGGGCTGTCGTACCCGCCCTCATCTACGTACTCATCAACCTGAACGGGGCGGGCGGCGCGGGCTGGGGCATCCCGATGGCAACCGACATAGCCTTCGCCCTGGGTGTGCTCGCCCTCGTGGGCAGCCACATCCCCTTCACCCTCAAGATACTGCTCACCGCCATAGCCATCATCGACGACCTCATAGCCGTGCTCGTAATCGCCTTCTTCTACTCCAGCGAACTCGATTTCGGCGCTCTGGGCACAGGCTTCGCCTTCCTGGGAGTGCTGCTGTTGATGAACGCCCTCGGCATACGCGCCATTCCCCTGTACGCGCTGATAGGTGTCTTAGTATGGGTCGCCTTCCTCCAATCGGGCGTCCACGCCACCATCGCGGGCGTGCTCGTGGCCCTGATGATTCCCGTGCGCACCCGCATCAACCAGGAGACCTTCCTCCGCCGCGCCCGCTCCATCCTCGACAACTTCGAGGACAGCAGCAAGCGCGAACCGTACTCCATCCTGCAAGACCAGGAGCAGCAATCCGCCGTGCTGGAGCTTGAGGAGCTATCCGAGGCGGTACAGGCCCCCTTGCAGAAGATGGAGCATACCCTGCACAATTGGGTCGCCTTCCTTATCATGCCCGTCTTCGCTCTAGCCAACGCCGGAGTCGCCCTCAGCGCCGAGGCCCTCCGCGGCGAAACGCTGCCCGTGGCCCTCGGCATCATGGCGGGCCTCCTGATAGGCAAGCCAATCGGACTCTTCGGCGCGACCTGGCTGGCCGTCAAAACGGGCCTGGTCACTCTCCCACGCGGCATCACCTGGAGGCACATCACCGCCCTGGCCTGCCTCGGTGGCATCGGCTTCACCATGTCCCTCTTCGTAGCCACCCTCGCCTTCGGCGGCAACGAGCTACTAGAAACCGCCAAGCTAGGCATACTGGCAGCCTCACTAATCGCCGGTACCGCAGGCTTCATCCTGCTAAAAACCACCCGCCCCAACCCAACCTAACCAACCATCTCAGCAAAGCAAAGGGCAGGCCCATCACAGCGACAAGCCTGCCCCTCACATGAACTAACAACCCTTAACCTTGGCGCGTCCTCCGCGTCTTGGCGTCTTGGCGTTTAGCGTCAAATTACTTAGCTATGAACGTCTTCCAGTCGCCCAGCGGAGGCAGTTGACCGCGCTCCACCATCTCGCGCCACTGCTCGTCCGTGAGGCGGTTGCTCGACGGCTGCACGAACTCGTACTGGCTGTAGATACCGCCACGAGCTAGCATCAGCCTGCCCTCCACCGGCACCACCGCATATATCTCCATGATGCGCCCGGTGCCCTCTTCCAGCGCCAGGTCGCCGCCCGGCCCGCCCGTAGCCACGTCGGCCACAACCGCCGCATCCTGGTCGTTCAGGTCGCCACCGCCCTCTGTCTCCTCGTCGGCCGCGGCTATCGTAATGTTTTCGAGGCGGCCACCGTAGTACTGGATAAGCGAGTACTCTTCCTCGGTCAACCACTGGTTCGATAGCTCCTTCTCGCTGATCCGCTTGAGGTCCAGCGCCAGGTTGTACAGGTTCGTTAGCGTGCTGTACTCCGTCGCTGGGAAGGCATCTTCCGCCGTCTTCTCCAGCAGTCCGCGCGCCAGCAACCCATCGCGCGTCATGCCAATCAAGGCCGCGATGCGAGCGTAGAACTCAGGCTCCGGCTCCACATACCCCTTTATCGTCTCAGGCGGTCCGCCACCCATCTCCGCCATCACCTGCTTGGCGTAAAGGATCGTGTCGTGCTTCAACTCGGTCCAGCTACCAAGCACCGTGTTCAGGTTCTTGCGCGTCCAGGCCGAGTTGGTCATAAAGCTGGGGTAGCCACTGTTCGCCGCCTTGGGCTGCAACAGCGGGCGGAAGCTATACAGCCACGACCAGTACAGGTTCTCGGTCCACTGCGAATCCGACAGACTGTTGATCTCACCGCGCACCTTGTTAAGCTGCAAGGTATAGCTCATGTACTTCGTCTCGCCCAGCCCCTCCAGTATGCTCACCGCCTCCTGCGACCCGAAAGCCGCCGGAACGTCCAGCCCCTTCGGCAGCCACCGCTTCTCAGCATCGCTCCCGTTGGGATTGCCCACGTTGCGCCAGATAAGCTGCCCGAACACGTAAGCGTCGAGCGTAAACCGCTGCCCCATCATGCGCAGCCCCTTGGTCACGGCCTCTTTGTCCTCTGTGATGTACACAAACATCGAGTTGACCTTCGGACCCTCCAGCGTCTTCGCCAGCTCCTGGAACTGAGCGACCTTAGCGTTATCCGCCACGGCCCTGGGATCGGAGCCTAACGCCTGCTGCATCAGCGGCGCATAATCAAGATAAGTCAGGTCGTCCGAACCACCCACGAAGAAGGAAGTCGGCTCGTAAATCCTCGCCCAAAGTGCCGCAGCCGTCTTATCACCGCTCTTTGCCGTCTGCAAAGCCTGCGTAATCAGCAGCGCCGACTTGGTCTCTTCCACCGAGTTCAGCCTGAACGTCATGCGCCCATACCACATCATCGCCCTGAAATACCTCTTGAGGTCCTCGCTGCGGGTGTAATGCCCGCGAGGGACGTACTGGCTAAAGTCCTCCAGGTACTCCACGGAGCTACCTATCCCGAAAACAGCCGATGCGCCAAGCCCCTGGTGAGCGTCTATCTGCGCCAAGTCCTGGCTCACCTCGGCCTGCACCAGCGCGGGCACAGTAACGTTCGGGTCGATCAGCTTCGAGGCCAGGGCGAAGTAACCAACGTTGCGCTTCGCCGCGCTCTCAGCAGCCGTGCCCCTCAGCGACTCGTACTGTGCCATGCTCGCCTGCAACATCGCCGCGTTGAGCCCCTTGAGGTCCGCGATCAGGTACTTGGTCTCCGTTGACCTCAACAGCTTGTCGAACATCAAGTGATATACGTGCAGTACCGAGTCGGTTGTCACGAATATCGGCTTGGAAGCGTACCTACCGTCCTCGTAAAGCTGGTAAAACTGCTTGTACTGCTCTTCCTTAGGGAACTGCGCCACAAAGGCATTCTGCTCAATCAGTGCCCTCGCCGCAGGGGATAACTCGAAGTCCCGCACGTTGGTTACATTCGATAGGCCCTTCGCCACCGTGTAGGGCCTCACCGCCGGTATCACAGTAGACGGCTGCAACTTATACTCGGCAAATACGCTCGTCTGCTGCCCCTCTGACCTGTAGCGCCAGTCGTAATAGTGCGCGCCGATGTTGCCCATCTGCACCTTGAAACCCTGCGGCGCGTCGGGCTGGTAAGTCACCACCCGCCGCTCGAAAAGCTGCACCAGCACGTCGGTCTGCTTGCCCGCCACCTTCACGTTGGCCCAATAAGGCTCCGATATGGCATACCCGGTCGTGTAGAACCACGGCTCCGACAGCCTGGCATTAGCCTGCCTGCCGTCCGGGTTCGTCACGGGGCCGCTGCTGTTCAGGAAGTCCCAGATCTGCCCCGCGATGTTGTGCTTCGTCTCGGTGTTATAGAACCCGTACTTCACCCCGTACTTATCAAACGCCGCGTCCCTGCTAACCTGCCCCGCCTTGTTCACCCGCTGGTTCACCGTCTGCCCGGTCAGGTTCTCCGCCGTATGATCTCCCAACGGCGTGTTAGCCAACTGTGCGAACGAAGCGTAAGTAGGCGCGTTCGCATCATCATTATCCGAAGCCAACGGAATATTAGCCGGGGTGCGGTCCGAGTACTCCGCGTTGCCCACCTGCATCTTGCCGCTCACCAGTTCCACCGTGAGCAAACCATTGGTCACGAAGAACGGATTGTTCCTGTCGCCCGCCGGGTTATTGATCTCCATGCGGCTCTTATCGAAGTATTGCACCCGCCGCATGCCACCCACACCCTGCGCGTAAGGCTCCATCCGCGACTCGCCCGGTGCGGGACCCCAGTAGAACGACCGCTTAACCATCCCATCCGCCACCACCTTGTCGGTGCGCGTCCACACCCGCTTGAAAGCCTGGTCCGCGAAGTCGGCAGCCGAGGCCGGTGTGGTGCCCTGGAGGGGCAGCGCGGGCAGCAGCACCAATAACAATGCCGCCCCGGTCAGTAAACGTCTCTGTTTAGCCAAGTTGGTGCTCCTTTCATCTACTAGCCCATGTTGCCAGCACAACACACAGGAGGAAGCACGGACCATATGTAACGGCCCGCGCTTGCCTTTGCGTCCTAAACTACTTTGCTGAGTTGAAGCAACTTAGCGGTATTATATTACACCTACCGCGGGCGTGCTTCGGCCCTATGGCGTATAACCGTACATCTTTTGAAACTGCTCCGTACCCAGCAACCCCAACAGCATCTCAAACTTGGTGCCTCGGTTCTCCGGGTGGTACTCGAAGCGGTTTCGCTCGAAGTACTGCACTGGGTATACCTTGCCGTCAGTGGCGCTCTTCTCCTCGAAAGCCTCCGACCTCGGCAACCCGTACACAGGCAGCCCACCATTCGCACGCCAATACTCGATGAATGGCGACCCCACGTTATGCTGCGTCTGCGCGAAGTACTGGCTGCCCGGTGCGTTGGAAGCCTGTTTCGGTTGGAACGGCCCCTCTCCCAACCGGCTCTCCACCAATGTGTTCCCCAGCAACCCCAGCAGCACCTCATTAGGCGTGCCCCTGAACTCCGGGTGATACTCGAACCGCGCCCGCTGGGTGTACTGCACCGTGTACACCTTGCCGCCGATGTTCTCCTGCACTTCAGGCGTAATCGGATACCCAAACAGGGTCAGTCCGCCGCGCTGCCAGTACTGCGCGAACACACCCCTCATGCAGTACGCCACCTCCGTCCAACAAAGCCCCGCGCCTGGAAGTGGGTTGGCTGCGGCAGGCCGGTCGTGGCTCCACGGCTCGTGTATCTCCCCAAGCCGCCCAAACCCATAGCCATCCGACCCCACAAGCCAGGTGTGCGCCCCCTCCCGCGACGAAGCCACGCTCCAGGGGCTGAAGTTCTTCTCTCCCTTATACCCAGCCTGCGCCACCGGCACCAGCGTGGCCTTATCTCCATCCAGGCGGTAAAGCCCCGGCGCGTACAGTTCCTCAGATACCGGCGGGTCTTCGCGGGTGCCCAGGTAGTAAGAAGCGGCCAGCCACCCTCTACCCGTCGCATCTATCGTCAGCCCCCTCAAACTGAAGTCAGGGTCGTCCGCATTCACCGGCCCAGGCTGTTGCATGTCCAGGTCAACCACCCTCGACTCGGCATTACGCGACAGCCGCACCAGCAAGTCTCGAGGGGTAAACTGCACCTGGTTAGCAACCCTGGCGGCGTATGCCCTTCCCTCCGTTCTCATACCAATATCGAACAGCAGCCGCCCGATCATCCAGCCGTTCCCCGCGTTATCCGCCACGACAGACGAAGCCGCAATCGGCGCGCCCGAGAAATCGCCCTCAACCACCTGCCACTGCCCATTGTTCAGCCTGTACGCCGCCATGTTGCCAAGCGGGTCGGTGGTGCTGCTGCGCGGCCCCGCAGCCCAACCCTGCTTGCCGTCGGGGCTGAGAGCCACCGCCTCCAACGCGCCCCCGCTCGCAGGCAGAGCCACATAGTCCCAACTCCCATTGCGGAACCTGAGCAGCCTGAACCGCTCCTGCCCATCGTCATAAGCCGTCATCCAGCCGTCACTCTCGTCAGGCGCGATAGTAACGTCGAGCAGGCGCAAAGTCGCGGGAAAGCTATGCCGGGCCGGTGCCCATGCACCATTACGCAACCGCATCAGCAGCGGGCTAAACTCATCAGTCTCCGGGTCGCGAATATCCCCAATCGCCCAGCCGAAGTCCCCTCTACTCGTAAGCACGATCTTGTTCGCCTGCGCCCCGGCAGGTATCACATCGCGATTCCCCTCCGAAGAAGTCGCCACCCGCCACGCCCCGCCCTCGATCCGCAACAGAAACCCATTGAAGAAAGTCTGCGGCGGCGAAGTCCCCCATGCCCACCCATTCCCGCTAGCGTCCAGCGCCACCGCGCTTAAAGCCCCAAACTCGTTACCGGCCTCCTGGGCAACCACAGGCCGGCTACCCGTCATAGGCGCCAACCCCAAAACCATCAACCCCAACAAGAAGAACCGCACCCCTACGCGACGTAAACCTCGCATGAATTACTCCTCTGCTCGTCTCATACTCCGCGAGCTCAATCTCGCGGATTACCGAAACCAAGCCCCAATCTTGTCATTCTGAACCCTTCGGCTGCGCTCAGGGTAAACTCCGTGAAGAATCAGGTGGATAGGGACGATGCTGAACTGCGGCCACCCAATCAGGCCCTGTCATTCTGAGCGTAGCGAAGGATCTCAAATGCCTCTCCTGGCACCAAGTTGAACCTCCAGGACCATCTCCCCCTTTGGGAGTTATGCTAGATAGGATGGATTGACAAGACGTTCTCCGGTGTTGTAAAGGAGCAGTTGCAACAGCAACCCCAAACAACCCGGAGAACAAGCTAATGATACCAGATATCGATGTACCTGATGATTGGTCGTTTGGCG
>DASVRN010000322.1:0-18553 GCA_036388595.1 Chloroflexia bacterium
TAACCACTAACCACTAACCACTAACCACTAACCACTAACCACTAACCACTAACCACTAACCACTAACCACTAACCACTAACCACTAACCACTAACCACTAACCACTAACCACTAACCACTAATCCCTGAACCGGTACTTAATCAGCGTCCTGATGACCGTAAACCCGTCTTTCCAGGAGATCTTCTTGCCCTCCCAGAACTCGCGGCCGGTGTAGGAGATCGGGACTTCGTAGATGCGGTTGCCCATCTTGAGGATTTTGGCGGTGATTTCGGGGTCGAAGCCCCAGCGATTCGACTTGAGGTGCAGCTTTTGCGCTATGTCGGCGGTAAAGACCTTGTAGCAGGTTTCCATGTCGGTCAGCGTGGTGTCGAACAGGACGTTGGTGATGAGGGTGAGGAGCTTGTTGCCCAGCGTGTGCCAGAAATACATCGCTTTGTGCGGGCCGAGGAAGCGCGAGCCGTAGACCACCTTGCTGCGGTCCTTCTGTATCGGCGCGAGCAGGTTGGGGTAATCAGCCGGGTCGTATTCGAGGTCGGCGTCCTGGATGATGACCACGTCCCCCTGCACCTGCCTTATGCCCGTGCGGCAGGCAGCGCCCTTGCCCCGGTTCACTTTGTGCCGGAACAGGCGTATCGCCCCCTCACGCGCCAGGGCCTCTAGCTCGGCGGGCGTGCCGTCGGTGGAGCAGTCGTCCACCACTACGATGTCCTTCTGTACGGCACCCAACTGCACGGCGCGCACCCGCTCGATGATCTCGCGAATCGTCCGCTCTTCGTTGTACACGGGGATGACGACGGACAGCTTATTGATCTTCAAACACGACCTCCGGGGTAAGTTGTGAGTGACACGGAATGCGTAATCGGTGCTGCATTCTGCTGACGCGGCGCGTTATTGTACCACGAAGCGAATATGCCTCACAACTTAGGGGCAGACACAAAGAGGGGAGGCTTGGTGGCCTCCCCTCTTCTACTTTGCCTTGTCTATCCTATCCCTGCTTGCTGGTACCGCTATTTGTCTTCCACGCGGTCCTCGCAGTTAGGGAAGAAGGTGTTAGCCACAATCTTGGAAGCCTGTCCCCTCGTCACCTGGACGTTCCACCTGAAGTATGGGCGGTTCTGCCCGTCGCATGGCTCTCCTGGCCCTCCGCACGCGTAGCCACTCATCACACCCCTGTTGGTCAGGCGCATGATCCACTCGTAGAACTGGCTCCCCTGCCCAGCAGGAGGTACGTCAGCGTAGAACTGCCCTGACACTGCTTCGTTGTAGCCCGCAGCGTTAGACACGATCTTGGCTAGCTGTCCTCTGGTAGCGTTGGCATTGGGCAGGAATATCACAGGGTTGTCAGGGTCGCAGTCGTCACCCTCAGGACGCTCAGGGCACGGGTAGCCACTCATGATGCCCCTGTTGGTGAGGCGGTTGATGTAAGCGTAGTAAGTAGAGCCAGGGGGTACGTCCTGGTAGATCTGAGGACCTGGGTCTTCGTTGAACCCGGCAGCGTTAGACACCATCTTCGATATCTGCCCACGAGTGATGTTCCTCTCAGCGTGGAACATACCGTCAGGGTAGCCGGTGACGATGCCTCTACATGCCAGGCATTGTATGTACTCGTAGAATGTATCCCCAGGCTGGTTGTCTGGGAAATTCACCGTGCATACTGTGGCTGTAGCCATGGGTGTGCTGGTGGCTCCCACAACTGTGCTGCTAGCTACTGCCGTGCTGGTAGCACCCACAACTGTGCTGCTAGCTACTGCCGTAGAGGTGTTGGTAGCCGCTACACTGGTGCCCGTAGAGGTGGCAGGTACGACGGTGCCCGTGCTGGTGGGCGCGGATGTGGAGGTCTGTGTGGCGGTGGGTGGCACGGCTGTCGGGTCCGGGGTGGACGTGGGCGGCACCGCGGTGGCGGTAGCTGTACCGGTAGGCGGAATTACCGTGCCTGTAGACGTTGGTGTGGCGGTGGCCCCACCGGCTGGACAGTTTACCTTGTACATGTGAAGGCGGTACTGCCCCGTGTCATCCTCGACCGGGGTGCTGGGGTCGGCTCTTACTTGCACGAAGAAGTTGGCCGTGGCTGTTGCCGTGTAAACCAGGCTTTCGGATAGAAGGCCACCGTTACCGCCCTGGCTGTCGCTGTCCACAGTGGTAATGAGCGCACCGGCACCGTCGAGCAGGTCGAAGTTGGGATTGAACTGGTTGAGCCGAGAGAGGTTGGTGCCGTTCCTATCGGGGTCACCGTCCACCTGTATCACGATCTTGTCGCCGGCGGCAAGCGAGAAGCTGTAGAGGTCTAAGTCAGTGGTGATTGGGATACTGCCGGAGATTACTTGTCCAACAGTGTAGGCGTCGGCCGTGCCGGTCGTATCATTCGACTCAGTCTCTTCCGTGGGAGCGCCCGTTGTCACGTCCATGTACAGGAAGTACTGGCTCATAATGGTGGCACCACCAAACTGCCTGACCTGGACCAGGTGTGTGCCCGTGGCTGTAATGGGGGCCCCGGCAATCGCGGACGATAGGGTAGACTGGAAGCCATTATCGTCGTCAAGTTGCACCGTGGTCCCGGCGGCATTCATTAACGTGAGGATGCTGTCCGTGCTCGGTGCCGACTGGTTTGTTACGACGTAGCCCCAGAAATAAGCGCCTGAGGTAATGGCAAATTTGAAGTAGTCCTGATCGCCGGCCGGAGTTATGGCACCGTCCACCGTCGTAGGCCCGATGAGCGTAATCTGCTGGGAATCAGTAATCGTGCTGTTGGGTTCGATCTCCTGGATGGCACACCCCGTCCCGCTAGGAGGGGTTGCTGTAGCGGTCGATGTCGCAATGCCTGTCCCGGTTGGTGTTGCTGTAGCCGCCCCCGAAGGCGCGGCTACACGGTACGCTGCCTGCGCGGGCCCTGCCATCACCAATACACCTGCTACTATAAGCAAAAGCGCCCCGAAACCGGAGAACAATGCCCATCTAAGGTTCTTCGCTTGCATCACTTCACTCCTTTGATTTTGCTCAATCCGCCCCTATGAGTCTGCCACTCGTAGGCAGATTCTGAGTCGTTGGCATTCAGGAGCCAACATATTCTGGGTAACTCTTATGCGCCCAAGTAATGATAAGGGAACTGTGTTGCCAGGAAATGAAATACCAGAAACGCTATATATAGCGCGTGGTACACGTGATAGTTATGTAGAGAGGAAGATCGATCACGACGCCGGGAACACACCATACCCTCGTACCAGACGTGTCCGAAGTGTAGCACTTTATATTTCTACTGTCAATGGTAGCAGAGCACAAGATCGACCTCGCTCATGCCAGACTCCTACTCGCAATATCGGTTTTGACAGGGTACATCCGGAGACATATACTGCATGTAATAATGTATGATGTAAGAAAGCTAAGGATGCACCCACGCGGAGGGAGCCAATGACGGCAAACGACCCCATCAACGACGAGCGGGTTTTCTCATCTTCGGGCGACAATCGCCTGGACCACATCGAGCGCGAGGAGATACACCCCGCGTCCAAGCAGGACGTGGAGGTCTACATACGCACCTACTCCACGATGCTGCGCTCCTCCGGCGAGGTCAAGATCAAGGCGCTCGTGCAGGCCCACCTCAACGCCGACTCCGCACTCCACGTCAACGCCCGCACCAAGGCCCCCGATATGTCGGCCTTCTTCTACTGCGTGCAGCGCCTCCCCGCACACATAACGCAGGTGCGCCGGGTGTTCCTCGGCCAGTCGTCGGAGGTGTTCACCAAGGCTGGGTATGACGTAGAGAATTGGGAGCAGGTGAACGCGCCCGGCAGGCGTCGCCGCTGGGCGTGGGACGGCAATGAGAACCTGGCCGTGTACGTCTCCTCCGCCTCCGACGTGGACGACCTGATCCCCACCCTGACCGGCTTCCAGATAGAGTGGAACAAGTTCCACGTCCTGCTCAACAACGAGCCGAACACCCGCGAGCTACTGTCCGCCATGCACACCGCCCCGCCTGCCCTGTACGACGAGGTTGTGAAGGTGATGCAGCAGCGCCTCTTCATCACGCCCGATAGCTGGGAGAGGCTGGAGGCGATCTGGGGGCAGGGCATCTGGAACTACCTGCTCACCATGTTGGAGCACGAAAAGAGCTTCACGGTGCGCATGCTCGGAGGCTCCTACGTCCGCTACGCCCAGGCCACCGAGCAGTGGTGGCAGCCGGTCAACCAGGTCATGGTCGAGAAGGACCTGCACGACAGGCCGGTCTACTTCGTGTCGTCCAACATCCATGCGATGGTGAACATGCTCAGCGGCAGCATCTTGCGCGCCACTCCCGAAATCGAGAAGTTCCTCCAACACGCCAACGACCATGAAATACTGGGCGAGTACCAGAAGATCAAGAGCGGCGAGACGCGGGCCAGCCTGGAGAACCTCCTCTACTACGCCTCCCGCCGCTACTACCACGAGACCGAGTCGGGCCGCAAAGCCCAGCTAAGCCGGGGCCAGGAAGAGGCCGAGCGCGGCATCTACTACGTACACAGCACGCAGGGCATGCCGATTGACGCGCAGGTGATAGAGTTGGGCCGCCTCAATCATGAGGACTTCGACTCGCGCCTGCAACTGGAGGATATAGCCCGCCTCAAGAAGAGCGATGCTATCATCCTGAACATAGACTACCCGCTTGGCTTAGCCGCCTACTATATATTCGTGCAGGTGGCGCAGAGTTTGGAGAACGTACAGGGCGTGTACGTGCTAGGCAAGGCGGCCACGCTCAACGGGCGGATTGGCGACGTGATGATCCCCGACTCGGTGTTCGACGAGCACTCGCAAAACACGTATTGGCTGAACAACTGCTTCACGGCGAGCATGGTGGCTCCGTTCCTGGTGTACGGCTCGGTGCTGGACAACCAGAAGGCGGTCACGGTGAAGGGCACCTACTTGCAGAACCGCCCCTACCTCGACTTCTATTACCGCGAGAACTACACGGTGGTCGAGATGGAGGCGGGGCCGTACCTCAACGGCCTGTACGAGTACACCCACCCCACCCGCTACCCGGTGAACGAGCACATCAATTTCACCAGCCTGCCGTTCGACCTGGGCTTCCTCCACTACGCCTCTGACACCCCGTACACACGCGGCAAGAACCTGGGCGCGATTCGCCTCGCCTACCTGGGCATGGATTCCGCCTACGCTACGTCGGTCGCCATCCTGCGCCACATGTTCGAGATGGAGTTGCAGCGCATAGGGGACACTGACACACCTTCGCCCAACGGCCACAAAGGCAAGAAGCAGGGCGAGAAGGCGAAGGATGAGAGCTTAGCGGTTGGCAGTTAGCGCCCAGGATGATTTCTTGCTCTCTACCAGGGGCAGTTCAGAAATCTGACAATGTAAGAGCCGTCAGCAAATTGCAAGCGCCTAGCCATGTCCCGTCCAGTGTAAATCTGCCTGGTGGACCTGACTCATGAAAAGGACGCGGAGGCAAAGGTACGCAGCTACAAGATTGTTGCGGTGCTCTACGGTTGCTTTGGTGCTTCTGCTGTTCGCGCCTTGTGGTATCGTTAGTGCGCTATTGGCCTTTGTCGATCGGACGCAGCAAAGTATCACATTTAGAACGGAGACCTTCCGTGTCCACATCGAGCACCACAGTCGGCACCCGGAGGCCGGTGCACAGATGGAGGCAATACAAACACAGGTAGCAGAGCTGAACCGAACAATACAATTTCAACTCCCAACAGCTACACCCACAGCCACACCACTGGCTATAGTGTTGGGAGGCCCACGGAGTTATAGCTGTTCTACCGATGACCCTCCCATAATACAGATTGGTGAGGTTGTAGTGAGCTTGTGGGAGTGTGGTCCATGAGGGGCTACAACTTAGCTCGTTTCCGCATGGTCCCGCCAGGAACGTCGGACCTGCATACATGAACCGTATCGAGCGCCTGACCGCCACCCTCCTGCTCCTCCAGGAGAAGCCGCGCACCTCCTCCGAAATCGCCCGTCACTTTGAGCTATCTAAGCGCACGGTGCTGCGGGACGTGCAGGCGCTGTGCGAAATGGGGGTGCCGGTGGTATCGCAGGACGGGGCGGGAGGCGGCTACTCTCTGCCGTCGAGCTACAGGCTCGCGCCCTTGCCCCTCACCTCGAACGAGGCGTTTCTGCTCCTGCTGGCGCTGAACGCAATCAACCGTCTAGCTGACACGCCGTTCCTAGCCGAGCGTGCATCTCTCTCGGCTAAACTGAGGGCGCTTTTGCCTGACGACCAGCGCCCCGAAGTCGAGCGGATGCTGGAGACGGTGGCTGTGGACGTGCCGGAGCGCACCCAGAGGTCGGCGTTCCTTGAGACGCTCATGTCGGCGGCGCGGGAGGAGCGGTGGGTGCTGGTCACGTACAAGTCCGCCGCCCGCATATCGTCGCTGCACATCCTACCCCGGCAAATCAACATGCAGAGCGGCTACTGGTACTGCCGTGCCTACACCTTCGAGCGTGAGGAGGAGCGCACCTACCGGGTAGACCGCGTACAAAGTGTGTCACAGACGGAAGACGGCTTCCAGCACGTGCGGGCATCGGAACCCAGGCCTTACGGCCACGAGTCCCACCCCGAAGTACACGTGACTCTCACCGCGCAGGGTGCAGCCCACGTCGAGAGCGAGCCGCATCTGGGCCAGCACATCCAACGTCACACCGACGGCACAGGCCACCTCAACTTCCGCTGCCCGCCTTCGGAACTGGGCTACTACGCCCGCTACTTCGCAGGGCTAGGTGGCGAAGCGCAGGTGCACTCTCCGCCGGAGTTGCGCGAGCTACTGGCCCAAGTTGGCCGGAGTCTCACCGAGCAATACCGCTAATCCGCATGGAACGGTGACATACTGCTGTCACCGCCCACCTGCTATACTATCCCCGCACGGATGTTCTGTAATAGGTCTCGTAATGGCCCTGCAACTACACCTTATGCGGGTGCCAGACATTGCATGCGCAAGAGGAGGACAATATGGCTCTGCCTGATATGGTAGGTATGGTGGTGGCAGATATGGACGCGACACTCGATTTCTATCGCGTGTTGGGCCTGGACATTCCCACAGGGGTCGAGGGGGAACAATTCGTGGAGGTAATCACGCCCAACGGCTACCGGCTCTCCTGGAACCACATCGACATGGTCAAGGGCATCGACCCGGAGTGGGTGGAGCCGGTGGGGCAGCGTGTATCGCTGGCGTTCAAGTGCGACAGCCCTGCGGAGGTAGACGAGCTATACGGGCAGGTGGTGGAGAAGGGCTACACAGGCCACAAAGAGCCGTGGGACGCCTTCTGGGGCCAGCGGTACGCTGTCGTCAAAGACCCGGATGGCAACACGGTAGACCTGTTCGCCCCGCTGGAACAATAGCCTCATGTCTACATCTTAATGTCGGGAAGGGACGATTGCAGGGTCGTCCCTTTTTGGCATCATGCACAGGAAGGAAACGTACGCAACGCGGCCCGAATCCTGCCTCATCTTGGTAGAGGGCATATTACATCTTCCGGCTGATTGCTTTTGTGATTTATTTCACATATAATGAAAGTGGAAGGTAAAGTATAAGCCGCAGTACCAAACAGGCGAGGTGCACAGCATGAAAACCCTTGAAGACAAAGCAAACATTCCTGCCGAACAGGTGGACTTCCCCGGCTCCAACGGCGCGACCGAGACCAAATCGGCCAAGCAGCAGCCCAAGAGCAAGCGCATCCGCAGACCCCGCGTGGTAATTGTCGGCGCGGGCTTTGGCGGGCTGAACGCGGCGCGTGAGCTGGGCAACAAGGATGTCGATGTGCTGGTGCTCGACTGCAACAATTACCACGGCTTCTGGCCCCTGCTCTACCAGGTGGCTACCTCGGCCATCGAATCGGAAGCGATTGCCTACCCGGTGCGCGCCATCCTGCGCAAGTACCGCAACATGAACTTCCGCATGAACGCGGTCACGGGCGTGGACCTGGAGAAGAAAGTGGTGCACACCGAGGGCCGCCCCGTGCGCTACGACTACCTCATACTGGCGGCGGGCAGCGCCAACAACTACTTCGGCAACAACGCCCTGGCGCAGCACACCTTCGGCCTCAAGGACATTGACGAGGCCGAGCACCTGCGCAACCGCCTCCTCTTCTGCTTCGAGCGGGCGGCTGCCGAGACCGACCCCAGGAAGCGCCAGGAGCTAATGACCTTCGTCGTCGTCGGCGGCGGCCCCACGGGCGTGGAGCTTTCAGGGGCTTTCTCCGAGCTAATCAACTTCGTGCTCAAGAAGGACTACCCGCACCTGGACGTGACCCAGGCCCGCGTGATACTGGTGGAGGCCACCGACAAGGTGCTCTCGGCCTTCCCCGACAACCTGCAACGGAGCGCGATGAAGAAGCTCATGAGCATGGGCGTAGAACTGCGGATGAACAGCAAGGTGCAGTCGGTGGAGAGCGGCCTGGTGACGTTCGAGGACGGCAGCACGATACAGGCGGGTGCCGTGGTGTGGGCGGCGGGCGTGAAAGGCTCGGAGCTAGGCAACACGCTGGGTGTGGAGCAGGGCAAGGGCGGGCGCTTGAAGATCGAACCCACGCTGCACCTGCCGGGCCATCCCGAAGTGTTCGCGGTGGGCGACATGGCCTACCTGGAGGGCTACAAGGAAGGGCAGGCTTACCCGATGGTGGCGCAGGTGGCGATCCAGCAGGGCAAGCACGCCGCGCACAACATCCTGGAGCACGCCGCCGGACGCGAGATGACGCCCTTCAAGTACTTCGACCAGGGCAGCATGGCTACGATTGGACGCCGCTACGCCGTGCTGGACGCGTTCGGGGTGCGCCTGAGCGGTCGCCTGGCCTGGTTCGGCTGGCTCTTCATCCACATCATCTACCTGATAGGCTTCCGCAACCGCCTCATCGTGCTCACCAACTGGGCCTACAACTACTTCTCCTACGAGCGGGCGGTAAGGCTTATCACGGGGAAGGATTTGGAGATGCAGTCGGTGGGAGAATAGGAGTAGAATACGCCTCTCTTGGCCCCGCCTGCTATAATGGTCCTAGCGACGATACGTGTGGCGACAAGAAAGAGCAGGCACAGCTATGGAAGTAATTCGCGTCACAGAATTAACAGCCAACATACTCAAAGCTGTCGATCTGGCACAACGGGGCGTCGTAGTCTCTATTGTAGACAGCCTCGGCAAGGTTGTTGCGCGCATTATACCTGGGGATGACGGCATAGATACGTCACGAGATGATGCCTTTGAACGTACAGAAAGAGAGCTCAATCGCCTGATTAGTGACATTGCTCCCTATCTGCCCGAGCAAGTTGACGCCGTGAAGACCATACGCGAAATTAGAGAGTAAGACAGCATGGGGCGCGCTCGTCCTTCCGGCCCGCTTAGACATCCGCAGGTAGTTGTGGATGCAAGCGTGTGGGTAAGCATTATCATGCAGCAGGACATCAACCACGCCGACAGCCTCAGTTGGTGGCAGAGGTATGTAGGCAGCGGCGGTCTTATCCTTGCCCCTGAAATCCTGTTGATCGAAGTGTCAGCGGCGGTAGGTCGCCGCACTCAACAGCCCCACTTAGCAACCCAAGCAGTGGAGTTCCTTCTACGGGCGGCGGGACTGCAACTAATACCTGTGGATACACCTCTTATTCTTGACGCTGCTGATTTAGCAGGGCGGCTGCGCATTCGCGGTGCTGATGCCTTCTATGTTGCCACGGCTCATCAGAAAGCAATACCGTTGGTGAGTTGGGATAACGACCAACTTAACCGGGCCACAGTGCTGACGCATGCTATGATGCCAAACCTGTTTCCCTTCTAGAAGCCTTGAGCACGCGTATTTTGTCACTGGCAGGACAACGTTAACTTGTAGGCATAAGCATGACTAGCTCCAGTTATGCGACTTGCGACTTAGTAGCCCCAAAGACCGGAGCATCCTAGTCCATCTTGATTTGCTGCTTAGGAGAACTATATGGAAGCAACAAAGACCCCGCGCGACACGCACCCCCGCCACGCCCCCATCGACATGGACCCGGAGGAGTTTCGCAGACTCGGCCACATGCTTGTTGACCGGCTGGCGGGCTTCATGGAGAGCCTACCCGAGCGGCCCGTGACCAGCGGCGAAAGCCCCAGCCAGGTCAGGAACGCACTGGACGCACACCGCCCATTGCCACAACAGGGTGCCGACCCCGAAGCCCTGCTCAACCGCGCCACCGACCTCCTGCTGGACCACTCCCTCTTCACCGGACACCCGCGTTTCTACGGCTTCATCACGGCTGGCCCTACCCCCATAGGCATACTGGGCGACCTGCTCGGCGCGGCGGTCAATCCCAACATCGGCGGCTACGTGCTTTCTCCCATGGCGACCGAGATAGAGGCCCAGACGGTGCGCTGGATAGCCGAGATGCTGGACTATCCCACCGACTGCGGCGGCCTGCTGGTGAGCGGGGGCAACATGGCGAACTTCGTCGGCTTCCTGGCCGCCCGCCGCGCCAAGGCCACCTGGAACGTGCGCGCCGAAGGTATGGACGCGGCCCACGGCAAGATGCTGGTCTACACCTCGGCAGAGACTCATACCTGGGTGCAGAAAGCCGCCGACCTGTTCGGCCTGGGCACCGACGCCATACGCTGGATACCCACCGACAGCAGGCAGCGCATGAACACCAGCGCCCTGCGCAGACAGATAGAGGCGGACCAGGCCAGCGGCGACATACCTTTCCTTGTGGTTGGCACCGGCGGCTCGGTGAGCACGGGGGCAATAGACCCGCTGCCGGAGATCGCCGCAATTTGCCGCGAATACGACCTGTGGTTCCACGTGGACGGGGCGTATGGGGGTTTTGCCGCTGCCGTGCCCGATGTTGACCCGGACCTGAAGGGGCTTTCCCTGGCCGACTCGGTGGCGATTGACCCGCACAAGTGGCTGTACGCGCCGTTGGAGGCGGGTTGCGCGCTGGTACGCGACAAGGAGGCGCTGCACAACACGTTTGTGTTCCACCCCGCCTACTACCACATGATAGACATGGCCGAAGACCCCGCGATCAACTACCACGAGTACGGCATGCAAAACTCACGGGGCTTCCGCGCGCTGAAGGTGTGGCTGGCCCTGCAACACGTCGGCCTGGAAGGCTACAGGCGGATGCTCTCGGACGATATGGCCCTCTCCAGGGAGATGTTCCGCGCCGCCGCCGAGCATCCCGAACTGGAGGCGTGCACTCAGGGCCTGAGCATCGCCACCTTCCGCTACGTACCCCCCGGCGTGCAGCCCGGCAGCATCGAGACCGAAGCCTACCTCAACAGGCTCAACACTGAGTTACTGGACCGCCTGCAATCAGGGGGCGAGACCTTCATGTCGAACGCCGTCCTCGATGGCAAGTTCCTGCTGCGCGCCTGCATAGTCAACTTCCGCACCTCCCTGGAAGACGTGCTGGCAATACCGGAGACAGTCGCCAGGGTGGGGCGGCAGGTGCACGAGGAGATGGGCAGCGGTTCTGAAACGTGAAACGTGAAACGTGATGCGGCTTGCTCAATAGAGTGCGTGTAGGCCATTCTGTTGAGGTTGCAGGACCAGAGTTGGCCCTGTCATCCTGAGCGCAGCGAAGGATCTCAGATGCTTCACCTTGCACTATGCTGAACCATCAGCACCATCCTGACGCTCAACAGCATCCATTACCACCTTCTTGAGATCCTTCGCTACGCTCAGGATGACAGGGGGAGCAGGGTTCCGCGTAAGAGACAGGGTCGCATTCACGTACCATATAGAGCAAGCCGCATCACGTTTCACGTTTCACGTTTCAGCAACCCCGTGCATAACCGGATTGACACACCCAGCCCGCACAGGGTATACTCTACCCGAGCCGGAGGCACACAGCGTGTCGCGCACGGCTCGGAACGACCTTTAATGCCGGTCCCGTGAGGCCGTCAAGGTTGGTGTATACCCATAGATGCTGCCGCGTCGCAGCACCCACCAGCCTTGCCTAGCGCAAGGTTTTTTGTTGGGTATACGCCTCCGCAAGGAGGATACATAGTGGAGACCCCATACCCCGCCTATAGCTACTTCCCGCCCGCTGTTATAGGTGCCGCGCAGCCCGCGTTGAGCAAGGCCGCGCACGTAGCCAGGGTCAAAGCCGCCATGCTGCGCGCCGCCCAGGACACCCTCGACCGCGAAGGCTTCACCCAGGTAGTGCCCTCGATGCTCACCAACACCTGCGGCGCTTGTGGCGACCCCGGCACACTGCTCCCCGTGGAGGTGGGCGGCAAGCAAGCCTACCTACGGCAGACCTCCCAGCTCCACCTCGAACCGCTGATGCGCGAGCTTGGCAGGGTCTACTCGATCAGCCGCTCCTTCCGGGCCGAGCGCCGCATTGACGACCGCCACCTGGCAGAGTTCACCCTGGTAGAGGGCGAGGCGGCCGGGTGGGACCTGGAGCGCACGATGGACTTGATGGAGCGCCTGGTGGTGAGCATGCTCCGCTGTGCGGCCACTACAGCAGGCCCACACCTGGCGGCCCTGGGTTCCACTGCGTTCGCACACTCAGCGGTAAAGGCCCCCTTCGCCCGCATGACCTACGACGAGGCTATCATCGCCTTGCAGAAGAGGGGCCACTTCGCGGAATGGGGGGAGGACCTCACGAACCGCCACGAAATCGCACTCACCGAGATGGTTGGCGGCTCGCTATTCGTCACCCACTACCCAATCGGCACCCGTTTCTTCACGATGAAGGTGCGCCGCGACGACCCCCGCGTGGTGGAGTGCTGCGACCTGCTGATGCCCGGCGTGGGCGAGGTCATGGGTGCCTCCGAGACCGAGCACGACCCCCACCTCCTTCAAGCCAGGCTCGAAGCCTCCGTCAGCGTACGCCAGTGGCTCGACCTCGGCGGCAGCACCACCGACTACGCCTGGTACCTCGACATGCACCGCAAAGAGAGCCTGCAACAAGCCGGTTTCGGCCTCGGCTTCGAGCGCCTGGTCCGCTACGCCTGCGGGCTGAAGTCCATTTCTGAAACGTGAAACGTGAAACGTGATGCAGCTTGGGATATTTGGTCCCGAAACGTGGAACTTGGTGCTATAATCGAATCACGTTTCACGTTTCACGTTTCACGTTTCAGAACCCCGTTTCAGAAAGCAGAGTTATGACAGTACCCTTCTATGACCCCAACCTCTCATACCAGGAGAACTACGACCTCGGGCCGTTCGGCATGTTCGCGGCGGAGCCTTCGGAGGAGGAGCGGCGGGCGCTTGAGGTGCCGGGGAGCGAGTGGGTCGAAGTGGCGGGGTTGCGGCTGCGCAGGCCGCTGGGCATACCGGCCGGGCCGCTGCTCAACTCGAAGTACACGGATGCAGCCTTCCGCTGGGGCTACGACCTGTGCCACTATAAGACGGTGCGCAGCCGCTTTTGGCCCTCGCACGATGCTCCCAATGTGCTCCTGGTGAACTCCCCGCAATCTATTCCTCCCGGCGAAATCGGCCGGGATAACCTCATAGCCCGGCCCTTCCTACGGGATGAGCCGGTAGACCTCGCCACGTTGAGCATCACCAATTCCTTCGGCATGCCCGCACAGGAGCCTGATGTTTGGCAGGCCGACATGGAGCGTGCGGTGCGAGGCGCAGGGCTGGGGCAGGCGTTGGTCGCCAGCGTCACGGGCACGCGCCTGCCGGGTGAGGACGACCGGGCCTATATCGAGGACCACGCGCTTACCGCCGCCATGTGCGCCGAAACACGTGCCCACGCCGTAGAGGTAAACTTGTCCTGCCCCAACCTTGGCGGTCACGGCCTGATGTGCCACGATGCGGAAGCTGCCGCGCTAGTGTGTAAAGCGGTGAAGCAGGCAATAGGTACGATACCCCTCTTCGCCAAGCTGGGCAACTACACCCCCGACGCGCAAGGAGAGGCCACTCTGCGGCGTGTGGTGCAAGCTACGGCACCCTACGTGCAGGGCTACGGGGCCGTGAACGCCGTGCCGGTGCCGGTGATAGGTGAGGACGGCGGGCAGGCGCTACCGGGCGCGGGTAGGCAGTTGGCGGGCGTGTGCGGCGCGGCCCTCAAAGCCACCGGGCTTGACGTTGTGCGCCGCCTGTCGCAGATACGTGCCGCCGGGGGCTATGACTTCGCCATCATAGGCGTGGGTGGGCTGGCTACCGCTGACGATTACAGGGCCTATTTGGAGGCGGGCGCGGACGCGGTGCAGGGCGCTACCGGGCCGATGTGGAACTACAGGCTGGCGGTGGAGATAGCGATAGCAGCGAGGCTACAGTCTGCGGTGGCGTAGGAGCACCGCCTGCAACACCTGCGAAGTGCCGGACGTCAATGCTTCCGAGCAAAGATCGCTGTTGCAAGCGGCCGGGTATGCAAAGAAGGTGATGATGGGTGAGTTAGGTTTTGGAGCACGCAAATTTCTCCGCGAAGACAGGCGGATGTTACTGTCACAGTGTTACTTGTTGTGGGCAATAGCGGCGCTGATCCCTATTTTGACTATACTCTTGGTTTGCACCCGGTTTAACCCTTTCCCCATCGAGCTGGCGCTTGCTTCCGTCGCGTTAGGTGCTATTTTCCTCATCCCCAGTTTTTCTCCCTTCAGGGTCGCTAATAGCTACCTGGTAACCTCCCCGGAAGGCCTGGAGTACAATGTACTCGGCAGGGGGTCGAGGGCTAAGTGGACGGAGGTAGTGCGTATCGGGATGGTCCCAGTGGACGAACGCCTGCCTGAACGTCTGTCTGGGGAAGGTATCATAATCAGGTCGGAGATAGCCCCTTCGGCTCCCGTCCGCAGCCGGCCCGATAACGGCATGTTTCTCTGGTATATTCCCTTGCAGCCCTTTGGCTGGCACTGGAAAGAGACCGGCCTGGGCCGCGAAATAGCCCAGTATGCGCCTCATCTGCTGAATGCCCAGGCAGAACAACCTTCAAGAAGAACCTACATGCAGGAGTACCAGTGAGCCTAACTACCAACCTCGCGACTAGCTGGGCGGACAGAGTGGCGGAGGCCATCGCCCAGCAAAACAGCCTCCTTTGCGTCGGCCTCGACCCCGTGTACGATAAGCTGCCAGCCGGGTTCCGCACCGGCAAGGTAGCCCAGGACATCTTCGCGTACAACCGCCGCATCATAGACGGTGCGGCCCCTTACGCCGCCGCATTCAAGCCGCAGTACAAGTGCTACTCAGCCGAGGGGGAAGCCGGCATCACAGCCCTGAGATACACCTGCGCCTACCTCAGGGAACGCTACTCCCACATCCCGATCATCCTCGACGCCAAGTACGCCGACATCGGGCACGTGCTGGAACGGTGCGCCCACGAAGCGTTTGACCTGCTGGGCGTGGATGCCGTGACCGCCATGCCCGCACCCGGCAGGCAGGCCCTCGCTCCCCTCTTTTCCCACCAGGGCAAAGGCTGCTTCATGGTGGTGCGTACCTCCAACCCAGGCGCGGACGAGCTACAGGACATCCAGACGGCAAACGGCGACCCCCTTTACGTGGAGATCACCCGCAAGATAGCGGCCTGGAACGAGGCGGGCAACGTCGGCCTGGTCGGCCCCGCCACCGATCCCGCAGTGCTGGCGCGCATCAGGCAGGCGGCACCCCGCCTGCCCATCCTCTGCCCGGGAGTGGGAGCGCAGGGCGGTGACGTTGAGGCTGCGGTGGCCGCCGGGTTGGACGCGGATGGCGCGGGCCTGCTCATCAACGTATCCCGCGCCATCATGGAAGCTTCCGACCCCGGAGAGGCGGCCCGCAAGTGGCGCGACACCATGAACGAGGCGCGCGCCCGGCATGCAGCCACACAAGCGTCCGGTTCTCCGGGCCTCTTAGAGGATGTTATCCGGCAGATGTACGAGATTGGGGCTATTCGCTTCGAGCCGGTCACTCTCAAGTCGGGGCTGGTGTCACCCTACTACAACAACCTGCGCGTGCTCGCCTCCTATCCTCCCCTGCTGCGCAAAGTGGCCGCGCTCATGGCCCAAACGATGCAGGCAGCGGGCGTGCAACCCGACCTGCTGGTGGGCATAGCCGAGGCGGGCATCCCGCTGGCCGTGGCCCTCTCCCAGCACACGGACATCCCGGCGGGCTACGTGCGGTCGAGCGCCAAGCAGCACGGCACCAAGCGCATGGTCGAGGGCGCGTGGCAGCCGGGCTCTACCGCCGTGCTGGTGGACGACGTGGTATCCGACGGCGCGAGCAAACTGGAGGTGCTGGGCCACCTGCAAGAGGCCGGACTCCAGGTGCGCGACATCGTGGTGCTGGTTGACCGGGGCCAGGGCGGGCCGGAGCTAATGTCGCGCCACGGCCTCAACTGCCACGCCGCCGTCAAAATGGACGACGTGCTTGATATCCTCCTCAACGCCGGGCATATCACTCCACAACAGGTAGAAGTAAGCCACCGTTTCATGCAGGAGGCAAAAGCCCTGACGAGTTGAAACGCCAAGACGCGGAGACGCAGAGAACGCGCCAAGGTTAAAGGGTGTTATTCAAGCAAGAGGACCAGGTACGTGGGACGTATCCTGGTCCTCTTGCTATTCTCCAAGCTCCAACACTCTTGGCGTCACGCGGTTTCGTCACACGATAGTAACACTACCGCAGACTTTGTAATACTCACGTAATCTTACTCCGGCATAATTGGAGCATTAGACAGGCCCGCCACAACTTAGCGGCCTGAAGATGCCCCAAAGGAGAAGAGAAAGTGATTGCACGTCTCAGGCACAACCCCGTTATTTTAGCCTTCGTTGCACTGCTGCTGCTGGGGGTCCTCGCCTTCGGCTGGTGGACCATCTCGCCCCTGTTCATCCGCACCACACTGGTCGAAGGGGACAATTTAGCAATACCGGCGGCTGCCATGCAAGGTGATATGTCCATGTCCGAGCAAGGCGACATGTCCATGTCCGACGCTAAGAGCGATACCATCTTAGCCACCGGCAACTTCGACCGCAAAGACGACGTACATTACGCCAACGGGCAGGCCCTCATCGTCAAGCAGGCCGACGGCACCCACACCCTGCGCTTGCACGACCTAGACGCCGCCAATGGCCCCGACCTCTACATCTATCTCAGCGAGCACCCTGACCCCACCAATAGCGAACAGCTTCACGAAGGCCAGGACCACAACCTCGGCAACCTGAAGGCCACCACCGGCTCGTTCAACTATGCCATAGACCCCTCGGTAGACCTGTCGAAAGTGAAATCGGTGGTCATATACTGCCGGGCCTTCAGCGTGATATTCAGTGTGGCCGCACTACGGGCCAACTAAGCCCACCCCCGCAGGAGGAAATGAAATGTACAAGCCCTCTCGAAAGCTAGCGTCCGCACTCATGGCCCTGACGCTGGGCCTTACCCTGCTGCCCTCTACCCCCGGCTACGCACAGGAAAACTCCCGCACCTTCGCGGAGACTGGGAAGACCGTCAAGGGCCGCTTTTTTGAATACTGGCAGCAAAACGGCGGGCTGGCTCAGCAGGGTTATCCAATCTCGGAGCCGATGCAGGAGAAGTCGGACACGGACGCCAAGACCTACACCGTGCAATATTTCGAGCGGGCCGTGTTCGAGATGCACCCCGAAAACCAGCGCCCCAATGACGTGCTCCTATCGCTCCTGGGTTCTTTCCTCTACAAAGAGAAGTACCCCAGAGGCGCTCCCGGTCAGAAGGCCAGTAATGGCACGAACTCGCGAATGTTCGCGGAAACGGGCAAGCGAGTGGGCGGGGTGTTCCTCGACTACTGGAACAAAAATGGCGGCCTGGCGCAACAGGGCTACCCCATTTCTGAAGAGTTCCAGGAGAAGAGCCAGTTAGACGGCAAGACCTATACGGTACAGTACTTCGAGCGCGCCGTATTCGAGCACCACCCTGAGAACCAGTCTCCCCACAACGTACTGCTCAGCCAGCTAGGCACCTTCCGCTACAAGGCCAGGATGGCCCAGGCTTCCAACGACAATCGTGCCGCTGCTACCCCTACCGCGAGACCCACCACCGCGCCCACCCCCGCCCCTACGGCGCAAGCGGCAAATGACAAGAAGGTAGGTGTTATAGCCTACGGCAACTTCGACCGGCAAGACGACGTGCATTACGCGAGCGGTCAGGCCATCATCGCCCGCCGGCAAGACGGCTCAGTGATCGTGCGCCTGCAAGACCTGGCTGCCGCCAACGGCCCCGACCTGTACGTCTATATCAGCACCCACCCCAACCCCAAGAACCACGACCAACTGCACCAGGGCGCACACAACCTCGGCAGCCTCAAGGCCACCAACGGCTCATTCAACTACACCCTGGACCCCTCAATAGACCCCACCAAACTAGGGTCGGTGGTCATATACTGCCGGGCCTTCAGCGTCATCTTCAGCGTCGCCACTCTCCAACCGGCACCCTAGCGACGTAGCTAGTGCTATAAGACGGAAACGCCAAGACGCCAAGACGCCAAGGACGCGCAGAGATTTAGTAAGTGTTCTAAGCAAAAGGAGCAGGGTACTTGATGTCGTACCTGCTCCTTTTGTAATCTCTAAATGCTCTGTTGCAAAGATAGGTTGAGTATGTAGAATTACGATCATGAACAGTACGAGGACGAACAAACGAGAGAGCCGCTACGTGGTAGTAGCGCGCATAGCTTACCGCCTGGCTCAACAATCATTGCCTGCATACTCTCAC
>DASVRN010000323.1:0-13625 GCA_036388595.1 Chloroflexia bacterium
GCGATGGCGGTGGCAATCTCATGTTCCACCAAATCCCGATGGCGCGTTCCACCGACCTGGTCCACTGGACCTACATCGGTGATGCGTTTGCATCGACCCCGTCCTACGCGGCTCCCGGCGCGGGCCTCTGGGCCCCTGACGTCCGCTACTTCGACGGACAGTACTACATGTTCTACACTGTCACCGACGTCAACGACGCCACCAGTGGTGAGCCGAGTTGCCCCTTCGACCGGGCGATTGGTGCGGCTACCAGTGCAACCCCCTATGGTCCCTGGACCCACACGTCAAAGCCTGTAGTATACCCGCGGCGTGGTGGCGGTGGCTGTAACTTCTTCGACACGATTGACCCCGCCTTCCTGGAAATCTCACCCACCCTGCGCTACATCTACTTCGGTAGCTACTACGGTGGCATTTGGGCGCGGCAGTTGCTGACCAACAGCCTAGAGACCGTGCAGGCAGGCGAAACCCAGGTCGCCATTGCCAACCGCTACGAAGGCGCCTTTGTCTACCCGCACGACGGCTTCTATTATCTGTTCGCCTCCGCGACCGACTGCTGCCGGGGTCCCCTTACGGGCTACTCTGTGTTCGCCGGGCGTTCGACAAACCCACTTGGTCCTTTCCTGGATGAATTCGGCCACAGCATGGACGAGAGGGTGTCTGGCGCGCGAGCAGGCGGGCACCTTGTTATCAGCATGAACGGCAACAGGTGGGTCGGCCCCGGCCATAACGCCATAATTAGTGACACCGCCGGGACGGACTGGTTCTTCTACCATGCGATTGACAGGGGTAATGCTTACTTCAACAATCCAAACCCGTTCAACATCAACAAGCGGCCCATGATGCTGGACCGACTCGACTGGTTCAACGGCTGGCCCACGGTGCGCTCCGGCTACTGGGCATCCGATGAGCCTCAGCCTGGGCCGATCGTGGTGAGCGGCACGACTCCTTCTCCCACGCCCACGATGCGGCCGGACGACGCACCGGCCACGCAACTGGAGCCGTACACTGATGAGTTCAGCGGCACGGTCGAACCCCAGTGGACCTGGGTACGGACGCCTCCCACCAACACCTCCACCACCGAGAACCCTGGCTATTTCCGATTCAGGACGCAGGCCGCCGACCTCCACCAGGCCAGTAATACCGCGCCGGTGCTCGTTGAGGACGCACCTGCGGGCGAATTCATGGTGGAGACCAAGTTCGAGTTCAACCTGAACCCGTCGGGTTGCTGTTTCAACTACCAGCAGGCCGGCATCGTGCTGTACCAGGACGACGACCACTATGTGAAGCTCGCTCACGCCTCCATCTGGGAGACGCGCCAAATCGAGTGGGCCAAGGAAACCGGCACAACCGATCCCGACCGTGCGAGGACGGCTACCTACGGCAACAGCGTCATAGGTCCTCCCGGTGCGATGAACATACAGACAACTACCACCTGGCTGCGCATCGTGAAGCGTATCAACGCGAATACCGGCGAACAGTACTACACAGGCTACTCTAGCATCGACGGTACCAACTGGGTGCGCGGCGCTACCTGGACCCACAACCTGAGCAACCTCAAGATCGGACTGGTAGCTATGGGACGTGGTGGCCCGGCATCCGACATCAATGACGTGCGCATAGCCGACTTTGACTACGTGCGTGTCTCCTCGCTGGCACCGCAGACAGCACCGGCTATGCGACCGGAAACCCATCTGCCGCCGGGCAGCTATGACAACCCGCTGCAGATCGTAGGCGGCGATCCCGCCCTCACGGCCACTCCATCTACCACAAGTACAGGTACAGCTACCTCCACTGGCACATCTACAAGCACAGCAACCCGCACTGCTACAACCGCGCCTTCGTCCACAACGACGAGCACCAGCACGGCAGTAGCTACCTCTACCCGCACCAGCACGGCAGTAGCTACTTCTACCCGCACCTCCACCGCAGTAGCCACCAGCACCCGCACAAGCACAGCAGTACCAAGCGCCACAGCGTGCCCGATCCAGTTCGCTGATGTGCCCCCCGACCACACCTTCTACACCTTCGTGCGCTGTCTCGCTTGCCGAGGCATAGTAGGTGGGTACCCGTGCGGCGGACCTGGCGAAGAGTGCAACGGCAATGATGACCCATACTACAGGCCAGGTGCTAACGTCACACGTGGTCAGTTGTCCAAGATCATCGCCAACTCCGCAGGGCTGAACGACACACCGGCAGAAGGCCAGCAGCAGTTCGCAGACGTACCCCCCGGCTCTCCCTTCTACGAGTTCGTGGAGAGGCTGGCACAAACAGGAGCCATAGCGGGGTACCCGTGCGGAGGTCCTGGTGTGACTGAGCCTTGTGACAGTGAGGGCAGACCTTACTTCCGCCCCAACAATCCCGCCACGAGGGGGCAGATCTCCAAGATAGTGTCGATAGCCGCAGGGTTCGAGGAGGACGTAGCGGAGGACCAGCAGACCTTCACGGATGTACCGACTGACAGCCCGTTCTGGGTGTACATAGAGCGTCTGGCAGGGAGGGGCATCATCTCAGGGTACGGTGAGGCATCGAGGTGCCCAGAAACGGGTGCTCCGTGCTTCAGGTACAACGAGAACACCACGCGAGGGCAGATGGCGAAGATAGCGGCTAACGCTTTCTTCCCCAACTGCTCCACTCCTGCCAGGCCGTAGGCGTAGGTGTTCAACCGAGTAGTGGCGGGGTTACTCGCCACTACTCAACCCGATATATGCCGTGCGTTGCTCTCCGGGGCGGCACGGCATATATTTTGCAGTAGTTAAGCGTCTATACTCCCCCTGGATGGTACCCATGAGCAACACTGACTTCCAATGGATGACCGGCTTTGAGTGCGCCGCCTTTCCCCAGGTCGGCACGGACGAGTTGGAGCAAACCCAGCACCTCCGCTGGTGGGCGAGCGACCTTGTGCGGGTGCGCGACACCGGCATCACCACGATCCGCTACGGCATCCCCTGGCACCTGGTCAATACCGGGCCGCACAAGTACGACTGGAGTTGGACCGACCAGGCTATCGACCTGATGGGCGTGCTAGGTATCACCCCCATCATCGACCTGTTCCACTTTGGCACGCCTACCTGGATAGAGGGTGGGATTATGAACCCCATCTTCGGGGAGATACAGGGGTGGTACGCCAAGGCGTTCGTGCAGAGATACCCGCACCTGCTCTATTACACGCCCACCAACGAGCCGTATATAGAGGCCTCCTTCGGCGCGGAATGGGCCATCTGGTACCCCTTCCTCAGGGGCGACCGCAACGCAGTACGCGCCTTCAAGAACGTCGCGGAAGGTCTCGCCCGCTCCATGGCCGAAATCAGGCGAGTGCAGCCCGACGCCTTGATGATGATCGCGGACACGTGCGAGTACTACCATTCGGTGGACGGCGCGTTCCCGGAGGAGGCGGCCTTCCGGTCGGAGCGGCGCTTCCTAGTGCACGACATGTACCAGGGGCTGGTCAACCGCGAGCACCAGATGTGGGACTACATGCTTCGCCACGGAGTTGAAGAATGGGAGCTAAACTGGTTCCTGGAGAACCCCGTCAGGCTCGACATATTGGGCCTGGACTATTACAGACACTCCGAACACCAGCTTCGACTCGGCCCCAACGGCGAGCGCATTGACGAGCAGGTGGACGAGGAGCGCATGTTCGGCTGGGCGGAGATGACCCGGCAGTACTCCTCCCGCTACAATGGCATCCCGGTCATCCTGGCTGAGACGAACGTCGGCGGCGACGTCGAGTACCGGGTGCGCTGGTTCGAGAACATCATCGCGGAGACGAAGAAGGCACGCGCCAATGGGGTGCCGGTAGCAGGTCTCACCTACTACGGCGCGATTGACCACGTGGACTGGGACTCGGCGTTACGGGTGCGCAACTACAATGTCAATCCGTGCGGCATGTGGAGCCTGGAATGGGAGGGCGACAAGCTGGTCCGCAAGCCTACTGCCCTGGTGGACCTGTACCAGCGGCTCATCAACACGCCTGTCGCTGAAACGGTTGGTGAGCTTGCGGACCCACAAGCTGCCGCCCGCATCCGCGCCGTGTGGGAGCCTGCCGCCCGCAGCCGCAACCCGTAACTCGTAACTCGTAACTTGTAACCACGGACTGAACTTGTTTACTGAACATGGAGGTGTCGAGGCCGATGCCTGACGACGCGTTCAACCTGAGCGACCACCCGCACCGGCGGTACAACCCTTTGAGCCGAGAGTGGGTGCTCGTATCTCCCCATCGCACCAAGCGCCCGTGGCAGGGGCAGGTAGAAACGCCCGCCCCGGAGGAACGCCCGCGCTACGACCCCACTTGCTACCTGTGCCCCGGCAACGAGCGTGCGGGTGGCGTGCGCAACCCCGATTACGAGCACACCTTCGTCTTTACTAATGACTTCGCCGCGCTCCTGCCGGACACCCCACAGGGAGAGCACAATGTAAACGGCTTGCTGGTGGCGCGGAGTGAGCGGGGCACCAGCCGCGTAGTCTGCTTTTCGCCGCGACATGACCTTACGCTGGCTGAGATGGAGCGAGAGGACCTCTGCCGCGTGGTAGACGCCTGGTCCGAGCAGTACGAAGAGCTTGGGGCCATTTCATCGGTGGGCTACGTGCAGATATTCGAGAACCGGGGTGCGATGATGGGCGCGAGCAACCCTCACCCCCACGGCCAGATTTGGGCGACCGAGCACCTGCCCCTGAACGTGGCCCGCGAGTCCGAGTCGCAGCACGACTACTTCCGCGAGAAGGGGCGTACGCTCCTGGCTGACTACCTGACGCTCGAACTCCAGGAGGGCACTCGGGTCGTGGTTGAAAACGAACACTTTGTCGCCCTGGTACCCTTTTGGGCGGTGTGGCCGTTCGAGACGATGGTAGTTAGCCGCCGTCCGGTAGGGGCCATTACCGATTTGAGCGAGGAGGGACGGGGCGGGCTGGCTGACGTGCTCAAACGGCTCACCACCCGTTACGACAACCTGTTCAAGGTGTCGTTCCCCTACTCGATGGGCTTCCACCAGCGTCCCACTGATGGCAAGCCTCACCCGGAATGGCACTTGCACGCCCACTTCTACCCACCCTTGCTGCGTTCGGCCACGGTGCGCAAGTTCATGGTAGGGTTCGAACTGCTGGGCGAGCCGCAGCGGGACATCACGCCAGAGTCGGCCGCCGAACGCCTCCGCGAGCAGTCAGAGCAGCATTACAGCGCACCAAATACAAACACAGCCTAACCTTTACAATTGAAGGAAGTATCTCAACAGCCATGACTACACCTACCGGATACACACGACCTCTACTCGGCATGCCCGGCCCCAGTTCTGAGGAGTTCATCTGGGCCGGGGGCATTGAGGACACCTTTGTGCCCCAGACGCGGCCCGGCCACCGCAGCATGGACGAGTACGAGCTAATCGGCCATTACGAACACTGGCGGGAAGACCTGGCGCTGGCGAAAGGACTGGGGCTGAGGGCCTTGCGCTGGGGCATCCCCTGGTACAAAGTGGAGCCTCAACAGGGTAAGTTCGACTGGCGGTGGATAGACGAAGTGCTGCCGTACATGGTGGACGAGCTTGGCATCACCCCCATCATCGACCTGATGCACTACGGCTGCCCCTTCTGGCTCCACCGCGAGTTCGACAATCCCGACTATCCGGCCGCCGTGACCGCTTACGCCGCCGAGTTCGCGCAACGCTACAAGGGACTGGTCAGGTGGTACACGCCCCTTAACGAGCCGCTGGTGAACGCCCTCATGTGTGGCAGGCGCGGGCTGTGGCCTCCCTACCTGCGCGGCGACCAGGGCTACCTGCGTATCATGGTGCAACTCGCGAAGGGCATTGTCTCCACCGTGCGCGCCATCCAAGAGATTGACCCCGAATCGATCATGGTGCACGTGGAGGCCGCGGGTATCGTGCGGGCCGAACGCCCCGACCTTGAGCGGTTGGCGACGGAGGACCAGCTACGCAGGTTCATCTGCTACGACCTGATTACGGGCCGGGTGGATGGCGAGCACCAGTTATTCCCCTGGCTGGTGCGCAATGGCGTCTCGCCTGATGACCTGGCGCGGCTGAGGGGGGATGCCATCAGCCTGGACGTGCTGGGCCTGAACTTCTACCCGCAATGGTCTACCAAGCAGATGTATATCAACCGCCAGGGCAAGTTGAGTTACAGGGAGATAGAACGCCAGGGAGTGGGGTTCGCGGAGATGATCGCCAGCTACCACGAGAGATATCAAGCGCCCGTGATAGTGACGGAGACCAGCGCGCGAGGCTCCGATAAGGTGCGCGCCAACTGGCTGCGGGAAGGCCTCGGTGCGATCAAGACTCTGCGCGGTAATGGCGTGCCAGTGCTGGGCTACACGTGGTTCCCCATCTTCACGATGATCGATTGGAGCTACCGGCTTGGGCGCGGCCCCGTGGACCAATACAGGCTGGAGTTGGGGCTTTACAGGTTAGGGCAAGCGGGAGGTCCGCGATGGCTGGCTACGCCCCTGGCCGAGCAGTTTCGCGCTTACGTGTCTAACCCGTCTGAGTCCATAGGAACGTTAGTGGAAGCGTCGCAGCCCGAGTACCGCTACCTGTACGGTGGCCCAGAGCACGTAGGCGAAGGTCAGGCCCAGGGGCAGAGGAGCAGGTGATGGATGACGAGAAGCACCGGCGAGATAACACTGATGAAAGCGCACGCGCCACAAGGCTGCGAGCCACCTTTGAAGAGGCTTTCGGAGCACCTCCAGAGTTCGTGGCGCGTGCCCCCGGTCGCGTCAACCTCATAGGCGAGCACACCGACTACAATGGGGGTTTTGTGCTGCCGGTGGCAATCGACCGCACGGTGTTGATAGCCGCCTTGTCCTTGCCGGATGGCCGCCAAGTTGAGATGGTGTCTCTCAACTACGGCAATCAGGATACCTTCAGCCTGGACGACATCGGGCATCTCGAAGACGAGGACAAGGGTTGGAGCAACTACGTGCGGGGTGTCGCCTGGGCGCTCGAGGAGAGAGGGCATCTGAGCCTCGGCCAGGTCACGGGCGCGCAACTCCTGATCGAGGGTAACGTGCCGGAAGGGGCGGGGCTGAGTAGCTCGGCGGCCATCGAGGTGGCGTCGGCGCTGGTCTTCACCCGGTTGGCCGGTGTCCAGCTACAGGGTGAGACGTTGGCGCTCACCTGCCAGCGCGCCGAAAACGAGTTCGTGGGCGTAAATAGCGGCATCATGGACCAGTTCATCTCCGCGCTCGGCCAGACCGATTCGGCCCTCCTGATCGATACGCGCAGCCTGGAATACGAAGTGGTGCCCCTGGGTTTTGAGGAGCTTGGCTATAAAGTGGTGGCGGTGGACAGCGCGGCCCCTCGCACGTTAGCGGGCAGCGCCTACAACCAGCGCACGGTCGAATGCGCCGAGGCGATGCAGATTCTCCAGGCTGAATTGGATTTGCCGGGTGGTGCGCAGTTGCGGGACGTGAGCCTGGCGCAGTTGGAAGCCCAAAAATCGAAGCTGCCGGAACTGCTTTACCGCCGCGCTCGCCACGTAGTCGGTGAAAACGAGCGCACGCTGGAAGCCGTGGGCCTGATGCGCGAGGGGCTGGGCAGGGGAGACAACCTACGCCGTTTCGGAGAGCTGCTGTACGCGTCACACTCCAGCTTGCGCGACGATTACGAGGTCAGTTCTAAAGAGCTGGACCTGTTGGTTGAGTTGGCTAGCCGAGCGCCCGGTGTAGTGGGTGCCCGCATGACGGGGGCCGGTTTTGGGGGCTGCACCGTCAACATAGTGCGGGCCGAACACCTTGCCGAATTTGAAACAGTGGTAGTTGAGGCATACCGGCAGCAAACCGGTCGAAACGCGGCCCTGCACGTCTGCCAGGCGGTACAGGGCGGCTCCTACCTGGATTAGCAACCTACCGGAACTCATGTGCACTACTCCCTGTGTAAAGTACCTACGCGGTCATGAGAACGTTCTTCAGCTACTATCGCATCTTGAACAAGTAAAAAGTGGAGCAGCGCACATCAGCCCGCCTTTGTCATTTCGAACGCAGTGAGAAATCTCGTCCCTCACCTGGATGTGTCTTCTTTCTCATGGTATAGAGTGGCTGTCGGAAAGGGGTTGTATAGGTGCTGAGGGACGAGATTTCTCACTGCGTTCGAAATGACAAAGGCGGGCCGGTCGCCACACTCCGGCCCTCTCACCATTCTGGCATGTCATACTCATAATTCCCACCTACGAGGTAATTACACTCCATGAGCCGCAAACCACTTGATAAGCTTGACGAGCAGAGCTACCGTAAGCTGTACTCATTACTGTCCTATGGACAGGCAGGCTATTACGCGCTAACCGGCCTCTGGGCCATCGTTGACATCCGAAGCTTCCAGAAAGTGACCGGCCCAAAGGTCGATATTTGGCTGGTCAAGACGGTAGGCGTGCTCATAATCGTTATAGGAGCCGTGCTGGGGCTTGCGGGCAAGCGCGGCGAGCCTGTGCCTGAGGTGCCGCTGCTGGCCGTGGGTAGCGCGGCCGGGCTGACCGCCATTGACATAATCTATGTAGCCCGGAAGCGGATCAGACCTGTGTACCTCCTTGACGCTCTTGCCGAGGTCGGATTGATCGCCCTGTGGGGTGTCTGGTCGAGCCTCAAGCCGAAGAAGGGTGCTTAGGTCTTCCACCTGTATAATGGTGTTGCCGGAAGGAGGCACCATTGGCGTTCCCCAACAACCTGCCGCAAAGACTTACTAACTTCGTTGGCCGAGAGCGCGAAAAAGACGACGTAATCGGACTACTTGCGCGCTCTCGGCTGCTGACGCTCACCGGCACCGGGGGCAGTGGCAAGACGCGGCTCGCTCTGGAAGTCGCCTCTTGTGTGGCAGACGAGTACCCGGAGGGCGTGTGGCTGGTGGAGCTTGCTTCCATATCCGACCCTGCAATCCCCGTGCAGGAAGTGGCGGCTCTGTTCGGGGTCCGCGAAGAACCGGGAAAGCCTCTGCTCGACACCCTGGCCGCATCACTGTTACCCTCGAAGGCTCTGCTCGTGCTGGATAATTGCGAGCACTTGGTCGAGGCCTGCGCCGAACTGGCAGACAGGCTGCTGAACGCGTGCCCCGACCTCCGCATCCTCACCACCAGCAGGCAGCCCCTGGGCCTGGACTACGAAGTCGCCCACCGAGTGCCGCCGATGTCGATGCCTGATGCCGACCGACTTCCATCGCCGGAAGAACTGGGCCGGTACGAAGCGTTGCGCCTCTTCGTGGACAGGGCGTCGGCTATTCGCTCCGATTTCAGCGTGAGCCAGGAGAACGTCCAGCCGCTCGTGGAGTTGGTGACAAAGCTGGATGGCTTGCCGCTGGCGATAGAGCTTGCCGCCGCGCGTACCAGGGTGCTGTCGGTGCGGCAGATCGTGGAGCGGCTCGACGAGCGGTTCCGGCTGCTCTCCACCACCAGCAGGAGCGCCTCGCCCCGGCACCGCTCGTTACAGGCAGTGATGGACTGGAGCTACGAACTGCTGTCCGAGCCGGAGCGGGTCGTTCTGATGTCGCTGTCCGTGTTCGCGGGCGGCTTCACCCTTGAGGCGGCGCAGGCGGTGTCCGGCCTGGAGGTGGACGAGTTCGAGACGATTGACCTGCTCTCTCAGCTTGTCGATAGGTCGCTCCTCAACGTGGACGAGCGGGCGGGGGTTGCCTCGTACCGCATGCTTGAAACGATCCGGCACTACGCCCTGGAACGGTTGGAGGAGTCGGGAGAGGCCGACCAACTGCGCAGCCGCCTACTCACGTACTATACAGATTTGGCCGAGAGCACAGAAAACGACCTCCTCACTGAGAGCCAGCCGGTGTGGCTTGATCGCCTGGAGCGCGAGCACGACAACCTGCGCGCCTCCCTCGATTGGGGTTGGACCTCACCGCGCGAAGCCGACCGGCGGTTGGGTCTGAGGCTGGCCGGGTCGCTCGTCTGGTTCTGGTACTTCCGGGGCTATCTGAGCGAAGGCCGCACCTGGCTGGAGAGAATGCTGTTGCTGGAAGGCAACGACACCCCCACAGTAGCACGTGCCAAGGCCCTGAGCGCGGCAGGCGTCGTGGCGTACCTTCAGAGCGACTACCCCGTGGCGCTGACGCGGCTGGAGGAGGGCCTTTCTATATGGCGCACGCTCGGTGACGTACGAGGCACGGCCTTCGCGCTGACTTTCCTGGGGCGGGTGGCGCAGCAGCTTGGAGACCCTCGTGCCGGTGACTTGGGGGAGGAGAGCGTGGCGCTGTTCCGCGAGCACGGCGACAAGTGGGGCCTCGCCCTTTCACTCGACTTCCTCGGTGAGGTTGCGCGCGAGCGAGGCGAACACAGCCGGGCCGAAGAACTGCACCGGGAGAGCCTGTCGTTGTACCTGGAGGTGGGGCATAGCTGGGGTGTGGCGCTGGAGCTTAGCCACTTCGGCCACATTGCCCTGCGCACGGGAGACTACGCGACCGCCCGGCAGCGCCTAGAAGAAGCCATAGAAATCCAGCGCGCGGTGGGCGACAAGTGGATGCTGGCCTGGACGCTGCACAACCTCGGTGACGTAGTACGAGCGCAGGGCGATCACGAGCGTGCCACCGCTCTGCGCGAAGAAAGCCTCCAACTGTTCCACGAACTAGGCGGCAAAGGTGCCATCGCAAGCGCCTGGGCTACCCAGACTTCCCGGGCTCACACCACCGAAGAGGCCACGGAACCGCAAAGCCCCACAACCGGCGAGAACCCTGAAGGGCTGACACGGCGTGAAATCGAGGTGTTGCGGTTGATAGCCGAGGGCCTCACCGACGCGCAAGTAGCCGACCGGCTGGTGCTAAGCACCCGCACAGTGCAGGCCCACCTCCGCTCCATCTACAGCAAGCTGAACATCACCACCCGCACGGCCGCCACCCGCTACGCTATGGAGCACGGGCTTGCCGGGACGATGGAGGACTGAGTAGTGGTTAGTGGTTAGTGGTTAGTGGTTAGTGGTTAGTACCTAACAACAATCCTCTTTGCGCGTCCTTAGCGTACTTTGCGTCTTTGCGTTTTCGTCTCCTCCCATCGTCCATCGTCCCCTCCCGAAACTGCTTCAAAATTGCCTCAATCCGCCTATTGACAAAGCGGCAATATGGGTGTAAGATGTTCTCACTTCGAAGGTGTTGAGCCTACGGAGAAAGAAAAGCCTTGAGGAATCTTCGGATTTGTCGAGGCTTTTTGATTTAACCGCCTGCCGTATTGCGCGGCTCCCCCGGCAGCCGTTCCAGGCCCGACTCAGCGATTCGGCACACGATTGCGCGCGGTATATAATTCAAGCATGGACCACGGTGCAGGTTGGTGGAGCTACATAAGGCACGACCCGGCTCAAGACAAGCCGCAGGTTAGCCGCGCCCTCTTGAAGCGCGTGGGGAGATACGCCCGCCCGTACCGCAGGCGCATCGCCCTCATGCTGTCCACTATCTTTGCCGTCTCGCTGCTCACCGGATTGCAGCCGCTGCTGTACATCAGCCTCATCGACGTGGCGATACCTTCGGGAGACCTGGGCATGCTCAACTGGCTTGCCCTCGGCATGATAGGGGCACCTCTTGCCTCCGGCCTCATCGGTGTGCTCCAAAGGCACCTGGGTTCCCAAATAGGAGAGGGAATCATCTTCGACCTGCGGTGCGCCCTGTTCGATCACCTGCAACGCATGTCGCTACGCTTTTTCACCAACACCCGGACCGGCGAGCTAATGTCACGCCTCAACAACGACGTGGTTGGCGCGCAGCGGGCCGTTTCGGGCACGATGGTCGATATCGTCACGAACCTGATGGGTGTCATAATTACGCTGACCGTCATGGTGTCCCTGGAATGGCGGCTGGCCCTGCTCTCCATAGTTATTCTGCCTCTCTTCATCGTCCCGGCGCGTCGCGTTGGTAACATCCTGCGCGGCATCGTGCGCCAGCAGCTTTCCCTCAACGCCGAGATGAATGCGATGATGAACGAGACGTTGAACGTCAGCGGGGCGCTACTGGTGAAGATCTTCGGGCGCGCCAGGGACGAGTCGGACCGCTTCGCCGACCGGGCCTCCAGGGTACGCGACGTCGGCGTGCGGCAGGCGCTCATCGGCAGGTGGTTCTTCCTGGGCCTCAGCCTCAGTGGGGCGGTAGGAACGGCGCTAGTGTTCTGGGTGGGTGGCTACCTGGTAATCAGTGGCACCGGCTTTACGCTAGGCACGATAGTCGCCTTCGCGGCTTACCTGGCTCAACTCTACGGCCCCATCAGCAGCCTGACCAACGCCCGCGTGGAGTTCGCCACGTCAATGGTGAGCTTTGAGCGGGTCTTCGAGGTGCTCGATTTGCCCGAGGAGATACAGGAGAAGCCGGGGGCGGTTGATTTGCGCGAGGTAGAAGGGGAAGTACGCTTTGAGGACGTGTCATTCAGCTATGTGGCTGGTGACGGTGCTACGGAACGCGTGCGCGCTGTACTCTCGGAGGTGCAGCGACTTGGGCAGGCACCGGTCGCAGCCCTCAGTCTGGCGGATCGTAAGCCCAGGACCACTTCGCCGGGTGAGGCGCAACCCACCGCCTCCGCCAACGGTAAGGGTAACGGCAGACCAGCGGAGGTGCCCGGCGAGGAGGATACGCCCGACCTGAAAGCTAGTGAGCCGCGGTACGCCCTGAGCAATGTCACCTTCAACGTGGCACCCGGCCAGTTAGCGGCGCTCGTGGGACCGTCCGGCGCGGGCAAGACCACCATCACCTATCTCCTGCCCCGCCTGTACGACCCCACCTCCGGTAGCATCACGATTGACGGCCTCGACATTCGCGAGGTGACGCTGGAATCGCTCGCCCGGCAGATAGGCATGGTCACGCAGGAGGCGTATCTGTTCCACGACACCATACGCGCCAACCTGCTCTACGCCCGCCCCAGGGCCACCGAAGCGCAGATCGAAGAAGCGGCCAGGGCCGCCAACATCCACGACTTCATAATGTCCATGCCTGATGGCTACGATACGGTAGTTGGAGAGCGCGGCTACAGGCTGTCGGGGGGTGAGAAGCAACGGCTGGCAATCGCCCGCGTGCTGCTCAAGGACCCGCGTATCCTCGTGTTGGACGAGGCGACGTCCGCCCTCGACTCGCAATCTGAGGCGCTCATCCAGGCGGCCCTGGCGAGGCTTATGGTTGGCCGCACTTCCATCGTGATAGCACACCGGCTGTCAACAGTGCTGGCCGCGAACGTCATCCTGGTGCTGGACAAGGGACAGCTGGTGGAGCAGGGCACGCATTCCGAACTACTAGCACGAAACGGCCTTTACGCCGAGCTTTACCGCACGCAGTTCAGGAGCATGGAAGCTACTCCATCAGCGGAGCCGGAATCGAGCTTGTTGCCTTGACACGCCATTAGCGTCTCTCTAAGAGGTGTTAGTAACGGCACGAGTTGGCTGTGCTTCTGTTGGATACCAGCACCCAAGTTTCCCTTTGTCATTCTGAGTACCATGCTAACAAAGGAATTTCAGCAAACACTGATACATAAGGTGCCCGGCGACGCCCCGCGATTGAAATCGGGGGCTATAGTTTACCAAGTCCCACAAGGGGACTCCTCTACTCCTCTACCCACCTGCTCTCTCAAAAGCGACCCTCCTGCACAAAGCCAGTCCCGCAGGGACTTTGCAGGGTGTAGCCCCGATTTCAATCGCGGGGCGTCGCCGGGCACCGAATGCG
>DASVRN010000324.1:0-4474 GCA_036388595.1 Chloroflexia bacterium
GGGTCGCCCTGCTTGATGCGCTTCTCTATCGTGTTCGATATGTCGCCGATGCGATTGCCCGCCCTCGCCTGCGCGATGCCGAGCATGAGCGACTCGCGCCCCGTCTCCAGCAGCTTCTCGATCTCAGGGCTGACCTTGCCCACCGGCACCGTCATGGCCGAGTCGCCGTGCCAGCCCCGGTAGATCGCCCCGCAGTCTATCGAGATGATGTCCCCCTCCTCCAGCACCCGCTCCGTAGGTATCCCGTGCACTATCTGCTCGTTCACCGAGGTGCACAGGGTGCCGGGGAAAGCCGGGATGGAAGGGAAAGGGTGGTACCCCTTGAACGTGGGGATAGCGCCCTGCTTCTTGATGAAGTTGTAAGCGATATCGTCAAGCTCCTGCGTGGTGACGCCCGGCCTGACCTGCTCCTTCACAAGCTGAAGCGCCTGCCCCACGATCCGCCCCGCCTGCCGCATAAGCTCTATCTGCTGTGGTGTCTTGGTATATATAGCCATCTTCGTTTGTGGTTAGTGGCTAGTGGTTAGTGGTTAGTGGTTAGTGGTTAGTGGTTAGTGGTTAGTGGTTAGTGGTTAGTGGCTAGTGGCTGGTAGACGGTACAGAGCGCGAAGGACGACACCGTGTGATCTAACGCGGGAAGGGACAAGTGCAAAGGACGACGCCCGGCGATTGAAATCGCGGGCTACAGTTTGCAAAGTCCGCCCTGCGGCGGACTGCTTTAGCTACATATTCACCACAATAGGAACTCTTAGCACACAGGCAGTCCCCGAAGGGGGACTTCGCAAGGTGTAGCCCGCGACTTCAATCGGCGGGCGCGTCCCGGACTCAACAACAAACCAGCGCACTTGCATTCCCTCACTTTATTTCAAAATACATTGTAGCCGTATAATTTGATACCTACAGCACGTCATGGATGGAACAAATGAACAATACACAATCCAATCCCAATAGCAGCGGGCGGCTGTCGTGTGTCACGATACCGGCGGACGCTTGCATCGACCTACATATGCACACCACGGCCTCGGATGGGCGCTTTACGCCGGAAGAGTTGGCTAAGGCGGCGCACAAGCTTGGGCTGGCGGTGATCGCGCTGGCGGACCACGACCGGGTTGACAACGTGCTGCCGCTGCAACGGGAGGCGGCGCGGTACGGGGTGCATGTGATACCGGCGGTGGAGGTGTCGTGCGTGTGGGGCGAGGTGCAGTACCACATGCTGGTATACAACGTGAACCTCACCGACGAGAGCGTGGTGGGGCCGCTGAACGAGGCGAGGGACAGGTACGCAGAGATATGCGCGAAGGGTATCGAGGAGTTGGCGAAGCAGGGTAAGGCTATCGACCCGGCGGTGCTGGCGATCTGCACCAGGGGCCAGCCTATCGCGCCCTACCACGTCTTCCAGGCGATCATCAAGCACGAGTACGCGCCCAACATGAAGGAGGCGCACGAGCTTGCCAAGACTGTGGGTGTGGACTTCCTGCCACAGGCGGACATGCGCGATATGATCCAGCGGGCGCGCCGAAGCGGGGCTATACCGATATTGGCCCACCCCGCCCGCGCCGAACCGGGCTTCAACCCGCCCAGCGAAGAGACTCTGCGCGAGATGATTGAGGCGGGGCTGATGGGCTTCGAGGTGTGGCACCCGTTCCATTCGTCCTACGACACGGCCTATTATATGAAGCTGTGCCAGGACCATAAGTTGCTTATGTCAAGCGGCTCGGATACGCACTCCGCCCAGGACCCGCGCCGCAAGCTGACAAGGTGGCCCGCCCGGCATGTTAGCTGGTTGTTGGCGGCGTGTGGGGTGAGTCTGGAGAGCTAAAGGTATAGATACTATGTGCCTGGGTGGCCCGTCCTCGGCATACCCGGCCCTCCCGGAGGGCTAACGGTTCGGCCCTGCAAAATGGTTAGCGAGTGCACCTTTATAGAAGCGGCAGCATCGAAAGCTTCCTGGCCTGGGGGCAAGTTGGGCGCACCGCCAAACGATGTGGGGTAGCCAAGCTCCGAATGAAACGTAGCCCTATAATAGAAAGGCAGATCGTGAGGGTCTAATGGCGCGCTGCTTGCCCCACCCGCACCCTCAACCTCCTGCAAAGCTTCGTCTACATGTCTGAACAAGGCATTCACTGGGAGTGCGCTCAGACTCTCGACGCCCACATCGAAGCCGTTACCTTCCGTTACCCGCTCGAACTCGGTTATCGTCTCCACACCTTCACGCACACTTACACGGAGCCGCCAGGTGCCACCTGCCGCGCTGAAGGTATATAGATAGACTACCATTTCGTACTCAGTAGCTTCCTGCGCTCGCCACTTAGCAAGGGCAGCCTCGTAGTCGGCCCTTGTGAAGTTGAGGGGCGGTTGAAGACCCGGCGGGACCGATGGAGTTGCGGTGGGTGTTACCGTCTCCTGGGCCACTATGGCTTGAAGTGGAGCCGCGGCCACTTGATGCGCCACTTGTACCTGGCGCAGGCTAAACAGAGATAGGGTAGCAGCTAGTACAAGAACCCCGGCTATCAATTGTCGCAACATACATTTCTGGCCTCCATATATTCACACAATGCGACAAAACAATAGGTTATCCGGCACATAGTCTCACCTACTGCTTTGTCATACGAATGTTAGAAGCTTGCGGAACCGGAGTCGATTAGCTCCAGGGAGGGCAAAGCTACTACTTCTCCGGGTGTCCCGTGCTCGGCATGCGGGGAACGCCAACCCTCAGGACCTTCAAGTTGCTCACAGTTATGCGGTAGGAAGAGTGAGCGGGCGCGGTACTGAAGCGGCCATCCTCGCCCCACTCGGGGGGTTCATAGGCGACGCGCGCGATCCTGGTGGGATAGCCCATGTCCGGGTGGAATGCGACATAGTAGTCAACGGGGAACGCCCACTCACCCGTTACCGGACACAGGCCACGAGTCAGTATTGTATCCACCTGATCGAACAGGGCCTCGACTGTAAACTCACCGGCACGATCCCCGCCAAACGGGACCCGCTGCTCTCCATTAACGATGGTAGGCATAGCCTCCGCATGGTCGCCTGTGACGTGGATCCTACCCTTAAACCCTAAGCGTGATACGTTTTGGATATCTGCCTCGTACTCATAGATTTGCTGTGCTTGCCACCTTGCGAGCGCTGCTTCATAATCGTTGCGGGAGATATCCACCGTGGGCGTGTATGTTCTGGATACAGCCGTGGAACCAGGCTGCTGCCCGGAGCTAGCCGAGAGCGGATTGCTCATCGGGTCGCCGCACCCGGTAGGGGCGTGGGTCTCGAGAGTAGCATCTTGCGTTACCGAAGTAGCCGCCGTAGCTCCGGAGGGCGCAGGAGTAGGTACTTGCTGGAGCCTTGAAGCGGGGGAACTACAAGCCGTAACTGTGAGCAGGAGTATCGCACACAATATGAGACAGGTACGTCGTGGTATTGCGCACATTTACAGCCCTCACTTCTATAGCCGGCACGGCTAGTCGCATGTATGAAAACAGCAGCCCACAGGTAGTGTACTACCGTGGGCTGCTGCTGTGAAGACCTGCGTGGGACTATTTTCCTGGGTGGCCGGTGGTCGGCATACCGGGTATCACACCGCCGCCGGGCAGGGTGTAGATGCCGGTCTGCAGGATGGTCACCGACTGGACGCTGTAGGCGAAGTCGGCGTCTGCGACCAACTCACTCACAGGCTTGGCGGTGAAAGATACCGGGTAGCCAAGGGTGGGGTGGAAGCTGACGTTGTAGTTGTACGCCATGTCATCCGGGCTGGGGTTCTCGACCTTGCGCAGGGCTTCGTCGATTTGGGCGAAGAGGCCGCCTACGGTCATGGACTCAAGGTCTTGCGCCGTGGCGTTGCCGACTTCGAGACCCTGACCCTCGGGACGCTCGAACCTGGTGACGAACTCCTTGGCGTCGTCCAGGGCAACGGTGAGCCGCCACGGGCCTCGCAGTAGGGTGAACGCCTCGAAGGTGACTTCAATGCGATATTCAGACGCGTCCTGCGCCCGCCACTTTGCCAGGGCAGCTTCGTAATCGGCCCTCGTGAAGTTGGCGAATGAGGCATCGAAGCTAGCCGTGGAGGTAGCGGTAGGGGTAGCCTGCGCGGCTACGGCGTGTAGCTGATGGGCGGGTTGTGCGGCCAGACCAGCGGTGCCGTATGACGCGAGCATCGGCAGCGCCGCCACCATGAACAGACCCGTACCCAGTATGTGTTTAGCCGACGGTTTCATGACTGTAATTTCTCCTCATGTGAATTATTAGGGTAAAATGGTTACTTTGCCGGGTGTCCGGTGCTGGGCATGCCGGGCACGACGCCACCACCGCTGGGCACATAGGTGCCGGTCTGTAGAACCGTCACCGACTGCACGCTGAAGGCGAAATCGGCATCGGCTACATTCATCTCCCGCGGCTTGGCGCTAAACGAGACGGGGTATCCGAGCGTCGGGTGGAAGCTGGCGCTGTAGTCGTAGGCAAGATTGTCCGGGTTGGGGTTCTC
>DASVRN010000325.1:0-5083 GCA_036388595.1 Chloroflexia bacterium
CGTGCAGGTGGTCAACACCTACGCGGAGGTAAGGCGGCAGGACCGAGGCCGCATCCACAAAGACGGCGAACCGACCCGCCAACTCTACCAGTACCGCCTGCCAATGGACTGGCAAATAGTACCCTAACCATTTGGGATTTCGGATTTAGGATTTCGGATTTGCTAAGAGCCGAGACCCAAATCCGAAATCCTAAATCCGAAATCCCAAATCCAAGATGATACCTATTCGTTTGTCTCTACGTAATTTCATGTGCTACCGCGATGCCGCTGAGGTGTTGGACCTCACGGGGGTGCACCTTGCTTGCCTGGCGGGCGAGAACGGCGCGGGTAAGTCGGCGCTGCTTGAGGCTATGACCTGGGCCTTGTGGGGCCGCGCGCGCGACCGTATGATGGATGACGAGCTTATCAGCAAGGGCGCTACCGAGATGGAGATAGATTTCCACTTCGGTATGGGTTCCGAGCACTACCGTGTGATACGCAAGCGCGCCCGCAAGGGCAACACCGGCACCACCATGCTCGACGTCATGGTGAGCGAAAGCGGTGAGGACAGCACCTGGAAGACTATTTCTGGCTCCACCGTGCGCGAGAGCCAGCAGCGCATTAACCAGCTTCTCAAGCTCGACTACGAGACCTTCATCAACTCGTCCTTTATTTTGCAAGGTCGCGCTGACGAGTTCACGGTCAAAAACCCCGCCGACCGCAAGCGCATCCTGGCCGACATCCTTGGCCTCGCGCAGTACGACCGGCTGGAGGACGCCGCCAAGGACGAGGCCCGCGAGCGCAAAGCCCGCATGAACGAGCTAGAAGGCGCGATCAGACAGGTAGACGTCGAGCTACTCAAGCGGCCCTCGTACGAGCAGGGCCTTGAGGAGGTCGAAGCCCAACTGATTGAAGCCCAGGCCAGTCTCTCTACCTCCCGCGCCGAGCTTATCGAGCTACAGGCCCAGCTACAGAGCCTCGAACACAACCGGGGGCGGCTGAAGGAGTTGCAGGAGCGCCAGCGCAACCGTGAAGGGATAATGCTCACCGCCAAAGCGCGGCTGGAGAACAACACAGGCCGCAAGACCGAGCTTGTGGCCCTGCTCGCCCGGCGTGAGGAGATCGAGAAGGGCTATGCCGAGTGGCAGCGCGTGCAGGAGGAAGAGCGCCGCCTGAACGAAGCCCTTGCCACCATGCGGCGCATGGAGAACGAGCAGTCGGCGTTGGAGCGGCAGATCGACCGCGAGAAGTTCCAACTGGAAGGTATCGTCACCAACCACCGCGATAAGATACGCGAGCTTGGCAGCAGGCTGGCCGGCAGGGGGGTGCTTGAGAACCAGCTTTCCGAGGTGCTGGACAAGCTGCGCCGGTTGGAGCAGTTGCAGGCCCAGTACGAGGACACCCGCTGCCAGCGTGAGAACCTGGACGTGCGGATGCAGACGCTCACCCGCGAGCTTACCCAGGCCAGGGACGAGGGGTTGCAACTGCGCCAGAAGCTCGACCTGATTATGAGCACCCACGCCGAGCGCAACGGCCACGCCGGTTGCCCCCTGTGCGGCTCCGACCTCACCGCCGACGCCCTTCGCCGCGTGCAGACCTCCTACGAGGACGACATCAAGCAGAAGCGCCTCGATTACGACCGCAAGCAGAAAGAGCTTGAGGGCATCAACAAGCAGATCGTGGCTACCGAGCGCAAGCTGTCCCAGGAACGCGAAGAGTTGAAGCCCCAGGAGATGCACCGCCAGCGGGAGGCCAACGTCAGGGCCAAGATTTCGGGCCTCGACATGGACGAGCAACAGCTTGCCAGGGAAGAGGCCGCGCTGGTGGAGGCCCGCATGCGCCTGGACGAGGGCGACTACGCTCACGAGGCCCGTACGGCACTGGTCGCGTTGCAGGCCCGCATGCGCAGCCTCGACTACGACGAAGAGGCACACCGCGCGGTGAGCCGCCGGGTGGCCGATATGCGCGCCGCGCAGTACGACCAGCTTTACCACAAGCTGCAAAACGCCGAGCGCGAGCTTGCCTCCGTCGAGCAGTACATCGAGGACGACACGCTGCACCTGGACGCCTGGACCGCCGAGCGCGCCGTGGACGCCGAGGAGATAGGCACGCTGCTGCCCAAGCTGGGGCAGTGGGAGATCGTGCGCGAGCAGCACGCGGAGAAGGTAAAAGAGGAGAAGTGGCTGGCCGGCATGGTCGGTGAGATGAGCGAGAAACGCGGTGGTCTTAGACGCCAGATAGAGCACTGCGAAGGCCTGCAAGAGGAGAAGGGCCGCTACACCACTGATTACAACAAGGCTGTCGAAGAAAAGGTGGCTTACGACGAGCTAGCGGTGGCTTTTGGCAAGAAGGGCATCCAGGCGATGATTATAGAGAACATCATCCCGGAGGTGGAGGAGGAAGCCAACAAGCTGCTCCACAGGATGACCGATGGCCGTATGACGGTGCAGTTCGCCACCCAGCGCGACGCCAAGTCGAGCAAGAGCGTGATTGAAACGCTTGACATAAATATCTCAGATGAGATAGGCACTCGCGCCTACGAGATGTACAGTGGCGGCGAAGCCTTCCGTGTGAACCTGGCGGTGCGCATCGCGTTGAGCAAGCTGCTGGCGCGGCGGGCGGGCACCCAACTGCAAACGCTAGTGATAGACGAGGGCTTCGGTAGCCAGGACGGGCAGGGCCGCGAGAAGCTGGTCAGCGCGATACGCTCCATCGAGGGTGACTTCGAGCGCATCCTGGTCATTACGCACATCGAGGAGCTAAAGGACGAGTTCCCCGTTCGCATCACCGTCGTCAAGACCCCCACCGGCTCCCGCATCATGATGGGCGAAGGCGAACTGGCCTCGGCGGCCTAACTAACAGCGATAAGACGGAACCGCATCACGCCAAGGACGCCAAGAGCGCCAAGGCTAAGTAGAGTGGGGGCACTAAGCCTCTTGCCCAAGATGACTAACCCCTCTGTTGCAACTAGAAGAACCAAGCTCCCCCTGTCATCCTGAGCGTAGCGAAGGATCTAGGATGGTGGTAGGGTCTCTCTGCTGAACCTTTAGCACCATCTACCGTAAGTTCAACAGCATTCCTATTCACCTTCTTGAGATCCTTCGCTGCGCTCAGGATGACAGGGTGGGGCTTTGGTCCCGAACATCAGGGCCTCATACTATGAGGCACCGGGCATTGCTTCTATTGCCCTTCCACCTCCTTACGAAGCCCCTGCTAAACCCCTCTTCACGGAACTTGCAAACCATCTCGCCCGTTAACTTACTAGAGCCAACCGCTGCTAGATACCTTCCTAACTACGGGCACGTGGCTTGTGCACATCGCCTGTGGATATGGTCCCATTGGCCTACCGGCAAGTGTAAGATACCTATGCACCCCCTATATGGTGCAGGGTTGAGTAGCGAAGCTAGCACGTCAGGTTGGAAGGTCTGGATGGACACACGCCGTACTTTCGGGATAGTGCTCACGGAGATAGCGGGGCTTGGCAGCATCGCGATGCTGTTCTACTATCTGCACGTCTCGGGCGCGGCATCGCATGCGGACCCCTGGTCGGTGGACAGGGTGGTGGCGTACCTGCTGATGTTCGTGGGGGCGCTGCTCATCTTCTTGCCGTTCAGCATGGCGTTGCGGCTGGGGCCGGTGTGGCTGCTGGGTGCCGGGTCGTGGAGCTTGCTGGGCTACGTGCTGGTGTTCGTGCCCGCGCCGCAGGGGTCGGGTGCCAGCTTCTTCACCTACGTGGCGTTCCTGGCCCTGCTGTTCGTGGCGCTGGGGTCCGCCCTGGCGCTGCCCCTCGCGGCGGTGGGCAAGCGGCTCCTGCCGTCTACCAGCGCCTCGGTGGAGATGGTGCGCTCGTTGAGGCAGGGGGCTTTGCTGGCGCTCTTCCTGGTGTCGCTGCTGGCGATGTCGCCGCTGGGCGTGCTCAACTGGCTCAACATCGTGCTCGTCTTTACCACGGTGTCGCTCACCGAGTTCTTCTTCCTGGCGCGCAATTAGAAATAGTTACTTCGGCACCCGAAATCTAGATCGGCATACAAGTGTATCTTGTCTCTCATCGTGTTATGGGGCATGAAGACCCCACTCCTGGAGGCGGCGAAATGAGTAGCAGGCTGGCAAGGCCCGGTTACCTGGTGGCGGTGCATGAGCCTCGGAAGCGGCTCAGCCCCTCCGAGCCATTCTACCGCCTCGTGTCGCGCCGCCTCTCCTCCTTCCTCGATACTCTGTCGGAGCCCGTGTTGCTGGCGCTCAGCGGCGTGCTGGTGCTAATTGCAGGGGTAGCCGACTTCCTAACTGGCGCGCAATTTACCCTACTCTCCTTCTACCTGGCGCCTGTGGTCCTGGTCACCTGGTATATCAGCAAGAACGCGGGCTTCTACGCCGCGGTTGCAAGCAGCGTGGTCTGGACCCTCAACTATGCCTTCACCGAGCCGGTAGCGTGGGACACCCTCGCACCCTACTGGAACATAGTTACGCGGGCGGCCATCTTCCTCGTGGTGTGCGTGGTCATATCCGAGATGCGGCGGGCGCTGAACAACGAAAAGGCCCTCGCCCGCACCGACTCCGTCACGGGTGCTTTCAACGGCCGGGCCTTCCAGGAGAGGGTGGAGCAGTCGGTCTGCTACGTCCGCCGCTACAGGCGACCCTTCACCGTGGCTTACGTGGACCTGGACAACTTCAAGGCGGTCAACGACCACTTCGGGCACAGCGCCGGTGATTTCTGCCTGCGCCTGGTGGCCGACACCATACGCTCTTGCACGCGCGTCACCGATTTCACCTCGCGCATCGGCGGCGACGAGTTCGCCCTCCTGATGCCCGAAACCGGCTCTGAACAGGCCCACGTCGTGATGAACCGCCTCCGTGAGAGCCTGCTCGAGGCGATGCGGCAGAACGGCTGGCCCACCACCTTCAGCATCGGCGTGGTAACGTACCTGGCCGCACCCGACACCGTAGACGCCCTCCTCAAAATGGCCGACGACCTCATGTACTCGGTCAAGAACGGCGGCAAAAACGACATCCGCTACGAGGTCTACACCGACCCCTCCGAGCCGGTAGAACGCTACAGGCAGGCGGGATGATTTGGGAATTGGGATTTCGGATTGCGGATTTAGAA
>DASVRN010000326.1:0-4693 GCA_036388595.1 Chloroflexia bacterium
CTGCAAAGGCGGTTCTGGGGCGTCCGTGTGGCTGTGGCAAAGTAGGATAGCAGCCACCAAGCCCCCCTTTGTCATTCTGAACGCAGTGAAGAATCTCGTCCTCTACCGGGATGTTTCACCTTTCCTTTGGAATGATTCTCATCCAGGAAAGGGGTTACTTGAGAGGTGAGGGACGAGATTCTTCACTGCGTTCAGAATGACAAAGGGGGGCTTGGTGGCTGCTATCCTACTTTGCCACAGCCACACGGACGCCCCAGAACCGCCTTTGCAGCGCTGCTAGCGTGCGCTATAATGTACGGTCGTTAAAGAGAAGTCTACCTCCTGGAGCCGCCCCATTATGCTACGGTCACTTAGTCGCCTGCGCTTTCTTCCGCTCGTCCTCATACTTGTACTCGTGGTTACCTCCTTGCCGGTGCCAGGCAAGACCCTCGCACAGACCGAGGACGAGACACAGACACCGATGCTTTTTGGTAGCGCGCCCTCGGTCCCCGATGCCAGGTTGCAGGCGATAGTAGATGAGGTCGTAGGCGAACAGCCGGGGAAGTGGGGCGTCGCTGTGAAGAAACTCGACACCGGGCAGTACGCCTCCTTCAATGCTGACGTTCAGCAGGTGTCCGCTTCCCTTTACAAGCTATGGGTGCTCGGCGAGCTTTTCCGGCAGGTCGCCGAGGGGACTTTGAGCCTCGATACGAGCGAGACCGTTACCGCCGAAGATGCGGCTTATGACGTGCTCACGGGCGAACTGCGCCTGCCCCCCGGCAGCGAAGTGTCAATTAGCCGCGCCGCGTACCTTATGGTGACCCTGAGCGACAACACCGCCTCCAGCTTGCTTGTGCGACTACTTGGCGCAGGTAACATCAGCCGCTTCATGAGCAGCAACGGCCTGACCGACTCTTTCTTCGAGTGGGAAGGCGAAAGCAGTCCCCTCACTACCCCCAATGATATGCTCAAGCTGCTGGAACTGCTGGCGACCTCCCGCCTGGTGGACGCCGCCTCAAGCCGCGAGATGGTAGATTTGATGCTGGGCCAGCAGATCAACAACCTCCTGCCCGCCGGGCTGCCGGATAGCGCGCAAATGGGACACAAGACCGGCGCTCTAGAAGACCTGCTTCACGATGCCGGTATCGTCTACAGCGAATCAGGCCCCTACATTATCGTCGCCATGTCCAGCGAGCTACCCGATTACGGCTTCGCATGGGACGCGATGCCCGCCCTATCGGAGAAGGTCCACACCTACTTCGGCGCACGCGATGTGGCTCCTGCGCGCTACTTCCCTGAAACGCGCCAGACCGTGGGCCACGACTTTCTGAAGTTCTGGCATGAGTACGGAGCCGCCGAGACCTTCGGGCTGCCCATCGGGGCGGAGACGATGTCGAGCGGCCGCGTCATACAGCAGTTCGAGCACGCGCGCTTCGAGTGGGATGAAGAAGGCTCCCAGGAGGGCGTACATCCCAATGTTTCGCTTGGCAGGCTGGGTGAGGAGCGCGCCGGGCAGCTTGGGCTATCGTGGCCGCGCTCGGAGGACACAGGCGAGGGGAGCTACTTCGAGGAGACCGGCCAGGCTGTCACCGGCGATTTCTACGCATTCTGGCTGAACAACGGCGGAGAGCGCGTCTTCGGCTTGCCTATCTCCCCGGCATCGGAGATGAAAAGCCCGGCTGACAGCAAGGTCTACCTGACGCAATGGTTCCAGCGAGCGCGCATGGAGCTACGCCCCGGTGGTTCAGGGGTAGTGCTGGCTCCACTGGGCAATGAGCTTGCGTCCGCCGGGAATTAAGGTCGATACCAACAAACTCGATTGCCGCTACACTGGAGCGGTTGCCGGCCGAATCCCGGCGGCCCCAACTCCGGTGAATGAGGTTGCCGAGCGCCACAACCTGCGGTTAGAAGCCTGGCCTCCCCAGGGTGCGCTGTATGAGCCGCAGGAGCATGGGTAGCATCATCGCCGTGATAACCATGCGGGCGGTGTCGGTCTCCCAGGGCCAGGTGCGGAGCTTCGCCAGCACCTTGCGTTCTGCTATCAGGCTGTTCATTACAGCCTCAATTTGATCCGCCTGCGAAAGTTCTCCCGCCTGTACTCGCCGGTGCAATTCCGCGACCGTATTCTTTATCTGCTCCCCATTCTCATCCTGCAACCGGCGTTTTTCGTGGGCCAACAGCTCGTGCAGGTCCATTAGCGGACGCGCAAAGGTTATGATGGCTGCCAGGCCGAAGACCGTCACCGCGCCCGTAAATGGCACATTAGCGAGTAAGGGAGATGGATCGACCGCGAACCACCCGTACAGGGCTAGCATGATGAATAGCGCGGTACGTGCTGTCGGGTCTGAGCACCAAGGCAACATATGAGGGCACATATGTAAAGCGTCCTTGACATTTCACAGTGGAGCCCCTATACTAAGCATGTAAAGGAAACTTTACATAGGTATTGTAAGGAGACACCTTGGATAAAGCAGGTAAGACATATCTGGTGCAGTTTATCGGGGCGATGATTGCATACGTCATAGTGCTTCTAGTATCCGTGCTTATTTTACGGAGCTATCCCGACCCCGATGCCGCCTGGCGAATACCTGTCGCCCTCTTGCCCATGTTACCTGCCATCGTCTTAATAATGGTTTTCGTACGCCATTTGAGGGGCATGGACGAACTACAAAGCCGTATCCAGCTTGAGGCCCTGGCTATCGGCTTTGGTGGAACTGCGGTGCTCACCTTTGGATACGGCTTCTTACAGGGAGTGGGGTTCCCCCTGCTCAACTGGACGTTCGTTTTCCCACTGATGATCGGGCTATGGGGCATCGGCGTGGCGATAGCGGAGCGCAGATACCAGTGAGGAATAACCTGCGTATGATGCGGGCCGAACGCGACTGGTCGCAGGCCGACCTCGCGGAACGGCTGGGCGTGTCCAGGCAGACAGTCAACGCATTAGAGACGGGCAAGTACGATCCCAGCCTGCCTTTAGCCTTCAAGATCGCGCGGGTATTCGACAGGACCATCGAGGCTGTCTTCCAGCCGGATGAAGACATGAGCCAGGATAGAGCCAGAGTGTAAAGGTATTAGTGTAATAAAAGGAGAAGCAACATGGAAGTACAGAGAGAACAGACAGAGAATAAGCAACCAAGACGTGGCACGGGCAACATGATGGGTCTGGGCATTGGACTGGGCGCGGGACTGGGGACTGCGTTCGGCGCCATATCTGGCAACATGGCGCAAGGCGTGGCCCTGGGTGTGGCAATAGGCGCAGCGCTTGGTGCGGCGCTCAATGGGCGAGCTCAAGCAGGGTAGGCTACCGCTTACCATCGGTGTGGGGCTGACAGCCTCGGGTGATAGTCGCGTGGGCCGGGCGCGGCTTGGTCAGGGGAGCCAAGCCAGCCAGGCGCTGAAGCGTGACTGGGTATGAAGACCGAGCCGGGTGAGGCCACTGCCGTCGACGTTCACAAGGTGCAGGCTTGCTGAGCAAGCTCCCCCGCCCTCGATGTTGTTATGCGTGCAGGGGCCTGCATGGTCCGAGAGCACTACGAACCGCTGGCTATCGGGTGCCCACGCGAAGGCGGCTAACCCAGTGGCATCCTGGTCTAACTTGTCCGGCAGCGGCACCACAGAACGCAGCCCACCGCCCTCCGCATCCATCACCCACAGGTTCACCGGGTCATCTTCATTTCGGCGGCCCAGGAAAGCGATAGACTTGCCGTCGGGCGACCAGGCTGGGGCGTATGCGCTCCGGAAGCCCTCGACGAGGGATCGGGGCTTGGCGCCCGCATTCGCCGCGGCCGCGGCATCGGGAGCATCTGGAGCAACAGCAACACGGTAGATGGCAGGCGGATATTGGAAACTATTGAAGACCAGGTGAGCGCCATCAGGGGACCAAGCAGGACTACGGCCATGCAGCCCCTCACTGATGCGACTGGGCGTAGAGCCTGTCGCGCTCTGCAAATACACATCATCGTTGGGATCGCTAGCGCCTCGCTGGTCGTGTCGATTGTAGGCGACCTGGCTGCCGTCGGGCGAGTAGGCGTAGTCATAAAAAGTGCTCTGCTCAGTCTGCGGGTCCTTGTCCCCTAGAAGTTTCAGGTCAGTCGCCTTTCCATCGCCTCCTACTACGAACCGAGCGGGTTTGTTACCAATCATGCCCCCGAACAGCAGTTCACCACGTGCCTGGGACCAGGAGACACCCTGCATAAAGGTGCCATAGCCACTGTTCGGTTCCTCCAGTGGCCGGGATATGGCCCAGCCTTGCATTGCACCCGTCGAGGGGTCCACTAAGTAGATACCCAACCCATAGGCATTATGTGGGTTCGCAACGTCGTGCAGGGTTCCCACGTCCAGGATGACGTTGCTCATGTTGGCGGGCAGCGCTGTGATCGTGGGCACCGGAGGCGGAGCAGAATTGCTGTTACAGCCGGTCGCCACGAAGAGTGCCAGTACCGGTGGCATTGCAATGCCGAGACCCAGAAGTAGCTTTAGCATGAGTAATCCTATCCTTCCCGCAGACCCGCAGCTTTTCCCATAGCATCGGAAATGTCTCATTAACAGTTTAGCAAAGAGTAGGGAAAATGAGTCGCACAAGAAGTCGCACAGCAGCCCTGGGGGCACGGCATTAGGAGAATTCTTCTAAATCAAGAAAGGAGAACCTGGGGCTGAACGCTATAGTCCCGAGCCGTCGGCAAAGAGCGCCAGGGCTTTGGAAACCTGATACTGC
>DASVRN010000327.1:0-10466 GCA_036388595.1 Chloroflexia bacterium
ACGCCCCCATCTCAAGGTTCTCTTGCACCGTCATGCGGCTAAAGATGCGCCGTCCCTCCGGTGAGTGGGCGATGCCTAACTTCACTAGCTGGTCGGGGGGGACGTTGTCGATGCGCTTACCTTCGAACCTGACGTTGCCCTTCCTGGGCCGCAGAATGCCCGATATAGTGCGCAGAGTGGTCGTCTTGCCCGCCCCGTTGCTGCCTATGAGGGTGACAATCTCACCGCGGTCAACGCTAAGCGAGACGCCTTTAAGCGCCTGGATGTTGCCGTAATACGTCTCGATACCATCAACTTCGAGTAAGGCCAATGAGTTAGCTCCTCATGCCCGGAAACTACCCTGTGATTGTGGCCGAACGCCCCAGGTAAGCCTCAACTACCCTGGGGTTGGCGCGCACCTCTGCCGGGCTGCCCTCGGCGATCTTCTGCCCGTAATCGAGCACCGTGATCCGCTCCGATAGGCCCATGACCACTTTCATGTCGTGCTCGATCAGCAAGATGGAAAGACTCAACCGCGTGCGCAGGTCCCGGATGAACTGTATCAGGTCCGTCGTCTCGAACGGGTTCATGCCGGCGGTAGGCTCGTCTAGCAGCAGGAGTTTGGGGTCGCTGCCGAGGGCGCGGGCGATCTCCAGCCTTCGCTGAGCTCCGTAAGGGAGGTTCTTGGCAAGCTCTTCCGACGCGTACGCCAGCCCCACGGTCCGTAGTATCTCCATCCCTTTTTCGCGGGCGCGTGCTTCCTCCTCGCGCATTCCGGCTGTGCGCAGGACGCTACTGAGCACGCTGGCGCGTAGGCGTGAGTGCTGCCCGACGAGCACGTTTTCGAGGGCCGTCATGTTGGCGAACAGGCGGATATTTTGGAATGTGCGCGCGATGCCCAGCGCGGTGATCTCCGAGGGCGACATACCCGTAATCTGGCGGCCCTCAAAGACCATGCGGCCCGAGGTCGGCTTGTAGAGACCTGTAATCGTGTTGAAAAAGGTCGTTTTGCCCGCGCCATTGGGGCCGATAATGCTTACGATACCGCCACGCGGGATATCGAAATCAACGTTGTTGACCGCGACAAGCCCGCCGAAGCGCATGGTGATACCCTGGGCAGACAGCACGTACGCCCCGTCCGCTGACGAGCTTGGGGGAGGGGCCAACCTGCGGGCCTCGTTGGGTACTTCGCTCAAGGCTGGCTCCCTCTCACGTCGGTGTCGCTCTGGTTGGTCTCGCGCACGTCATAGAGGTCCTGACGCTCCTGGTCGCTTATCTTCTCAGACTCGGGATGGAGTTCCAGCTTGCGGCGGCGGCTGGGGATCAGCCCTTCCGGGCGGAACAACATGAACAAGACGAGGATTATGCCATAGATGAAGAACGTGTAGTCCGTCAGCCGGACGTTCTTACTGAAGTCTATGAGGAAATCGATATCGGTAGCCTTCCCGAGATTGGAAATCCAGTTTGGGAACTGGATGAGCACTACGGTCTGAAGAAGGTAGATTACGACCGCGCCCAGCATCACCCCCCATAGGTTGCCCATGCCACCCAGGATGACCATGCAGAGAATTAGCACCGATTGACTGAAGTTGAACTGCTGCGGCGAGGCAAAACCGAGGTGAGAGCCGTAGAAGGTGCCCGCGAAACCGGATAGGGCCGCTCCGAGTGCAAACGCCCAGAGCTTGGTAGTGGTCGTGTTGATGCCCATCGTTGCCGCTGCAAGCTCGTCTTCGCGGATAGCCATCCAGGCACGTCCCATGCGCGAATCGCGCAGGCGATTGATTATGAAGACGACGAGCGCAATAAGCAGGAGGCCGAGGTAGTAGAAGCTGATGTTGTCGTTGTTCGCTCCGATGATAACGGGGCCGAGCGCGGGCTTGTCCACGCCCGCGATGCCGTTCGTTCCATTGGTGAGCTGGTCCAGGTTGAGGATGAAAATGGGCACGATCTCACCGAAACCGAGCGTGACTATCGCCAGGTAGTCGCCGCGCAACCTGAGCGTCGGCGCACCAAAGGCCACCCCGAACAGGGCGGTAATGATGCCTGAGACTATCAGCATTATCCAGAAGGGTACGTGCAGGCCGAAAAGCGACGAGGCAAGGATAGCGTAGCTGTACGTGCCTATGGCGAAGAAGGCCGCATAACCGAGGTCCAGTAGGCCCGCGTAGCCGACGACGATATTAAGACCCAGGGCGAGCAGGGTGAAGGCCGCGGTGTCTGCCGCCGCGTTCAAGAAAGCCTGGTCGAACCTGATGGGCAGCCGGACAATGCCTGCCTCGGCAAGAAGTTGTGGTACGGGCAGCAGCAACAAGAATGCCGACAGGACAACTGCGACGATCATGGAGCTGCGGCTGGCTTTCTTGGGGGCCGGGAAGAGGCTTCCGCTGCCACGGGTCTGTGAGGAGTTGGCTGTTCTGTGCATCGAAGCTACACTTTCTCCGCGACCCGCTGCCCCAGCAGCCCTGAGGGTCTAAACACCAGGATCAGGATGAGCACGCCGAACACGACCGCCTGCGTCCAGCGCGTCTCAAGGAACGTGTCACTCATGGCCTCGACCATGCCTATGACGAACCCACCAAGCATAGCACCCGGAATATTTCCAATGCCGCCCAGGACGGCGGCGGTAAACGCCTTCAAGCCGATTACGAAGCCGACCGTGAATGATATGCCCTTGATGAACATGCCATAGAGAATGGCCCCTGCTCCCGCGAGCGCAGCGCCTATGAAGAAGGTTAGCGCGATGGTCCGGTTGATGTTGATGCCCATCAACTGGGCGGTGGTCTGGTCCTGGGCGGTGGCCCGCATCGCCTTCCCAAGCTTGGTGCGCTGCACGAATAGAGTGAGCATCACCATAAACGCAATACTGATAGTAAGAATAATTACGGCTTTCCACCGGATTAGGAGGAATTCCGCGCCAATAGGGATGCGAATAAAGCTCTCGGGTATGATATCGGGGAAGGTGATGTTGCTCGGCCCCTTCCAGACCTGGCCGACGTTCTGCAAGATATATGACACGCCAAGCGCAGAGATAAGGGGAGCGAGCTTGGGTGCGTTTCTTAATGGTCTATACGCGAATCTTTCTATCACCACGCCAATCAGGCCGGTGACTGCCATCGTGACGATGAAGGTCAGCAGGAGGACCGTCACGAGAGCTACCGGATCTTCCAGGGCCGAGTTCCTGTTGTCTACGCCGAAGATCGTGACGAAGGTCAGCGCCGTGAAGGCCCCAAGCATGAATATATCGCCGTGGGCGAAGTTGATTAGCTCGATGATGCCGTACACCATCGTGTAGCCAAGGGCGATGAGGGCGTAAACGGAGCCGCGCGAGATTCCGTTGATGATCTGCTGTAAGAACTCCGCGAGGGAAGGCAAGTCCATCTGCTCTCCAAACGCTCAAGTAGGTAGTGGGCCGTCCGGGGGAAACCCCGGACGGCCCAGCGTATTCCGTGTAGGTTAGGAATTACTCCTCGCCGAAGCGGATCTGGTCAACGAATTCCCAGGCTAGCTCGCCCGCGTCGTTGGTGTCGGCCCTGTAGAAGCTGATCACCTTGTTCGTGGTGTCGCCGTTCTCATCGAAACTGGTCGTACCGAGAACTCCCTTGAAGTCCTTGGTGTTGCGAAGGGCTTCGCAGACTGCGTCGCGGGACGGCTCGGAGGCGCGGCTGATCGCGTCGATGGCGATGTTAGCGACCTCGTAGCCGGGGCCGGAATAGGCGCCCAGGGCTTCCTGGAAGCCAGCGGCTTCGTAGTCTTCGATGAACTGCTTGGCTTCGTCAAGCGTCTCGACGTTCACGGCTGCCACTGTGGAGTAGCTGCCGACAGCGTCTTCCCCGGCCACGTTCAGGAACTCGGCGTCCTGGATACCGTCGCCGCCCATGAGAGGAACGTCCAGACCGGACGACTTCATGGCCTTGCGGGCCAGCGGGATGTTGTTCGAGGAAGTACCACCGTAGTAGACAAGGTCGGGGCCTGAGGCTGCAACCTTGGTCATGATGGAGCTGAAGTCGGTCGTGCCCTTCGGTACACCGTCATGCCCGAGGACCGTGCCGCCCAGTTCCTTGAAGCGGCGCTCGAAGTTGTCGGCGATGCCCTTGCCATAGGTCTCCGTGTCGTCGAGAATGTATACCTTCGTCAGCTTAAGCTCAGTGTAGGCATAATCAGCGGCGGCGGGACCCTGGATGTCGTCGGTAGCGGCCACGCGGAAGTAGGTGACCTTGCCGGTGGGCCGGTAGTTAGCGGTCTGGCCGTACTCAGGCTTGGTCAGCGTCTCGTTGGTGTTGGAGGGGCTGATCTGGCAGAGGCCGGCTGTATTCAGCTTAGGCATCATGGCCTGGGCGTTGGAGCTATTGAACGGGCCGAGCACCGCGAGCACTGCCGGGTCGGCAATGAACGAGTCGGCGTTCTTGGAGCTTTGAGCCGGGTCGTGAGCGGTGCCGCCGGGCGGTACGTCATCGAGGAAGTACATTTCCAACTCGTAGGTCTTGCCCGCGACGGTTACCCCGCCGTTCTCATTGGCCTGGCGGATGGCAAGCTCCATACCGTTGCGAGTGGGGAGGCCGATGGAAGCGTCGCCACCCGAAACAGGTAGGTCAATACCTATCTTGATCGTGTCGCCTTCAAACATGCCGCCGGTCGTGGTCTGCGTGGTAGCGGTGGCCGTATCTTGAGTACCCACTGTGGCGGTGGCGACGTCCGTGCCGGTGCCGGTGGTGTTGGTCGGCACGGGGGTTGAGGCAGCAGGGCCGCCGCAGGCCGACATTACGATACTTCCCGCCAGCGATAGCGAGGCTATCAACAGGCTGAGTTTACTAGTTTTTCTTGACATGAACTCTCCTCCGAAATCTATTTGCTATGGTCCACACCTCGCCGCAACGACCAGCCCATAGTCATGGCCGCACGGGGTTGCCCAAACCCCACAGCTTGCAAGCAAGGAACGTGACTCCTGGTAGGCCGATCACCTCCCTCCAAAGTTAGTGGAAAATCGAGGGCGGAGATGGTTCGCGCACCCCGTCCGAAACCTAGAGGATGGATACTCCATCACCCAACCGCGCGTATGGGAAGGTACGGCGGGGTACGAAGTAGGCGCATTATAGATTACCCTACTTTCCGCTGTCAAGACCTTATGCCCATAGTAGCCACAGAACTCGGACTCTGGCTGCGGCACAGGAGCCGAGTCCCAGTTGCGAGCCAGGGAACGCGTCGTGACTTCTCTGCCGCGCTAACGGACTTCCGTGAGCCTCTGCCTTGCCGCGTCCACCCAACCTTCTGCCCCTGGGGGGGCATTGTCTATCACCTTCTGATAGGACGCGACGGCGTTCTCCCGGTCTCCCTTCAGTTGGTATGCCTGGCCCATGTGATAGTACGCCTCCACGAAGCGGGGGTCCCGCTCCACAGTGGCCTGGAACTCGCGGATTGCGTCATCCATACGTTTGCGGTCGAGGTAGGCAATGCCGACCTTGTTGTGCCCCGCTGGATTGTTGACATCCACATCCCGCGCATCCTCCCACGCTTTGAGGGCCTTGTCAGGCTCTCCACCCTGCTGGTAGGCGTCTCCCAGCATGTGGCGCAGTGCCACGTTGGCCGGATCTTGCTGCACGAGGGTCTCCAGTTCCCGCGCCGCCTCCAGGGGGAAGTTGTGCTGCCTGTACCATTCAACGAGCTTAAAACGGTTGTCGCGATTCAACGGGTCTTGAGCGACCAGGTCAATCAGCGCGCGAAGTTCAGGGTCGTCGGTCGGCGGGGTGGGCATCGGCGTGGCTGTAGGAGCGGGTATGGGCGTGAAGGAGACACCCGGTATGCCCGAATTGGCTACAGGCGCGCCAACCAGGCTGCTGACTTCGCGTTCGGGGTTACGCACGACCTCGTATATGATCGTGCCGGGTAGGCCAGCCGGTTGTTGGGTCCGGAACACCTCGCGCAGTATGTTTACATCGGGGGCAGCCAGTTGCTCGAACTTGCGCATGCCCGTTGCCCCGGCTCTTGCCTGCTCCAATTGCCCCAGGTAGATGTAGTCGATGTCGTATTTACTCAGCAGAGTGAGGGCCATCTGCACGTCAGGCGTGGTGAAGAACGTGTTCATATCGTTTCTCCGGTCGCCAACCAGCCAGCCGTAGCGCTGCTCCTCCTGGTGAAGGCCGCCGACGACCATAGGCAGACCCGTGTTGGCTGCCGCGCGCATCCCGTAGGCGCGGTAGTACTCTACCGGCAGTTCCGCCAGCACCTTCACACCCTTTACGTTCCTGTTGAGCCACTCTATCGCTTCGTAGTCGTAACGGAGATTTACCTGGACCGGAGGCACGTCGGAGCTGACGGTCGCGTTAAAGATACCCGTAGTCATGAAGGCAAGACCGTTGAGGGTGCCGCCGGGAGGTGTAACGGCGAAACGTTTCACAAGCCGGTCGGGCGTGCCCAGGAACGTAAAGGCCAGTGCCCCCATTACAAGGAGCGCGAAAGCCCCCAGCCACACCAGTCTTCCCACCGTCCACCGGACCCCAGGTCCTTCCTCCCGCTCTTCCGGGGCAAGGTTGGTCTCGGCGGCTGGCTCAGGTGCCCAGGCAGACGACGCAGCGGCCTCTTCCATGTGAGCCGTGACGGTCGGGTCCGCCGCGTGTTCCATCGACCACACCACCCAGTTCTCGGGTTCGGCAGCGTCAGCACCGTTGGCACCATCTGCCGCTTTCCCCTCTGGATAGTCAGCGGAACTCGCAGTGTTTGCGGACGTACTCCAGCCGGGCGCAGCCGCATTCACGTTGCTTGCCGAGTCCTCCTGCCGTTCGAGCGCCCGAACGCCGTCGGCATTGTCGCGTCGCACGTGGTCGCGTAGTCCATAGAACATGTAGTAGATGGCCGACGCCCCGGCCAGCGCCCAGAGCACCCACACCTGCATGTAGAACTTGAAGACGGTATTCATTCGGAACTTGTCGCCACCGCGCAGGTGGTCCGCGAGGTACACGAGTTCCACGCCTGTAGCCACCGCCAGGGCACCCAGCATGAGGAGGCCGCAGAACAGGTTTCCGGCGGTGCGTGAGGTTGACAGCGTTGTAGCGGCGATACCGCCAATGAGCGCCACCAGCAGGGCCAGCAACCACTGTCCTGTGACCATTTGGAGGACGACCAGTGCAGCGGTCAGTCCCAACAAGCCCAGCCCGGCCCAAAGAGGAATCAGCCCTGGCTGTAAAGTATCAATGCGGGCGAGTGGCGCCTGTCCCGGTACGTCAACTTCCTGCATTCCCAGCGGAGAGAAGTCGTCCGGCTGGCTCGGGCCAACGCCAGTAGCAGCCATTTCGCCCAGGGTAACGCGCCGTCTTACCTTCAGTGTCCTATCCGGTGCGGCGCTCACCGCGCTCAACCAGCCGCCGGAGGACAGGTCCACGGCGTTGCCTGCGGCCTCCTGCCCATCGACAACATCCGCACCATCCACGCTCAGCTGTGTGACGCCGTCCAGGCTTGTCCCATCCGCTTGAGTGGACACACCGTCGCCGTGGGCGGTTTCCTGCTCATCAAGCGTGCCTTCGCCAGGTCCGCGCACAAAGGCCAGGCTGGCGATTGGCGGCAGCGTGCCACCGCGTGGAACTGCCAGGGCTGGGACAAGGCCCGGACGCTGTCGTGTAGGGCGTCCGGGGCCGAAGAGCCTGAATGCCTGCTGGGGCGCGAGATCTCTAGCAGGGGCCTGTGGAGCGCGGGGCAGCATACCCATGAGGCTGTCTACAGCCGCAGTCCACGGGAAGTGCCACAGGCGGTAGACCAGGTAAGACGCGGCAATGAACACAAACAGGCCCCACACCACCAGGAACTCGCCTACCGTGGTCCTGTGCATGAACTCCGCCGTGTCCTCGATGCGGCCGCCGTCCACCAGGGGCCTTATGGCTGTGTAGAACGCTTTGAAGTTGAGGAAGAATGGTAGATAGGCGAGGAGCGAAAGCGCGGCCAGCAGGCCGACGGACACCAGGGCCGTGCCATACATGCCCGCCTGTTCCCTGAGCGTCAACTTGTTGCGTAGCCGCGTCTCATTCGTGCCGTCGTTATGAGGTCCTTCCGAGCGCCCGCGTCTCCCGAGGAGCAACAGCGCGACAACCACGCCCCCTCCCGCGAGACCCAGGTACGTAGGAAAGTCCCAGGAGTTGATGACGAGGAGAGCGCCCAGGTTGAGGGCAAAAAGCGTGAAGGTAAGCACGCCCGCCGCGCCACTGCCCCATAACCAGCCAAGCGTGCTAGCCACCCGAAGCCGCGCCGCTTGCCACCAGGTAAGCGCGTTGCCTCCATAAGTCAGCAGGAGTGGCTTCCGGTATGCCCCCGCGAACACCAGGTTAAGGATGAACAGCACCGCCATGACGGTGAACGGCATGTCGATAAGGTGCGGGTGCAAGTCGGCAAAGAGGAACGTCCAGTAAGGGAACTCGTTGATCGTGTCATTGATGATGCGGCTGGCATCCCAGTAATTGAACGCCCCGTAGTAGCGATACATCGACTGTTCGCCAAAGCCGAGGCTCATGCCCAGATCCGCGATCTTCTCTCCGACCGCCGGGAAGCTTATCATGATCCACTGGATGAGGCCGTGCATGTTCCCTATCACGAGCATCAGGAAACCCGCCAGCGCGCCAAATACGAGGCCGGATTGCGATACCTGGCTCGTGCTGCCGCGCCGCCGCTGGCTCCAGGCTACGAGGTTGTAAACCACACTCATGCCCGCGGTGAACGTCAGGGCGTAGAACAGTGGTACCGCAAGGTTGAAGGCAATCGCGGGGTGGATGCCAAGGAGCTTCACCAGGCAGGCGATTACAAAGTAGCCGTAGTAGTAGTAATTGATGAACCCGCCAGCGAAGAAGGGGTCGAGGGGAGGCATCCAGGCGCTACGCAACACCGCGTTGAGGAAGCCGATCTCCATCGGCTTCTCTCCGCCCTGATACTCATGCCACAGGTCGGGGTTTGCGATCCGGAGCGCCAGCATGCCCGCGAAGGCCAGCAGGAATACGGCCTCATACGCGAGGACGAGGTTCCGTTTCGTCCTGAAAAACTCTCTAATTGCGCTTCCCGCGCCTAGTCGCCAACAAAGCACCGACAACGCCGACATAAGGCCGATCATCAGCAGCAGGCCCCATATGGTGAACGGGATGACCCGCGCGCTGGCGGCGATCCACATGCCCCACGCGATCATCAGCAGGGCGGCCAACTTGGCGACGGCATAGCCTCGGTCCGGCACGTTGCGGAAGACCGTAAACACTACCGGCAGCGCCAGCAGACCTAATGCTTCCACCAGCAACAGCCACAGCACCACCGCGAACCACTGGGTCTCTGCCTGGCCGAGCGGGTTCCAGGCGTAGTCGTCTAGCTGAGGTAGCGCGTTTACCGGTTGTGTGTAGCTCAGCCCTTTGTCGTCCTCGACGCTGCCGTTAGGGGAATCGTAGGACATTGCGGGCCGGTTGAGCGCGGTGCTGAACAGCGTGCGGTACTGCTCGTCCGTCAGTTCGCTCACCTTCTTGAACACGTCCACGCGCGGGTGGTCGTAAACCGTGAAGCTTTCGTCGGCGGGCTGGTCGTTGATCCGCATGCCGAGTAGCTCAGGGGTTACCTGGGTTACGTTGGCGCTTTCAAAACCTAGCTTTTCAGCGAACAGTAACTCGTAGTACTTGCTTTGAACCGGGTATTGCCAGGGCAGGCGCGGAATCGAGCCATACAGGCGGTTGCTGCTGATAACGATGTAGTCGGCCCGTCGCAGCCACCCCTTGATCCGCTCGAGTTCCTGGTCCGGGGGCGCAAAATTATACAGTTCCATCTCGAAAGCGATGGGGTAGCCACTGCGGTCCTGCCCATTGCGCGGCGGCAAAGAAAGTGGTAGACCGTAGTCCCAGTGCTCGGTCGCCAGCGTGGACTCTCTCGGCACGTTGTCGTGAATCCACTCGGAGGCCTGCACCCTGGAGTGCGGCTGGCTGTAAACGTTCATGAAGGCGACTGCCCACAGGAAGGCCCAGGCGATGCTTAGCGCGATCAGTGCCGGGAAGACGGCGCGCTGCAAGGCGACAAGGCGGGCCGCACGTTTCGTGGTAGGTTCAGCAGCCCTGGCCGCGAAACGCTTGCGCGACCAGATAGCGCCTCGGACGAGGAACGCAGCGCCAAGGATGCAGAAGATGGGTACCAGCGGCAGCATGTAGCGCATCCACTTGCTGAGTAGCGGCGCGATGGTCATGAAATAAGGGATACCGGCTGAGAGCAGGAGAATCTCGGCGGGCCGGCGGCGTAGTGCGTGCCAGAAAGCGACCACGGCACCGAGCACCGACATCAGGCCCGGCACGAAACCCATGCCCCAGAAAACCATCTGCTCGAGCTGGTACACGACCGGCATCGTGCCGACGTACTGCCGCGTGAAAGGCACGGGGCTTAGACCAGACTGTACCGCCTGTTCGCCCCTGATTCTGCGGGACCAGGGGTTGGACTGGATGAGCGCGTCCAACCCGCCTCGACCGAGCGCCGAGAAGTCAAAGCTCCACAGT
>DASVRN010000328.1:0-6660 GCA_036388595.1 Chloroflexia bacterium
ACTGTGGAAATCCGGTGGAAAGCCGGCTAAGACCGCGATTCTTGCAAGCGGTATAGGTGCCAGTAAGTAAGCAAGCGATAGATAGACATGGCTAACGAAAGTGATAGGCCCAACACGCCATCCCTGTACCCCTGGTACTCAATAAACCTGCGCTTGAACTCGCGGGCGGGCTGGCCGAGGAAACTGCGGAGGTGCGCCCGGTGCCCGGCCGCCAGCAGGGCGCGTGCTTCGAGAGGCGCGTACGCCGTTTGTTTTGCTATAAAGTGCCGCCATGTTGCGTAGTTGAAGTGGATGAGGGGGTGTTCCAGCGTGCTAATGCTGCCATCGACGAGAGGCACTTCGTGCACTTCCTGCGCTTCATCATAACGGCACCTGTCAGTGCGCAGAAGCCTCACCTGGTAGTCGGGGGACCAGCCCGTATGCCGGACCTCTTTGCCGAAGAGGATATTGCGCCTGGGCACCCGGTATGCAGCCGCGCTACCGGACGCGATTACCTGGAGAAGCTCATGTGAGAGAGCGCGAGTCATGCGCTCGTCGGGGTCGATGAAGAACACCCACTCGGTGGTAACCGCGTCGAGGGCGTAGTTGCGCTGGCTAGAGAAGTTCTGGAAGGGGTGGCTGAGTACTTGGTCCGCGACCTTGTGGGCAATATCCGCTGTTGCCTGGTCCGACGTGGCATCAAGCACGATGAGGGTGCTAGCGTTCGTCAGTTCTCGCAGGAGGCGCAGGCTCGCGAAGCACTTCGTCAGGTGCTCCCCCTCGCGCCAGGCGAGCGCCGCCAGTGTGAGGTTGGTGTTCGTGGGTGCGCTCATCTGGAAAGCGCCACCCGTATCAGCGTAAGAGCGATGCGCCGCCGCCTCTCCGCCTCAGTTGGTGTTATCAATCCTACCAACCTCCTGAAAGTGCTAGTAAGGAGACTCACAAGCTGCGCCGCCAACAGCAACGCGGCAAGCGCGAGAGTTGCCGCCCATGACTTGTGTTTCCGGTAGAGGTACAGGCGTGAGCGCCACAGTTCCCGTTGCATTCTCACCGGCGCCTGGCTCGTGCTCCTTCCTCCCAGGTGTACCACGCGAGCCTCTGGTACCTGCCAGCCCTGCCAACCCGCATTGCTGTAGCGGAGCGCCAGGTCAATCTCTTCTGAGTACATGAAGATTTCAGGATCGAAGCCGCCACACTCCAGGTAAGCCTCACGCCTGATAAGCATGCAAGCGCCCAGTGGATGCTCAATCTTAAATGGCTTATTTGCTTCTTGCTCAATTGCGTAACGCCCGTTCAATCGGCTGTGAGAAATCCGTTGACGTATTCGACCCGGCAGCCAATCTGGAAGGGGGAAAAGGTCTATAGCAGCCATTGCCAAGGTAGGGAAGCGGAAAGCGGCTTCCTGCACGCTGCCATCTTCGTTCAGCAACCGAGGTGCTACAATACCGGCGCGCGGCGTGCTGTCCGCGAAGTCTTGGAGGCAGGACAAGCTTCCTGGTAGTAATATGGTGTCCGGGTTCAAGATGAGTCGGTAGCGCCCGGTGGCCTTACAGAGGCCAATGTTGTTGGCGCGACCATAGCCAAGATTGCGGGAGAGCAGCAGTACTTGCACACCTTGGATGGTCCGCGCGGCGTCTGCGCTACCGTCTGTGGAAGAGTTGTCAACTACAAACACCTCGAGGTGCAGGTCTTCAGCGACGGCGGGGTCCTGAATGGAGCGTAGGCACTGCAACAACAGATCCCTCGTGTTCCAGCTAACTATGACGATGCTTATGTCAGGCGTAGGCCCCGGTACGGCGGCTTCTTGAACGGGCCCTGACCATGTGTTAGACTTAGTCACCGGCCCAGTTTAGCATGCCCCGCGATATAGGGACAACTGCGGACGTACGTCCCTCGTACCCACTTCTACCTGGGTCGCATTATGGGACCTGAGGAGAACCTGTACCTAGATGAACGTTTTCACCCACCACAGCACCGACCTGCGCACTCGGATACGTCGTGCCCGTCTCATGCAGTACGGCGGATTGCTTGCCCTGGTTGCCTCTATAATTTGCTCAGTTTTCTTCTATCTCAATCCGATACTGGTCTTCTTTGCGTATCCGCTGCTCATTGTGGGTTTTCCACTGTGGACGATTGGACGCAACCGGCAGAAGCAGCTCAAGAACGCCCCCCGCATCAACGACATGCTGGCCGGCGAACTGAAGGGTCTCAGCGACAAATACAGTTTGCACCACGGCGCGACAGTCGAGGGCCGCAAGGTAGAACACATGCTCATTACGCCTTCGGGAGTCATTGTGCTAGCGGCGAACGAGGCCCTGGGTCCTATCCACTGCACGGCTGGTCGCGGCGGAGACCGCTGGCAGACTCGTCTGACGCTTATGGACCGCTTCGCAGGCACCAGGCCCCCCATAGGCAACCCTTCCTACGAATTGGAAACGCAGACCGCTGCCGTCAAGGCATTTCTCGCGAAGCAGAACAAAGAGAACGTGCCGGTGCGCGGGCTGGTGGTGTTCCTTACCAACCCGGAGATCGAGATCGAAGAATCCACCTACCCGGCGGTGCCTCTGAACGAACTCAGATTGGCGGTGCGAGAGCTACAGGGCATCATGGCTGAGGAGCGCGAAACAGACAGTGAGGCGGAGCGGCTCCTGACGAGTGAGGACCGGAGGCGGTTCAACGCGGCGCTTGGTCCGGCGACGGTAACCAAGGCGGCACAAGCCCAGGCCCCCGCTCGACCCGCGTCCGCGCGTAGCTAGCAGCACGAGAGACCATGCCTAGCATCCCTCCACAGCCCTCAGGTTGGCCCGTGATCGGGCACGACCAGCCCGTGACCATCCTGCGCCGCGCGCTCAGGACGGGGCGGCTGTCCCACGCCTACCTGTTCACGGGGCCGGAGGGTACAGGCAAGCGGACGGTAGCAATCGCGCTCGCGATGACGGTGAACTGCCTGGGCGAGGCTCCCGATGGACAGCCCTGGCCCGATGCGCCCTGTTTGCTTTGCACCTCCTGCGCCCGCATCCTGCGAGGTATGCACCCCGACGTAACAGAGCTTAGCCTTGAGACGCAAACCCAACTTCAGGGAGATTCCGGCAAGAAAGGCGCTCCCGCCAGAGAGCTGCGAATAGATGTGGTGCGCGATATGCAGGCGTCCATTGGGTTGAACCCACACAACGCGCGCCGCAAAGTGTACTTGATTGGCGACGCGGACCGCCTGAACGAAGAGGCCTCGAACTGCTTGCTCAAGACCCTTGAGGAGCCGCCGGAACATTCCATGCTCGTCCTCTTGGCCCCGGATGAGGAGTCCGTGCTGCCGACGATCTCCTCGAGGTGCGTGCAGCTTCAGTTCCGCCCTCTCTCTAAGAGCCTGGTCGCGTCGAGTCTCACCGACGTCTGGGGCGCTGAAGAGGAGCAGGCAGAGACGCTGGCGGCGCTCTCAGGCGGGCGATTAGGTTACGCGGTAGACCTCCTGGGCAACGAGCATGCGCTGTCGAGGCGAAGGTCTGCGCTTGAGGAAGCGGCCCTTCTCACGGGAGCGCCCGTCCTCGACCGGATCGAGGCGGCAGCCAAGTATGCCAAGCGCTATACCGATGCTCGCACCGAGCTATACGAGATGCTTGACGAGTGGGAGACCTGGTGGCGCGATGTAATGGTTGTGAAGGTGGGTGCTCCCGAGCTAGCCGTCAGCGTGGACCAGTTGCCATCTCTCAATTCCATCGCCCGCAAGACGCCAGTTTCGAGCGCCGCAGGTGCCGTTCGCCTGATCCAGCAAACGCGCAAGCAATTGCTGGAAAACGTGAATCCGAGGCTGGCGTTGGAGGCACTGACGTTAGGGTTGCCATAAGAGGCACGGCGGGGTTCGGTAACGGCGGGGTTCCGTAGTTGAGATGTGTGCTTATGAAAGAAGGGCCGGGAGCAAAACTCCCGGCCCTTCTTTCCAAACAAAGGTACAGTCTGAGGGTGCTACTTCTTTAAGTCCGTGAGGAACGTCTCTATGCGGTTCAAGGCTTCCTCGATGTTGGGGAGCGAGGTGGCGTAGGAGGCGCGTACGTGGCCCGCGCCAGACTCTCCGAACGCGGAGCCGGGCACCATCGCAACTTTGTAGTCCATCAGCAGCCTCTCGGAGAAGTCGGCATCGGACAGCCCAGTGCTCTTGATGGAGGGGAAGGCGTAGAACGCACCCCGAGGCTCGAAGCAGTCCAGCCCCAGGCGGTTGAAGCCGTGAACGATTGTGCGCCTTCGCCGGTCGTACTCTTCGCGCATGGCCTCTACAAATGGCTCACCGCTGCGCAGGGCCTCGATAGCCGCCTCCTGTCCGGTGGTGGGCGCGGACATGATGACGTACTGGTGTATCTTGCGCATAGCCGCCAGCATGGCCGGGGGTGCGGCGGCGTAACCGATACGCCAGCCCGTCATGGCATACGACTTGGAGAAGCCCCCAAGCAGGATAGTGCGCTCGCGCATGCCTTCGAGAGCCGCGAAGCACGTGTGCTCAATGCCGTAGACCAGGCGGTCGTAAATTTCGTCCGACACCACTATCAAGTCGTTGCGCTCGGCCCACTCAGCGATTTCAGCCAGCCTGGAACGCTCCAGGACGGCTCCTGTTGGGTTGTTAGGGTATCCGAGCAGCACGGCCCTGGTTTTCCTGGTACGGGCCTTCTCAAGGTCTTCTACGGTCACCTGGAAGTCCTGTTCGACGTAGGTCGGCACCGGCACAGGCTTGCCGCCCGCGAAAGTGACGGTGGGTTGGTATGCCACGAAGCACGGCTCCGGCACGATCACTTCATCGCCCGCTTCCAGCACGGACATAAGTGCGAGCATCAACGCCTCGCTCACGCCTACGGTGACGAGCAACTCGGTCTCCGGGTCGAAATCCAGGTTGTAAAGCTTGTTGATCTGGCCCGACAATAGCTGGCGAAGCTCCAATATGCCCGAATTGGATGTGTAGCTTGTATGTCCCGCGTTCAGCGAGTCGATCCCGGCCTTGACAATCGGCTCCGGCGTCACAAAGTCGGGCTCGCCGATGCCAAGCGAGATTACGTCTGACATTGTCGCGGCTATATCGAAGAAGCGGCGTATCCCGGATGGTGGCACGGCTTCAATCCGGCTCGATACGAACCTGGCTCCAGATTTGCGCTCGGCTGCCTTGTCTGCTACGTCAATTGCCATGACTTCTCCTCTAAAGTACTGCCTTGAGCGGTATGCGCCACTCGCTACCTTGCTTCTTACCCGATATCTTACCCTGGCCCAGCAACCGGCGGACCTCTTTAGGCTTGTAGCCCAGGAGCTTGGCGGCCTGAGAGACCGACAGGAGTGGCCTGTACAGGTCCAGCACCTCGTCGGATGGGAACTCGCTCAACGCGGCGTCCAGGACGTTGAACCGCTCGGCGGCGCGGGCTATCGCAATCGGGTCGCGCACGTCCAGCGCCTCGTATCTCTCCTGGTTCAAAATGCTTCGTAATTCGGCAACCCGTATGTGATTCGAGCGAACTGACAAGTCGGCGTCTCCGGTATGCGCGTCTCATGTGACACGCATCAGGTTAATGTCTAATCAACATTATAACACTATGGCACGGCAGTTTCTAAATGGCGCACCAGGTTAACATGGCCGCATGGCTGTGTTATAACAGCGGTGAGGAGATGGATATGGCCGAAGCAGACGTAATACAACCTTCGGTGTTCGAGTACCCAGCAGGGCAGTTGCACCTTGAGTACACTCTCAGCAACGGGCAGATGTTCCGCTGGCGCAAGACCGAGGAAGGCTGGTGGGATGCGGTAACCGGCTCGCGGATGCTCCGCATCCGGCAGGTAGTGGGGTCTAGCGACGGTCTAGACCGCTTCGAGTTCTTCACGTACCCGCAGGCTGGCGACGAGGCTTTTGTGCGTACTTTCTTGCGCCTGGACGTCGAACTGCCCCCGCTCTACGAAAGCTGGCACGAGGCAGACCCCTACCTGGGCGGGCTAGGCAAGCGCTTCATGGGGCTGCGGATTGTGTCGCAACGACCCGAAGAGTGCCTGCTATCGTTCATGTGTTCCACGGCCAATTTCATCCCGCGCATCATGAAGGCAATCGCCCTTATCGCCCGCGAATATGGCGAGCCAATAACGGACGAGCAAGGCAAGGTCTGGACCCATGCCTTTCCGCCTGCTGCCGTAATAGCGGAGCTGGACCCGATGCCACTGGCCGAGAAAACGGGGCTTGAATGGAGGGCGGGCAACCTGGTGAAGGTTGCCAGGCAAGTGGCTTCAAGGCCGGAGGGCTGGCTGGACGAGCTAGCCCGGTTGGACTTTGCCACCGCTCGCGGGGAGTTGATGCGCCTGGAAGGGGTAGGGCCGAAGATAGCCGACTGCGTGTGCCTGTTCGCTATGTCGAAGGACCAGGCGGTGCCGGTGGATACGCACGTCTGGCAACTTACCAGGGACAGGTACCTGCCTTCCCTGCGGGGCAAAACATTGACACCTACCGCGTACGGCCAGGTGCTACAGTTCTTCCAGTCGCGCTTCCAGAAGGCCGGGTGGGCGCAGCAGTACCTGTTTTACGACCACCTGCTTGAGAGCCGCGCCAAGAGGGGTAACAGGTCCTAGCGTAGCGCGCACGGCGAGGCTAGCTGCCGGAAATATTTTCGGTGTGCAACTGTCCGCGCCCGGCGGGTGCAAGCTCTTTCTCGCCCTTGCTTAACGCCA
>DASVRN010000329.1:0-29067 GCA_036388595.1 Chloroflexia bacterium
CGGCATTCCTTTGGAGCTGGGGCCTCGCGCTTGTGGCGGGCATAATGCTGCTGTCCACGGGCTGCGATAGCGGTGCGCCAAACTCCTCCGGGCAGCCTGGAGAATCAAGCAAGACAACAGGAGCCAACCGTTCCAAGCAACCAGGTAGCTCGGCCACGGACACGAGCAATGCCTATATAGCTGCCTGGGAAGACCAGGACGGCGCGGCCATAGATGCTCTACTCACGGAAGAAGCGAGAGCGTTCTGGGCTATGGGTGGGGGACCATCCAAGTGGCTGGCGGACAAGGCCACCCGATTGGGCGCTCCTGTCGAGGGCCAGAGTCGAGTGCTCAGGCTTACGGGCGGGAGTGGGGACGCGGCCACCGCGCAAGCTGATGTGGCGGTTGTGTACGATTGCATGAGTGCCAACTGCCCAACTAGGAGCTTGTCACCCGACTGGGTGCCGCAAGGCCAGTGGGCTGACGCGGATAGCCTGACGCTGCAAAAGCAAGCCGATGGCAAGTGGCTCATCACTTACGTGGTAAGCTCCAGCTACTTCAGCGATCAGGCGCGAGCTACCGAGCAGGTGCGAACCTCAGCCAGCAGCACGGCACAAGCCCTCAACTACTGGGCCACTCAGACGGCGATCCAAGCCTCCATTCCAACTCAGACGCCCGTGCCCACGATGACGCCGACCCCGGTTCCGGTGTATCTAACGGCGAAAACTGCTTACCAGCAGGTAGGCATAGCCGCAGAGATACGAGCATGGGCGGGCGACGCCATCTTGTTCCGGGTGTGGGACCGTGCCGAAACAAACGGGTACGCCTTTGACTACAATCCCGAAGCTCTGGGCGGGCGTTTCGGGATCAATGGCGATCCCATGACTAATGGAGACGGCACCTCTCGGCAGTGGCTGTACTGGGTGGCCTCTCCCAAGAACAAGGAAGTCAAGGTGTACCGCGTGCTGGACGGCAAGCTGGACCGCGCCGACGTGAGCGCCGCCCTCTACCGAGACCTCTTTGCTGCCCAGGCACTCACGCCCACTGCCCTAGACTTTGATGCGTATATTGATAGTGACGAAGCTGTAAAGCGGGCGCGAGAGCACGGCTACCAGACAAGCAAGTTGAGGGACATGTACGTGCAGCTTGCCAGTGATGACTTGTACGAGCGTGAGTACACACCCTCTGAACCAGCCTGGAACGTGGTCCTCACTGATGGAGCCTTCACGTACAAGGCTGTTGTGCTGGAGCCAGAGGATGGTGAAGTACGACGCAATGACTTTTGAGGTGTGAGGTGATAGCCTGTGGGGTCGTTGCCTGTGTGCTGTCCGCGTAACCACTTTTGAGCTTCTTGTGTGGACACGGGCAACTAATGCACGAGCTTGCACGACCTACTGCTGTAGCTGGGCACCAGCACCAGGTCGGCGCGTATCAACTGTAGCCACAAACGGTATCTCATACCTGCGGGTAACGCACTACGACCAGCCTTCAACTTGACTGTGCCCATGCTAATGGCACGGCAGACTGGAGCAACTCAGCACTGCACCTTCGTCATCTGTGATGCAATCAGCAGGCATCGGCTTTCCCCAACACTGCAAGTGGTTGATGAACTAGCGGGAAACTATCAGCCAGATAAAGACGATCAGCAACGCAGCATGGCTCAGAATCAGGTAGGCCAGCAAGATACGTGATACATCCCACTCTCTCCAACCAGCAGGAGCCGCAGGCAACATCTTGGCGTTATCCAGCCCCCGTTCGGGCGACCAACTACCTTCGACTGTGAACCTGAACGGGCCTCCACCCATGAAGAACCGTTCTATTACCCGCTTCAGGTGCCGCACCAGCAGATTGATGCTCTCGACGAAGTTCTTGTAACGAGAGACCAGTACGTAAACGGTGCCAACGGCTGCAACCACAAGGACAATTTCGACACTGCCCCTTCGCCAGGTAGCAATCCGCATCTCAAACTTCGCGCCGAGTTGCCTAGTGACTTCCAACCTGAGTTCTTCCTGTAGCCGGTCCCAGTTCTCTTGCACACGCCCGTACATTGTGGCCTCAAGGTTATCATTGTCCGTAGACACTCGAAGGGTAAGTGTGGCAACATCGCCCTCGATCATAAACTGCGGACTGGATGGCTGGAACCCGTAATCCATGCGGTAGCGCTCCCTGAACACAATCTACCACTACCAGCTTTATATAAGCTGCCTATTATTGCAAGTGGCAAAGATCAGTCTGTAGCTTCTGCCTCTTCGTTTACGCGCTCTCGTCCTCTCCACTTGCTCTCGGTCGTGTACGCAGGGTAACGCGAATAGACGTCGTGCATTAAGTCATCGAGGCTCATTCCGCCATAACGCTGGGCTATTGACTGTGCACTCGCGCGGATGCTGTTGGGGACTTCTTCCAATATAGCCTCGCACAGAGAAGTATCCTCACCAAGCCGAATGAGGGTCTTTCCACTGTCCGCTCCCCTACTGCGAGGTAATTCGTCAACCATGAGCAGGCCAGCATCACTCAGCGCCTGCAAGTCCGGTATTATTTCGTCTGCGTAAGGTCCAAAGTTGTAGGCATAAAACTCATAAGGCTGTTCCAGATAAGGGGCAGCCTCGGACTCTGTGGCTACATTGGGCGTCTGCTCTTGCTGCCAGAGGAATACCTGCTTGACAAGAGGTGTGATCGTAAGTGAGCCACCATTGCGCGCGCCACTGTATGCTGCAACCGTCAACAGTAGCTCCTGTCGTCGCGTAAGCCCAAAGACTTGTCTCAAGCTAAGGTGGGCTGTAAGTTCACCAGAAAATGCGCGAGTGAGAAGGGCCGAGTACAAAGCCTCAATATTTTTCCTCGAAGAAGCGCTGTTGCACAGCTTCAACCAAATGTCCTCGGCAAGTTGCTCGAATGTGCGCCGTTTTTCTTCGTCCGGCAGCGGTATAGATAGTGCTGCCAGGCTTGCGGTATTCAGATTGGCGATGTTGGTTGTTTGTCCTGCTGAACGCCTCAGCATGGTTGTAACAGTCGGCCTTTGCAAATAGTAGTACAAGTAGTGTGGCTCTATGGCTGTAGCACGAATGAGTAGGAGAAAGCCGCCGAAGGTCATTTTCTCTGCACCAGTATCGGAGCGTACTATAGCGCTCTTGCCAACGAGTTCTCGGCTGTTCGAGACCGACATGAGTATATCATTGGCCTGGATCATCAATTCCTTGCGGCGCACGTAGCTGGAGGGTACGTAGAACAGATCGTCGGTGACGATCTCCCTCTGCACGTTCGTAGTGCGTAGACAGCCAGTGTAGCCGGGGAGGGGAGAACGAGCTACTTCACTCTTTGGGAAGGTAATACCTCTGATTAGTTGCGCAACCTTCCCAAGCTCTAAAGTAGGACAGTCAGGGTCGGCTATCTCTTGTCCAAACATTTTCTCGAACAGCCCCATGACGATCTGCTGGAATATGCCATCTACTTCGATGCGTTTGCGCTTGAGTTCGGCGGCCTTGTCGAGGATAGCCACGATGCGCCGCTGAAGGGGTAATGGGGGTAGTGGTATCAACAGTCGTAAGAAGTCATCTACTCCCAGACGTTTTCTGTTGCTGGTACCCACAGACTTCTGCTCACACGCCTTCCAGAATGAAGGTTGCGAGATCAGATATTCAAGATACTCTGGGACTACGAAACTTCTATCAAGCTCAAAGGCAGGGAACTCTCCGGTTGCCGCAGCACCACTCAGGTGTGACGGCACTATGGCAAAGGCACCGTGCAGGGCGTCGATACGGCTGTAGATCAAGTCTCCTTCACGTACAGTGTACAACCGGCGAGTCTTAATCTTCTCTCCGGGCAGACATGCCCGCTGGTACGCGCCTTTGCCATACCACCGGATACCTAACGTCCGATAAGTTTCACCTGCCTCAACCCGCACCGCGCGCTGAACGGGAAACGCCACACTGCTCAGTGGGCGCAGTTTCCAGTAGCCTCGTGTTGTCCTAGACAGACCTTGTGGAGTTGTTACCATACGTCCCTCAATCCACGAGCTTCAGTAACTCTTCCAAGTCTTCAACGATGCTCTTCTCCAGTTCAATGGCACGGTTGATTAGTTCATCTGGCGCGATGTGGCTTGTAGCTTGTACCTCCGGGGGCGCGTAGCGGCCCGCCGTCAAGTTGTACTGATGAGCACGTATCTCCGCTACATCCGCATACCAGCTCTTCGGGCCTTCTCGCTCAGCGTGACCGCGCCAACGAGCTACCATGTCTGGTAGGTCCCCGTCGGGCCTGCTTGGGTCCAAGACCTGTCTAGTTGCACCCAAGTTGCGGCCATCACTACGCAAGTCATAGCACCAAACCCTCTTTGTAGTATCGGCACCAGGGCGAGGCTTGCGGAATATGATGATGCTCGTTTTAGCGCCGGAGTAAGGATTGAACACGCCACTCGGCAGCGAAATAACAGCCTGCACATCATAGTCATCCACGAGGCGCTTGCGTGTGTTCACGTAAGCCCTCTTACCATCAAACAAGAAGCCCTCCTTAATGACCACTACGGCACGACCGCCTTCCTGCAATGACTGCATAATGTGCTGCATGAAAAGGAGATCATATTGCTTGGCGTAGTCAGCAAATGCCGCTCTGTCGGTGCGCTCCTGAGCCAGTGGACCGAAGGGAGGGTTGGCAAGGATCAGAGTATGAGCCTCTTTGTGATCCATCTGGGCCTTTGGCTGTAGTGAATCGTCGGGCTGTAGATTGCTGTTGCCATCGCCGTGCAGTACCATGTTCATCAGGCCCAGCTTGAACACGTCAGGAGCCTTTTCAGTACCATAGATGGTTCTGGTCTTGAGCCGCGTCCACGCAGCCTCTCGTTCGCTGTAGGGCAGACGTCCAATCTGCTTTTGGAGCTGAAGGTATACAATGACGAGAAAACCACACGTGCCAAATGCCGGGTCGTAAATACTGTCTGCCAGCGATGGTTGCGCCATCTCAACCATCGCCTGAATAATATGTCTAGGAGTAAAGTATTGGCCGTACTGTTGTTGTTCGCCCAGCTTATCAACCACAAATTCGTAGGCACGCCCCAGAACGTCCCAGGTGCGCCTCCCTTCCGCGTCTGCCGGCAATTCCAACTCGCGCAAACGCTCTGCAAGCGCGCGTACAGTGGAGGCGTAGCGCACCCGAGGGGCGTAGTCCTTGAATATCTTGCGATGAAGGCTTAGGTCCCGATCCACAAAGTGAGATACTTCACTTGCAAAGATGTGAGCGTCGGGTGATTTAGGCGGGCAGCGGAAGTAATACCTACCCGCGTATTCTTCGGCTCTAATATCTAGCTGTCCTTCAGGAACATCCTTTAGTTTGTTGTCGAGCCTTCCCGCTTCATAATCGGTCGTAACGGAGATTACGTCACCAAGTGTCTGCAAATCCTCGAACAACTTGTGGATGAAGTCCAGCTCATTGCGAAAACCGTGTTGAGTTGCCCACTCAGTTGGCCTGCGTGACCAGTTGTAGAAGCGATATTTTTCGGGTATCCAGGGAATGTACCAGTCTCCCTCCTCAAGGCCCTTCAACTGTACCTCATCCGTCTGCTCGCGGTCGTCCCACAGTTTGAGGAAGAAGAAATAGGAGAACTCTTCCAGGTACTGTGTTGCCTGCAAAGTGTCGTCACGCAGGGTATTGGCAACCCTCCACAACACCCGGCCAAAGTTGTCGAAATTAATGCTGTCGTTCATCATCCGGCCAAAGTTGTCCAAATTAATGCTGTCGTTCATCTGGCACTCTGCACTTAAGGCTTCAACTCTCGTAGCAAGTAGGCCGCCATATTTCGAGTCCGGTTCGCCCTTTTAAGCAAGATTGTTGCCTCGGTTGCAAAGTCTGGTATATGTTTAGAAAAAAGGTCGAGTAATCCTGGCCGTAACTCGGCTAGTAGCCGCACAGTGGCATTACGGTCTGCCTGAAGTGCGTAGTGCTCAACGCTGTTGCGCAAGCGATTAAGCTCAAGCAACTTGCGTACTAACGTTTCGTCCAGTTCAGGGGGGTCTACGAAGGCACGTACTCGCGTTATGGCCTCTTCATAGCTGACCGTATGTGGAGGCTTCAAGTCGAAGACGCTCATGTTTTGCTTGCGGGCCTCTAGGACGGCAACAGCAGCCTTTTGGACATCACTGAATATGAGGTAGTCACTCTGTTGAGCCAGCATCTGCTTCAGGAGCAGTTCTACACCCTGGTGCATGAACATGATAGCTTCCTTGAGCAACAATTGGCTATTTGCTGACCATTCAGCATGTATGTCCGTAGGCAGGGCAGCATTGAGCGTCTCAAAGCCGCGCTCAAGTGAATGTATGCCGTTGGCAAGCAGTGTTATCTGTATCTGGCTCACGGTTAGCCCGTTTCCGGGTCAGCAACCGCTCCATTCGCCACCGCCAGCCTACCGAGTTCCATGTACTGCTTAAGCGAGCCGAAGAGCCGCTCGATAGTACGTGCGCCCCCCCGTGAATGGAGCCACTGCGAACGCAACAGTTGCGAGCCACTGAGACGTGGGTTACTTTGGAGGAAGTCTGTAAGCATGATAAGCAATTGGGTTTGTTCCTCGTTCAGATGGTGCTCCTCAGCGAATTGCTGTAGTGTAGTCCGCCGCCGCAAGGTCTCAAAGCTGGTGCGTCCTTCAGCGACCGCTACGAACTCCTCGAAGCTGGCCGTGACTTCCCCGTACAGGTCACGGAGCGTCTCAAGATCGAAACCCATCTCCTCAAGGTAGCGTGGCTCGACCGATACCTCTCCTCGGAAATAGCGCCAAGCGGCTATGGCCTGGGCTAGCCTCTCGCGCTTTGCCTCGCGCTCCCAGGCTCTTGGTAGCTGCGCTTCGATCTGCTGTGTGAGCGCTTTCAGGTCCTGCGGCTTTATTAGCTCGCTTACCTCAACCCACACCGGCACATCCGCAATTATCATTTGCTCAGGACGTGTATCCTCGACATTCTCCTCTTGATCGTCGTCTTCCTCTCCACCATGCTCGTACCGCTGCACGCCTTGCCTGGCACCGGACCCTGCGGAGCGCCGCACAATATCGTATTCGTCAATATCGTTAATACCGGGTGTTTGGTCCGTTACCACCTCTTCTACGCGCCCGATGTCAACAAAATCGACCAGGGTGAATTCTTCCTTCCCGGTCTCCGGGCATTTGCGCGTACCGCGCCCTTTCATTTGTACGTACAGCACCTTCGATTTCGTGGGCCGCGCCATTAGCAGCACTTCAACGTCCGGCGCGTCTATGCCTGTATCGAGCATACCAACGCCAATCGCTATCTTAATTGGTCCGTTGATGCGCTGAAACTCCTGTATATGCTCTCGCGCCTTGAGTGACTGGTTGTGGATCGCCACTATGAACGCCTCAGCGCGAGCGTCGTTCGGAGGCAACTGGTTACGGCGGTTGTACTCGCGGATCAGAGCGTAACGAAGGTTGTTGGCGTGCGCGATGCTGGCCGCGAACGCTATAGTCTTCACTGGTTCAACACTGTTGATGATCTCAAAGTATTTGTTAGCTATCAGCTCGTTGCGCTTGGGCACATCCACGGTGCGGCCCAGCGCTTCCGGCTCAAAGTCGAAGCCCATGTACTGCACGCCGTGCAAGTCTACGTTGGTGAAGAACTTATAGTGTTGCGCGTTGGCTAGAATGCCGTCGTCCACGCCCTGGCGGAAGGTATAGCGGAAAATAGGGCCGCGCTGTGCGCCCTCATCTGCAAAGTAGCGGTCTGTATTGCTTGTCTCCTTGTCTGAAGGAGTGGCGGTGAGGCCAATGATCTTAGCTCCGGCGCTACGGAAGTGCTCCACTATGCCGTACCACTCCCCGAAGTAGGAGCGATGGCACTCGTCCAGAAAAATAACGTCGATTGAGTCGCTGGGCCAGCGCCGATAACGTTCGCCTGCTGCCAGGTGTTGAATAGTGCCCACCAGCACGTCGGCGCTGCGTTCCCGTTTATCTCCGGTCAGCCGCACAACCGACAAATTCTGTCCGAGGGCCTCGGTTAGCTTCTTGACCGCTTGTTCGGCCAGCGCATCTCTGTCCACGAGGAAAAGGAAGCGGCGTCCCAAGCGCTCCTGGAACAGTTTGCCAATAACGGCGGCGGCAGTCAGCGTCTTGCCCGTGCCAGTCGCCATTTGCAAGTACATGCGCTGCCGCCCGTTCGTAATGGAGGCATACACCTGTGACACTGCGGCCCGCTGGTAGGAGCGCAGGTCGGCTAGCAAAGTCTCAATCTGTGGGTTGAAGAAAGCCTTGAATTCGGCAAGGGTAGGGAAGTTCGCCAGAGTCTCGGGCAACGTGCGCGCCGCAAGGTGCTGGCGCAGCCACATATAGCCGTCGCTGGCGAAGATTAGAGGTACGTCAAACCCGCGTGAGGCGAGTTCCTCAGCGTAGCCGCGTGCCTGGTCCAGTGCCGCAGGTAGCGATGAGCCTGGACGCTTCGCCTCTAAGACTGCTACGACCTTGCCATTGATCTTGAAAACGTAGTCGGCTTCGCGGCCCGAAGGTAACTTATAGCCTCGCTCGGTCGTACTAAAATCGGTCAGTCTCCAACCCCGCTCGGATAGGTGAGCGTCGATGAGCGCCTCTGCTTGTTTTTCCCTCAGCACATACATGGTTTTCTCGTTATTCGTACCCGTTCTGGAGCGCAGGAACGCCAAAACAGCTACATCTATAGGGTAGGTGGTACTCAGCCCCTCGACCGTGGGCTATGCGCTATATAGGCGCGCGCAAGAGATGATGTAATGGCTCTCGCACACGTATGAACAGAGCGAGGGCGAGGGCGGTATTTTAGAGACCAGCTCCGCACGGTTTACCCTCCCTAGCGCCTTCAGCGTTGCATAATTGTACTAATAGTGTAAAAAGTTTGCCAGGTTGAACACATAAGGGGACATTGCCAGAGACCTTATACCAGATTAGGGTCTCTGCTCGTTCGCGCGGTGATATTCCGTCATTTGACGACAGGCACGGTGGTGTCTCTAAGCGGCACATTGCAGAGGGCGGTGCTACTTGATAGAACAGCATGGTAGCGTGGTGTTGAAGCAGCTAGTCTGGAGGGTCTGCTGAGAGGCTGGGCACATACCTGGGTCAGCCCTGAGAGGACTGCTGTAAGTACGAGTGTTGACCAGGTGGAGTGCGCTCCAGGCGGGCATCCGTGCAGGGGATTCTCAACCTCTGCATATCGTCTGAGTAGGGGATTCTCAAACTTCGTGATACGCCGGGTATCCGTGTAGTGCATTCTCAATCTTTTCGTTCACTGATTCTCAAACTATGTGAGACAGATTCTCAAACTTCATGTTACGATTCTCATTGTTTGCGAGACCCTACATGTAGGGTCTCATATAGTTTGAGAATCATCTGCAAGGTTATCTCGGAGGTGTAACATGGAAATCTTATTCCCTGTGGCTACAGTGATAGGAGTCATCCTGGCCTTTGCGTCCGCAGTGCTCACTGCCTACCAATACTGGCGAGCAAAGAGTGGAGACCGGACGAGGCCAGGCATTCGCTAGAGCTACAAGAGCTACAGACTAAGAGCACTGCAAAGAGGGGAGGCTGTACAGCCTCCCCTCTTTGCAGTGCTCTTGTTGAAAAGCAAGAACGGACGTAGTGATAGCAGAGATCGCTCAGTGCCTGGGCTTTGAACTACTACTTTCAGGAGCACTGAAAGTCGATTACCGCAGCTATCAAGCACGGCAGCGGAAAGTAGCCGATTTAGCGGAGTATGCGCAGGGGTTCGGCAGTCCAGCCGCGCAATTCATGCTCCCGAAGCAAGCGATATACCCGCTGGCTGATTACTACGTAAGGATGTGCTACTAGACGCTCGCCTATCCATTCGCTGGTATAGTTGAAGTCTTTTGCCTCCTCCAGGACCGCGCCGGGGTAATAGATCTCACCTTCTTGCCGGTACTCTATCTCCCCCCAGGAGTGATTATGCCGGATGAACTGAGTTGTGCGGTGGCAGTCCGGGCAATGTTGAACACGCTCAAATTCAGTTGGCGGCGAACTCATAGGTGGAAGGTTGCTGTCCGGCACTAACTGGTACAATGTTGGTTCATTCTTGTACCCTTTCTTGTAGTGTCCAGTTGTGCGGAGCTTGAAACCCGTCAGCCCGTAGTCTTGCAGGACGTGAGCCATATGAGCCGATATGACGATCTCGAACGAGTACGTCCGGGAAAGGTGCCTCTTACCCATGAGGGTCTTGTTGAGTACCAGGTCTCGTACTTGTTGGACAGGTGTACCACAGGTGGGGCATCTTCTATATAAGGGTCCTACCTCCTCCAGTTCGTTTTTTGCGACCCCGCTGGAGTAAAGAGAATAGTAATCATCCTCAATAGCCTGATTGGTGGGTCGCCATACCAGTAGCTCTGCTGTTTCCAGATCTCTCTTGCCATAGGACCGCTCGACCCTCACGTGCGTGCCTAACAGATCAGGTCTGGCCTGCAAGTCCTGGACCAGGATCTTAAATGCTTCGCTGCCAACCTCAAGCTCAAGCGGATAGGATTCCGTGCCCGGCTCGAACATGGCTTCCTGGCCTATATGGGCCAAGATGTCACGAACCAGGTGTTGGTCCCTGGCCTGCTCCTGCACCGATTTGGTGGGGCGACCGTATCGGTCGCCCCAACTGAGTGTGAAGGATGCTACGTCTCTCATTTCTTTTCCCTTTCTCTGATAATCCCCTTGTTGGCAAAGTATTTATCCCAAAGAAGGTCCAACCAACCCCATTGTCCCAGGTCATGGCCGTACACATCACTGTAGGCGTTCCATATATCCTGGAAGGTGTGGCTCTTGTCTGTATTTAAGGCTGTGAACAGTCTCGAGGTTACCTCTTGCCTGTGGAACTCGGCAGCCAGCCCAACGGATAGGATGTCGTTTGTGTTGCTGATGCCGAACTGGGCGGCGAAGCGCTTTTCGAGGAGATGATGTATGTTTACGTCGTTGCCATTTACACCACTCTTCTTTCTTAGACTCACCAGGTTCGCATAGCTGTCGATCTTACCGTCGAACTTGATAGCGGCATTGACTACGCTGCTCGCAACCTTCTTGCCCAGCTTTTTGGCCGCTTGGGCGGCGCCTTGTTTCGCCCCCGCGATGATGCCATGCCGCACAACGTCGTCTATTGGTAAGTTCACCGGCAGAACTTCGTCCGGTTCCAATCCTTCCAAAGCTAAGGCGAGGAATATATTGAAACCAGCTTCTGCCCTGGCCTCATCGGACGCGTCGGGGTCCATTAGCACACCGACACTGTTCACGATGTCCCAGGCCGTCCACCCATAGTCAATCAGTACGGAGGCTACCTTGGCCACTATTACCAGGCCGACCAACAGCACAACCGCTGGGTGACGTCCACCCTGATCAGTGTAATGAAGTGGGTTATTCCGAACGAAGGTGTACCTGTTCCAGTCGAGCGGGTTGTAAAGATCAGGCACCGTAGAGTCTGGAGAGATAAAGTAGCTCAGGACGGGATCATAGAACCTGGCCCCATAGTAGATCAGACCAGTTTCACCATCCAGGCGTTCCCCTGAGTACCCAATCTCCGTCTGGCTGATACCAGTCTGCCAGGCCACTTCGCCATAGGGCTTGTAGTACCTGCGCTCTACGACCGCAGGTGGAGCACTGGAATTTACCAACAATGTGGCGCTACCCAGATGATCTCCTACTGCGCGTACTTGCCCATCCATCGTCGGTTCTGCCTGATTGGCATGTCTCATACCCACTAGTTTCCCGTTAAGGTAATAGTATGAGGTGTATGGAGGGGTTGAGTCAGCAGGGTTGGAAATGTTCTCTTCATAGAGGTTGCTTACGTACAACATCCGGGTTGCCCCGGTAGCTGTGGTACCGCTAGGGGCTGTCGCCCAGCGAACCGCGGCGTCAAAGAGGGTCCAGCCACTGGCGGTGTGATAAGCGGCGGTGTCGTTGTAGGTGTAGAGACCCACCCTCTTAGCGGGAGCCGTCAGACCGTACATCTGAGCGCCAGGCGCGTAGCCGAAGACGGTCGCCAGAGTTGTATCGTCTACGACGGTAGCCACTTTGATGGCGTTGGCATTAGGTATAGCCCACGCAACTTTAGTGGAAGCTAGCGTGTTTACTGTCACGTCCCCGGTCAGCCCACCTGCCAGCGGGTGTGAGGGATCGACTATCTTCACCCCGGTGTGAGTGTAAGCCCCCATCTGAGTGGTTGGAGTGTCGGTCATGCCCAGGTCGTCCATCAGGTAGATTTCGGAGTTGATCACCGGCACAGCCACGTCACGCAGCTTGGTGTTGATGGCTGTGGACATGGAAGTGGCGGATACGAAGACCAGCGTCTTGCCTGTAGCGTCCGTAGCAGCAACCAGGTCGTCGTCCTTCACCGTCACCGTAAAGCCCAAGGACTGAAGTCGGGCCTTTATCGCGGTATCAGCAGCGTTGATAGCGGCAGGATTATCCACTACCAACAGCGCCGTCTTGGCAGGTGCGGGTGGAGCGGTAGACACACTCTTAACAAGCCTACTACCATTGCCATCGTAGACGAACTCAGTTGTGGTGTTACCCTCCACGATGCTGACCAGGCGGTTCTCTGGATCGAAGGTGCGGTTTTGAGTTGAGCTAGTGGCGGTGTTAGTACGCGTGGTCTGGTTGCCGTTAGCATCGTAGCCATACTGATAGTTCCTGTAAGCTACAGGCTTGTCAGGATAAATGCCGTTACCATTGGCGTTGTCGTTGTACGCGTAGTTGTAGTTAGTGCCACCGATCGTGCGTGATTCAAGTCGCCCGGTAGAGCCATATGTGTATTGTTCCGTCGGGAAGATACTTGAACTTGTAGAGGCAGCACTCTTCAGGCGGTCTAAGCCATCGTAAGTGAAAGTGTTAGTAAAGGTAGGATTGGTGGAGCTGCCGGCACTCCCAGCTATCTGCCGTATTTCCGTGACGTTACCGCTCGGGCTGTAGGCCATGTTCAGGTCGAGGTGCAGCGCACTCCCGCCGTTAGAGGTAACTCTAGTCCTGCTAAGCAAACCACGCTTCGTAGTAGCATCATCGTAACCGTACGTTGTAATCAGGTGATCGTTTACAGGGGAGTTACTACCTTGATCGAGGAGGGTAATCTGCGCGCGCTCGTTATAGGTAGCATTGTACACAGGCCACACCGTGCTCTTGTTGGTAGCAAGCGACTGGGGTAGCCCACCTCCCTGGGCGTTATAACTCAGGGTAACTTGTTCCTTGGTCGCGTCGGGATCGGGGTAAGTCAAGGAGGCCACCCGTCCGCCAATGTCATACGTTGTGCCTACCCTGTACTGGCGTGAGGTGTAAGTGGTGGTTATTACCTCGGCTGTTTCTAGCCCGCGGGCGTCGTATTCGAAACCGTGACCGTTGGCCTTGCTTGCACCCTGGCCCTGCAACGTTACCTCTACGTGGCGCAGTTGGCCCCACGAGAACTTGGTAGCAGCATCGCCAAGGTCGTTATCATAGCGGTACTTCACGTCTGGCAAGTTGCTGTTGTAGTGCGCCTGGCCATAGTACTTGCCGGTCACGCGATTCATCGCATCGTACCGGTAGAAGATCTGATGATCAGCATACTGGGTGGCGTTGCTTAAGTAGAGCGCGTCCCGCTGCACGGTCATGTTACCAGCTGCGTCGTAGTCGTACTCGGACGTACCTTGAGAAGGATCGTTGACAGCTCGCTTGCGCCCCAGACCGTCATAACCGATGGTAACGGTGCTGTTTCGACCCCACTTGTCCCGCTGTACCGCGGTCATGCGGTCAAGGGCATCATAGGTGTAATGTACCTCAGTGGCGGCGACGGGATTGGACGTATAGTCATAGTCCACAGCCCAGTCAGTCCTGAGCAGGCCGTCAACGTGCTTCCACTTTTGCAGGTTGCCGCTCTCATCCCGCACGCCACTTGCTTCGGGCCACATGTAGTTGTATATGACTGCTGTGTTGTCGGGGTTCACCACCATGGTCGTCCGGTTTGCCCCGTCATAGTTGAAGGTGGTCTTGGGTTTACTCAGGTTGGGGGCCGCATACTGCGTCATGGTGCCCGTAGTTGTATAGGGCATGCTAGTGCTCTCTAGTTGAGCAGTAACGGTGTAAGTGTTGTGCACTACAACAACCTCAGACGTAGCCGGGTTCTTTAGCGACACGTCTTCAAGAGTGCGACCGATCCCGTCAAACCAGCGCGTCTGCCACGTCGTCTCGTTGGTGCCGGCAGTGGTGCCTAACCTCTTCTCGTAAGTAATACGGAATGGCGGTGTAACGCTGGCCTGGTTAAGATCGGAGAACGTGTACTTCTCGTTTGGTGAACTTTCGCTGCCGAAGCCAGCTATCCAGCTAGTGAACGGCCGGCCAAGGATGTCATACCGGAACGTAGTACGAGTGCCGTTCAAGTCTACCGTGCTGGAGATTACATCTTTGGTGAAGTCGAAATCAGTAAACTCTGTCCTGCCATTCGGTCTGGCAACTTGTACTGGGAACGACTGATAGTACAGATCGAAGGTAGTGGTGATAGGTACGTTGTTGGCATCGATCGTAACAGTCTGATTGCCACGCGCGTCATACCTGCTCTGGCCCGTGGTAGACTGGCCGTTATAAGCCCCATTTAGTACCCCTACATCTTCTACTTTAGTAACTAACCCAGCACCCCCTGCTGGGATTACCCCAGGAGAAGTTTGGTTGTCGTAGTAATAGAGTGTCTCGGCGGCAAGGGTGGCATTAGCGTTGCCCTCTATGCCATTGTAGTTACGGGTCCGCCCGATCTTGCCTGCGATATAGGTGGTCGTATTGCTGATGGTGACGGTAGTAGCGCGGGTGCTACGCTCCTCGGCAACGGAGTAGAATCGGACATTACCATGTTCGTTCACCGAGACCTGCGTGCCATACCGGGGGTCATAATTGAACTCTTTCTTGCCCGTCCGGTCCTGCCATAGCTCAGTGCCTTCACCGAACTTGGTATCCCAACTTTCCGTCAAAGGAGAGAAGCGGATGCTCAGGCCGCCCATGTTATTGGCAAGGCCCACCAGTGCGTAGCTTGCGTTTACCTTGGCGGTCTCAGCCTGGATCGACTCTGACGCGCGTGTCTTGGTAAAGTTGGCGTACTCGGCATCCGTTTGAGAATAGATGGTCCGAGACTCGGCGTAATCATCTATGTGAGCAACGTAGTTGCCATCACCTGTAACTTCCTGCTTGAACTTCCACTTTTGCTCCCGTGCGAACAGTGGAATCTTGCCGCCGCCGTCCGCGACATCTGAAGATCTTATTGATATGTAATCCCCAAACTTGGTGGGACGGGGGCCGGGACGATCATGGGTGAGATAGTCATCTTGATGCAGTTCCAAGGCATAGCGACCATCGGGTGAGGTATGCAATTGCACCCAATACCACGTGTCCACCGGCAGACCGTCAAGCCTGTAGGGTCGGCCAGGGGTATCCCATCTCGACAGACTCCGCGTGCCGGTGACCAGGGTAGAGCCTTGCATTGTAGCCCACGTTGCGGTAGCATCGAACTCATAGGCGGGGATGCTGGGGTTCCACTTGCGTGCTATACGCAAGCCCCAGTACTCGCCATTGCCACTGGTATTCTCCAGCTTCCAAGTACCCGCAAAGTTGAGATTGTTGTTCGTATCGGAGCCAACTTTGCGTAGCATGAAGCGAGAGGACACATCGTACCCGTCCGCCCCGCGCTGATAAGTGCCGGGTGAACTGGTGTACCCTATGTTGATGGGACGTGTCATTGCGCCACCGGGCGGCACCTGCCATACAGTGTTGGTGGAGGAGAGATAGTCGGTAGTGCCAACGACCGACCCGGAGGTGGTCCAGTTGGTACCCGGAGGGGAGGTGCTCATGTTGTCGGCAAAGACGTCCACCTTGCCCACCTGCACGCGCCACTCTTTACCCTTGAAGTCGTCTGTCTGGCTGAAGTAGTGATCGGTTACCTGGCCCATCGGGTCCTGAACGCGCACCCAGGCAAAACCACGAAACTCAGTGTACTCATTATGCAGAGGTTTGACTTGCGTAACCTCTTCGGAGATATGAGGCCCGTTATCTGTGGCACCTCTGTAATCGTAGAAGTATTTGAAGTCGTGCGCGGTGCTTCCTCCGGAAGGCGCGGGATTGTTGGGATCGATCCCATCCCTGATACGTTTGGCTCGTACTCTGCGGTACCACTTGCTGACATCCCCACCCGCAGCGTCATAGTAAAATCCGACGGACCCACCGCGGCCGTTTCGAGCCCAGAATAAGTGACCCTCGTCCTCTCGCTGGAAGTAATTGCCAGGGCAGCAATTCTCAGTAATATATTCGAAGGTAGAGCTTGGCAACTGAGTCACCCCATCACTGCCACGCTCGGTGATGGTGGTAAGGGTCAGGTGCGGATATCGTGAGAAGTTATTGGGGTCGGTGGGGTCGCAATCCGGATCGTTAGGGTCACAGTTAGGAACCAAGGCTCGTAAGAGTATGTCATATGTTTGCGTCAGATCGTACTGGCGCAGCAGGCAATAACCTGTAGTTGTGTTGCACCCCGCCGGCAGCGGCGCGGGCATTGTTTCCTGCTTCCGCTCGACACGTATCTTGTTGATGCGGAAGCCCTGGTAGATGTCACTTTCGATATCGGCATCGGTGATATCATCCGTGTTGTTCTCGTTCACGCGAGACACTACGTCAAACATCACCCGTATCTTGTTACCGCCTGCTCCGTAAGTGATCTGGCTGGGATAGACGGCCCGTGTCTTGTCGGGGTTGGTGGCGTCTACCTGGGTAGGTTCGACGTCTTTGAGGGTCGCGGTATTGGTGATGACCGTGGAGCCATCCTGCCACTTGTACGTGTAGTTGACGACATTGCCGCTTGCGTCGGTGGCGCGACTGAGCATCCACTTGTAGGACGTGCGGCCATAGGGTTGGGCACAATTGTCGCTGACGAGGGCGTTCTGATCGAATTCGTATTTTATGCCCTCTTTGCTCCAGGCCACCCAGGAATCGGTGGCGCGGGTGCTACCCTGAACGTACTGCACTCTGGTAAAGGTTTCATCAGCTGTGTGCCAGTACCCATCGGTGCCCCTCACGAGGTCGCCGTTCGCCCCGTCCATCACTATGGAAGCCGTCCAGGGGTGATAGCCTGTACCGTCGCACTCTCCGAAGTGATGCTGAGTGGCGGCTATGTAGCTAGTGGAAAGCGTCCAGCCGTAACCCACGAAGGAAGCGCCCTGTTGGTCGGGCGCAACACGGTCGATGTTGCCCGAGTTGTAGCTCAAAGACACTTTGGGACCGAATCCGCCGGGACCCGCAGGCAGATTCAGGGGGTAGCTGACGTTGGCCGTACCGCTCTGAAGATCTACTTCAAAATTGTTGACGCTGGGCAGGTAGTTCTTTACCTTGTCGAAGGCATTATCGACTCCCCAGCTGCTAAAATGGTTCGCCACTGCAATCAGCTGGTTGGTGGCAGGGTCCCAAAGGGAGGGTACCTCGACCCAGTCCTGTCGTTGTTCGTCATAGGTGACTACTACCAGCCGGGAACCCGATACACCCGCGGCAGCCAGCTCCTTAGCAGTCACCGACCAAACGAGCACCACGTCTTTGCTGAACTTGTCAACCTTCTTCTTGGTCTTGCCGGATATTGCGGTAAGCTCATAGTTATAGAGGAGCGGACGGCCTTTGCGTAATGACTTGGGATCGCCCTTCTTCGGGGCGACCTTCTTAACCTGCACGTCAAGAGTAGCGGTGTCGGAAACGACATTGCTCGGAATTCCTATTGTCAGGAGACCGTCCTGGCTGCGAACTTTACCACCAGAGTTATTCTTTACTTGCGCGCCGGTCGTGTTCTCCGTGGCAGCGGGTAACGAGTTCACCGCTGCAAGTAGATCATCGCGCTTTCTATCGAGGGCCTGGTCTTCATAGTTGGTATTCGGTATGGGGGTGAGTTTGGGGGCGGGCGTGGGAGATACTATCTTGTAGCCGGCGGGCGGCCTAGATGGATCAAGCGGCGCGACCCGCTGCGCTTGGGCCAGGGCATCGTTGGACCCATTTGAACCCACAGAGCTAGCGGTGGCTGCGCCAGCTCCCCTGGCAAAAAAGCTGAGGTCCACCAGACTTAGCAACATTGACAGCACTACCACCATGCTGACGAGGGCGTTCAACCGGCGCAGTGTATTTCGCCGGAACGGTATAGGGGGAAATAAAGAAGCTTGTGACCGTGAGATCAAAGCGAAACGTCGATGTGGTCGTGAGCTACGCATGGTGGTGATTCTACTCCTGTGATTCTTCAGTGATATCGTTCAACGTACGAGGACGTCTAAACACACAATCGGGTGTTATGGGGGCTTGCTCCTTCTGAGTGCGCGCACGGCGCCACAATGGGTGCAGTCCACCTAGTGAAGACACTGCGTGAAGACACTGCTGCGTGCGACTGGCACCGGTACACCGGTACAGTTGCAGACAGATGAGAGTGTCCTCTTGGACTGCTTGGGCTGCTTGATCTGCTTGTGTCTACTTGGAGGCTATGTCGTCTTTGCCCGGAAGCATGGCTACTATGAGTGTGCTCAGTAATGAGGACACTCATCATGGTAGAAGACCCATGATAGCTCCGGGCCAACAACTAAGGGGAGGAGACGGGCTTGCCGAGCCAAGCAAATGGGGACGTTCAGTCTATACGCGTTCTATTTGCCCAGCAACACTTCAGCGACACTATAATGACGCCACTGAGAAACCCACGTACTAATTACCCCGTACTTTGCTACCGCCAGTAACCGGTCCCCTCGTCCTTCAGGCACACAAAACTGACGGCCTGCTAATCCAGGTCCTCCGCGGGTGGAACAGATTTTCGACTGCCACCGTAAGAGAAATCGTTAAGAACTGGATTATGGCTGCCTGACTAGAACGTCTTAAAAGTACAGGGTCAGAAGAACACTCCAGGTAAGCAATCGCAGTATATGGGAACGCTGAGCAGCATGTCAAGGGAAAATCGGTCAGGTTTTTAGCCGAAGAACCCACACGATACACGACTATGTCTTATTTGCAGTCCTCCCAGGTTGAGGTAAGGGGCCTGGTATCATCCGTGAAAAGCGAATCATTAGGACATAGCTCACGCGAGACGGAGTCAGCAGTCGTGTCGTAAACACTCTCGTTGGCTGATGCCTGTTGACGTTTGCGCGTACTCAAGAAACGCGCGCTCACACGCTGCATGGTTTGCAGTAGCCACTGCGGAGACAGATGCCAATGGCTGTGATATGGGATTCAGCGCCACGTGGAGACGCGCGCTCAGTGCAGCCTTGTCCCGCTTGCATTTGCACTCGGGTATTCTCGACCTTTGTGAGACAAGGTTAACTCTGGAGCGGAGCCTATTCTCAACTTATTCGAGATAAGAGCAGGCCATTCTCATACTCGGTGAGACAAGCCGGCCTCAACTACCCTTAGAACGTGAGATGTTCGTGCGTGGTGATTCTCAAACTATACGAGACCCTACAAAGAATAGTAAGCGTAGGGTCCAAACCATTGCTAGGCGGACCTTCTACCCGGCCTACCAGCTTCTGGCTAAGGTATTGCGAACTGCGTTCATGGAATATTAAGACTAATTTACTTGCTCAGTGCCCCCCGCTTGTGTACACTAGATTTGCTGTGGGACTGCAAGGCCCCCGGCCCGCGCGAGTCACGACAGGAGGAGCGTTGATGCCCGTTTTCCCAGTATTGACGATGTTGCCCCTTTCCGCTACGGTCATCGCAGGCGCGTTTGCGATTGTGCTACTTAATCGTTACTTCGGGGGCAAGCGCCGGCCGCACGAATTTGCGTGGGCCGTGGCGTTTCTGCTGTTCGGAATTGGCGCTGCCTGCCAGGTCTACGCTGATGTGTCGGGTGGCTGGAACCCCTTGCTCGCACGGACTTACTACCTGACCGGGGCAATCTTGAACGTCGGCTTCCTCGCGCTGGGCACGATCTTCTTGCTTTTCAAGGGACGTGTCGCGACGGTCGCGATGTGGGTCACGCTGGTAATGTCGGCCTACGCCGTTTACTCGCTCTACTCGGTGCCCATAGACCCGAGGCCCCTGGCTGACAGCCACTTCGTTGAATGGAGCGCCCTCTTTACAGTTGACCGCACTCCCCGCTGGCTGGCCGCCATCTTCAGCGGTGGGGGCACCGTGATCGTAATCGCGGGCGCGCTCTACTCCGGGATCGTCTTCTGGCGCAAGCGCATTATGAAGGACAGGATGATCGGGGTCTTCTTGATAGCCCTTGGTACTTTCCTTGTGGCGTTCGGCGGCACAATAAAGGGCCTGATGGAGAACGACGATTATTTCTACCCGACGATGGTGCTGGGCGTGCTGGTTATGTTCGTCGGCTATCTCCAGACGGTACGTCCCCAACCCGCCACCGTCGGCAACCCTGCCCCCGGCAAAATCGAGCTGAAACGAGAAGCCTAACTCCAACTTGAGACCCTGGCGTCTCGGAGTCTTCGCGTTCAGTTCCTACGTCTCGTACCGGAATTGACAAGTCACTAGGCTCACATTAAACTGGCCGGGTGATCATCGACTTCCATACGCATGTCTTTCCGGACGAAGTGCGTACCAATCGCGAGGAGTTCCTGGAGCGTGAAGCCTGGTTCGGCACGCTCTACGCGGACCCTAAGCACAAACTTGCCTCCGCGGAGGACGTGGTGGCCTCGATGGAGGCGGCAGGCGTAGACCGCACAGTGGTACTGGGGTTCCCGTGGCGCGATGGTGGTTTGTGCCGCGAGCACAACAGCTACATCCTGGATGCTGTGAGCTGCTTTCCCGATAAGCTGATAGGGTTTGCCATTGTGCAGCCGCTGGCCGCCGGTGACGCCAAAGAGCTTGACCGGTGCCTGAGCGGTGGCTTGATGGGTTTGGGCGAGGTCGGTCCCGACAGCCAACGCTACGACATCGAGGCAAAGTGGGTGCTGGCCGACTCCGTGGAGGTGCTGTTGCAGCACGACCGACCCTTGCTCACCCACAGCAGCGAGCCGCTGGGGCACGATTACCCCGGCAAGGGCACGATTACCCCACCGCGCCTGCTCAAACTGGCCTCTAACTTCCCCGACCTGAAGATCGTGCTCGCGCACTGGGGCGGCGGCCTGCCCTTTTACGAGTTGATGCCGGAGGTGCGTGAGACTCTCCGAAACGTCTACTATGACAGTGCGGCGTCTACATACCTCTATAACTTCGATATCTTCCCCATTGCCGCCCAACTTGTGGGCACCGAGCGCATCCTGTGGGGCACAGATTTCCCGCTTCTTTCTCAGGACAAGTTCCTCAAGCGTGTACGTTCTAGCGGCTTGAGCGAAGAGCAACTTGAAGCGGTCCTTGGAGGCAACGCCGCACGCTTGCTGCGCCTTTAGCAGCCCGCTGCTTCATTCGCTAAGGGGATGCTTTTTGGACGAGCCTAGCAGCCGCAACAATTGCGGGTGCAAGATAGGGTTGGCAGCCGCTACGTCACCCCCGGTGGCCCCCGCCTCTTTCCCGTCCCAGTCGGTGACCAGGCCCCCGGCCTCTTTGACGAGGAGTGAGGCGGCCGCGATATCCCAGGGATTGAGATTCAGGTGGTAGTAAGCGTCGAAGCGTCCCGCGGCGACGTAGGTCAGGGCCAGCACGGCCGAGCCAAGCAGGCGCACCCGGCGTACCCGTGGCTGTACTACAGCGGTCAGGTCCAGCATGCGGCTCGAAATGTCGGGGTCGTACCCGATGTCGAAAGCCAGCGTCGCATCTTCAATATCGTTCAACGCGGCCACCTTCATCGGCTTGCCGTTCAGGAACGCACCCCGCCCGGCCTTCGCCAGGAAGGTCTCCTCGTGGACGGGATCGCACACGGCCGCCGCCAGCACCACCTTCTCCACCGAGTCGATTACCGCCACCGAGCAGCACCAGTAGGGGAGCTGCATGGCATAGTTGTGGGTGCCGTCGATGGGATCGATAGCCCAGAGGTAGCGGGGTGTGGCGTGCTCCTCGTAGCTGGCACCACTCTCCTCGGCCAGGATGCCGTGTTCGGGGAAGTGCCTCTTGATGATCGCCACCGCGCGGTCCTCAGCGGCTGTGTCGAACTCAGTCACGAGGTCCTTGCGCCCTTTGCTCCGAACCTCCATTTCACCTCTAAAGCCGGACAGGGCTACCACCGCGGCGGCGCGGGCCGACTCTTCGGCGACGCGGCCCAGGTGCTCCAGCATGTCAGGTGAGGTGTGCACGGTCAGGGTGCTGGCGTGGCGTCCGCGTTGGGTGCGGGCACGACCGCGGTCGGCAGGTCGTCGGGTATTTCTTCCTGTTCCACGCCAGGCAGTGGTAAGTCGCTAGGTAGGCCGCTCGTACAAGGCTCGTTCGTTTCCATGAAGAATTGCTTGATGAGGCGGACGTCGTGAGATTTGCGGGTCTCGCAGATCCACTTGATCCAGGCGTCCGTGCGCGCGCTTGAGGTGCCTTCCTTTGGAATGTGCTTATCGGCCATGACGGTGTAGACTACGTTCTGGATAACGGTGCGGTTGTACTTGGCTTCGGTGATATTCCTTTCCGCCAGGAAAGCCTCAAAACTAGTGCCTCCCACCAGGTCTTTTGATTTTGCCTCATTGATCAGTCCCTGCTCCTGCGCAGGGGTGGGATACAGACCTTCTCTCTTCGCCTGCTGCATGATGACTTCCATATTTACCAGCTTGTCCATGGCGTCGTAGCCCAGGATGTCCAGCATGTTGGTGCCCGTAACGCCCTGGAAGTTGTTCACGACAGGTGCGAAAAGGGGGTCGGAAAGCGCCGAGTTCTTATCTCGATCAAGTCGCTCTTCCCAGTCGTCCAGGTAAATGGGTACGCCGTTAACGCTGGCGATAACTTCACCACGTGTCGGATCAATCGGCACGCTCAACTCTCCCTGGCGGCTGCGAAGTAGGAGAAAGGCCGCGAGCGCGAACACCAGGACTACCAGCAACACGCCACCGACGAGCACCATGCTACGCCGGTTGTTCTGGGGTGGCGCTACGTACCGGGGGCGGGGCGCCGACCTGCGCCTGACCTTCGCGGGCATCGTCCCACTCGTGTCGCCAGCAGTACCGGCGAGTGGCGGCCCGGTTTCCCCACGACGGCGCGAAGAAGCACGTGGAGCAGCACCCTGGGACGTGGCGGGCCGAGCAGGACGCCTTGCGGGTTCGAGCAGAGCCTGGTCTAGCTCCGCGCGTCTACGGTCGTCCAGTAGCACCTCGCGCGCCTCGTTGAGGTTGTGAAGGAAAGTTACTTCGCTCTGCCGGCCAGCGCGTGCTCCCGGCTCGTGCAGATCGTAGAGCGAGTCGTAGGCGTCCTCGATTTCCTCGACCGTGGCGTCCTGCGGCACTTGAAGGATCTCGTACGGGTTCTGTCCGGGCTGCATGCTCACGTCTTCTATCTCTCTCCAATTCAGCCAGGAGGCTCTACTTGATGGGTTCTTCCAGGGAAAGCACGGCCATAAAGGCTTCCTGCGGTATCTCGACGTTGCCGACCATCTTCATGCGGGCCTTACCCTCTTTTTGCTTTTCCAGCAGCTTTCGCTTGCGCGTGATGTCGCCGCCGTAGCACTTGGCGAGCACGTTCTTGCGTATTGCCGCGATAGTCTCGCGGGCGACCACCTTGCCTCCGATAGCGGCCTGCACGGGCACCTCGAACATCTGGCGCGGGATGAGCCTGCGCAGCCTGTCCACCAGTTGGCGGCCCTGAAACGGGGCTTTTGCCCGGTGGGTGATGATGCTAAGTGCATCTACCGGCACGGCGTTCACCAGGATATCGAGCTTTACGAGATCGGCGGCCTGGTACCCGGCAAGCTGGTAATCGAGTGAGGCATAGCCCTGGGTGCGCGATTTCAGCTGATCGTAGAAGTCCACGATAAGCTCGCCCAGGGGGATGTCGTAGACGAGGACCACCCGCTCTTCGTCAAGGTAGTCCATCTTCTTGTAGCTGCCTCGGCGGGCGGTCACAAGCTCCATGATGGGGCCGATGTAGCGCGTGGGCGTCACCACGCTGATCTCCATCCACGGTTCTTCAATAGTGGCGATCTTTCCGGGGTCCGGCATCTCGCTTGGGTTGTCCACGACCACCACCTGCCCGTCCGTACGCGTGACCCGGTACTCGACGCTGGGGGCCGTCGCCAGGAGGGCGAGGTCGTACTCCCGCTCCAGGCGCTCGCGCACAATCTCCATGTGTAGCAGGCCCAGGAAGCCGCACCTGAAGCCGAAGCCGAGGGCCGCGCTGCTTTCCGGCTGGTAGACCAGGGAAGCGTCGTTCAGGTGCAGGCGTTCGAGGGCTTCCCTCAACGCCGTATAATCATCGCTCTCCACCGGGAAGAGACCCGCGAAGACCATCGGCTTTATTTCTTTGTAGCCGGGTAGCGGCTCCGACGCGGCCCTCTTCGATAGAGTAATCGTGTCACCCACCTGGCAGTCGCGCACGATCTTGAGGCCCGTGGCTATGTAGCCCACTTCTCCCGTGGTCAGCGCGGTAGTGGGCGTCATTTCCGGGGTGAACGCCCCAAGCTCCAGGGCCTCGGTAACCACCGTACTCGACATAACCAGCAAATTGTCGCCCGTGCTGATCTGGCCGTCCACGATGCGCACGTACGCGATCACGCCCTTATAGGCGTCATAATGGCTGTCGAACACCAGGGCGCGGAGAGGGGCGTCAGGATTACCCCTGGGCGGGGGGATGTGTTTGACCACTGCCTCAAGGATCTCCTTGACGCCGGTCCCCTCCTTGGCAGAGGCGCGAATTATCTCTTCATTGGGGATGCCTATCACGTTCTCAATTTCGGCAGCCACAAGGTCGGGGTCGGCGGCGGGCAGGTCGATCTTGTTGACGACCGGCACCAGTCCCAGGTCGTGCTCCATAGCCAGGTAGGTATTGGCGAGGGTCTGGGCCTCTATACCCTGGGTGGCATCCACTACCAGTAGGGCACCTTCGCACGCGGCCAGCGAGCGGCTGACTTCATACGTAAAATCGACGTGGCCGGGCGTGTCGATCAGGTTCAACTCGTACCGCTCGCCGTCGTCGGCCTTGTAGGTCATGCGCACCGCGCGCGCCTTGATGGTGATGCCCTTCTCCCGCTCGAGGTCCATCGAGTCGAGCATCTGGGCCACCATGTTGCGCTGCAACACTGTGCCGGTGATTTCCAGCAAGCGGTCGGCAAGCGTCGATTTACCGTGGTCTATGTGGGCGATGATGCAGAAATTACGAATCAGTCTCTGTTCGAGCATCTATGATAAGGCTTCCAGTTGAATAAAGTGCGACGCAAAAAAGAACGCTCTTCCGAGCGTAGGAGATTTAAAGTCCAGAGGTCAGTATAGAAATCGGGAGGGGGCTTTGTCAAGCACTTCGGCCGCTACTAAACCCCGGACAGGAGCGCTCAGCCGTACCATAGCGTGCGAGCAGGCACCATAGGAGCGCCTGCGGGGTGATTCGGCGCATCTGCCAGCGTAAAATCGGTACCAACTGGGCCAGCAGATTATGCCGCATCGAAGACCGGCTACCCTTAATTACTTCCAGAATACTGCATCATCTGTTCTGAGCCTCCAGCAACTCGATAGTACTCCAGGCCTTGACCGTGTTTTCCCTGAGATCGAAACTCTCAAACGTTCTGGGCACCCGGATAAAGAGGAGGGTTCACCACGTTCAGGGCACCACAGTAGGCTACGGAGCACCAGGTTTGACACTGATTGGGCTTGTAGCAAGTGTCATGTTCGGGTCTGCAATAGTTACACTACCTTCATAACCCACGTCCAAAATCTCGCCATCAATTGTAACTCGCTGGCCCAGTTCCCATTGACGTGTCTCGATTGTATCGACAAACATAAGCACAACGTGCGCGTCAGAGGAGCGGTCCGCGGAGTCCTTTGGCTCGTGCATCTTGAGAGTGATAAGTTCAATGCCAGCTTTATCTCTGCGGTGATAGATTTGCAGTATCGTTCCAGTCCAGCCCTGGACCTGTGTACCCTTGAGGCTTGCTCTATAGCTGTCCCAGTGAGGATCTAATTGTGCTTCCCTATCTCTGATGTCTTCCCAACTAGGGGAGGTGACTGGCTCTGAAGGGTCCGGCATATTGTTGGCATCTACGCTTGCCGGAGGTTCTCCTCCAGAGACTATGGGCATGCCAGGTACTGGGGCATCAGGTGCGACTTCTTGAGGTACGGTGCTGCCGAAATTCTCTTGAGTACGACATGCCGCAAGTAAGATTGTGCAGGTCAATGCCACAACTATGCCTATGCGGGCAATATAAGACCATAGATGATGAGAATTAATCTTCATTAGAGTCACGTAAGCCTCCGACTCCTAGTAATAAAGCGGCGCACTAGGAGTATAGCAGAGAAACAACTGAAACGTTATCAGATTTCACCAGATACAAGTACGAATCCTTTGCTGCGGTAGAGCCTCATACGGGAATCGTTCATCTCAACTGAACACAACGATGGGCTAAGGATGGTTCAATGTCGCCTCCTTATAAACGTATAGATGTTACATAACATCTATACGAAAAAGAACGCTTTTCCGAGCGCAACCAGAGGGCAGGGTAGAAATACCCTGCCGCATTTCAGCTATTTAGCAGACCGGTACTGTTAGGGTTCACTTCTGCCATAGGCGTTGTTGCTGGCGGCCTACTTTCGTATGCTGACTTGTCACCGTGTCTAGGGAACCCAGCAAATCTTGTAAATCAGGGTCTCGACTACATTGAATTGCAATCGACGGATTGACGGTCCTCCCGCTTGAAGCGCAGCACGAGTTCTCTGATTCGGTTGGCTGACTTCGTCCAGAACTCTGCCCAAGCCATCCAGTGCTCGCACGCTGGCACTATTGAAGTGCTGTAGCTCAATACTGACATTTTTCACCCCGTTCGGGAAACCACTTAGAGGAAAGTCAACGAACATGGGCTTAAAGCCTCCAGTGTCCAGGGAGAAGGGCACGTATAATTCGGGCTTGCCATCCTTGTCCTCTCCTCTGTCTACCAGTTCCAGCGGTAGGGCTTGAGTCGCAGTCATTGCGAGGGGATTTGTGAATTCGAGTGGGTACAGACGGAAGTTAATCCCGGTAAACTTCTGTGGCTGCAACGCCTGAAAATCGAGGCAACCCGCCGGTAAAGGCCCGGCAGGTGTAATCGAGAAGGGCGACCAATCGGAAACGGTCGCTATGGTCGTATTTCGACCTACAGCCCCAACGCGCCAACGATATTGGCCCGCAGGCAGATTGAAGGCACTGGTGGTGGTGCTTGTAAGTCCCTGTTGTGCCACCATGGGCTGCCAGGTACCCCCTCCTGCTGGCTGCTCGATTTGTAGCTCAAGCGTATAGTCCACGCCGCGCGCGTGATAGGCGCGCGTCCATTCCAGCGCAACGCCTTGCCCGCCAGTCAGGACGAGTTGGGCGCCGATGCGGGGGTTGAGGGGCACGGGTTTGGTTGGTGGCTTGTCGGGGCAGTTATTCGGTGTGGGTGTGCTTATCTGTGCAGTGCTCACCTGCAAAGGATAGAGATGCCGAGATTGAACTGCTGCCTGGCCGCTCGGCTGTGTGTAGAGCTTGCGGAAACGGAACGTGCCGAGTTGTGAGAGCAGAACATCGAAGGGGGGCTTGTTCTCAGGGTGCAACTCGAAGACGGCCCGCTCGAAGTACTGCACCGTATATGTGTTACCATCCAGCTCGTTCCTCTCCCGGAACTCCTCAGAGATTGGATAACCCTGCTGCGCCAGACCGCCGTGTGTCTGCCAGTATTCTAGGAACTTGCCGCCCAGGCGCTTACCGGTCTCAGGAAAGGCAATCGAGGATGGGCTGCGATTCGGCACCTGGTTGGGAGCGCCCGCCGTTCCGTACTTTTCGATGTAGCGAAAGCTGCCGAGCAGCGACAGGAGCACCTCGTGAGGGGTACCGGTATGTTCGGGGTGGTGCTCAAATACGGCCCGCTCGAAGTACTGCACTGAGTACGTCTTGCCGTCGGTGGGGCTGACTTCGCGGAACTCTCCGCTTATGGGGAGGCCCTGCTGAGCCAGGCCCCCGTGCTGGGACCAATAGATCAGGAATTCACCGCTGAGGGGGTTGCCGGTCTCTGGATGGGGTGGCCTCACTATCAGGGTTTGCAGCGAACTCCATTCAGCCAGTGTTGACTGCCAGGCCTGCTCCTCTTGCTGGTTGATGGGTCGTTTGGCAACCTGCTGGTTAACATCGTGGGGGATGTCTACCTCGCTACCCCCCTCGACACTCACCAGTTGGTTGTTCCCGCGTGTCACCCCAAGGGTGGAGGCGCCGGTCGGCACCCCTATATAGACCCCGTTGCTACCCAGCCTGACGGTGAAGAGCAGCAAGTCGCCAAGACCCGTGCCCGTCGGAGGACATGGGCTAGGTCCGGGCTGCGTAAGCATGCGGACCGGAATGTTTATGTAAGTGGTAGTGCCACCGGCGCGCAACCTGAAAGTGCTGCGTCCAAATTGGTCCGGGTCGATGGCAACACGCGTCCCCCCTTGACCGAGCACTGCATCCAAGGAAGTCGGACCTGTCTGAAACACGACGTTGGTCAAAGGATCCAGTTGGAGGAGCGCCCGTCGGGTTCCGAGGGTCATTTTGCCCTGGCCGTCGGTCCGTGCCGCAACACCATCTTTCACGTGGAGCTGCGTGCCAGGAGCCGCTTTGCTATTGCATTGGCCCGGAGAAGTACCGGTGCAGAAGTAGCTGTTGTTAGAGCCCACTGTGGCTACCTCGACCTTACCTACGTCAGGGAAAGCCTCGGCTCTCCTTTGCCCACCCCAGAGCAGGCAGAGGAACAGGGCCACACACGTGAGAAAGCACCCGAAAAGCGCGTGGTATCTTCGTTTATACATCACTCTCCTCCTTTTAGCTAACGGTTTAGCTAGTAGTAGCGCTGCCTCCGTGGCGGCGGCTGCGCTTCTCCAGCTGGCGCGACAATAACTGTAGCCCCCCCGCCACGAGCAGAGGCGAGGCGAATAGATAAACGGCAAACGCGAGCAAAAGCTGCTGCCGCTCGTAGAGCGCCCCGATCCAGAAGGACATGACCGTCAGTGGAAGCAGCAGGACGTAGATGACATCGGTGAGACGGCGCAGGATGACGGCCCACAGGGCCAACCGGGCGTTGGTGCCGCGCCTGCCACCTCGCACCAGGTTCAGAATGCGGCTCAACAGGTGGCGCTCGGCGTTCTCAT
>DASVRN010000330.1:0-16627 GCA_036388595.1 Chloroflexia bacterium
CGGAAAACACGATGACAGTGATGTTCCTGATGGGCCGCGAGAGCAGCAGCGGGTTGAGCGTCTCGGTATCCGTCATATCGAGCCGCAACGACAGGTTGCGAATCAACCCGCCGATTCGCTCCGAATAGGGACGCCCCGACAGCGCCTGCTGGGTAGCCCGCTTCATGCGCGAGGCCGCCACCATCTCCATAGCACGCGTAATCTGTGAAATGTTCTTAGCCGACCGTATGCGCCGGCGTATCTCTCTGGTACTTGGCATCTTGACCCTTCGGGAATTACTAATTACGAATTACTAATTACGAATTGGAGACGCTACCCGTAATTCGTAATTAGTAATTCGTAATTACTCGCTAGAGGCTGACCGTGCGCTTGAACTCATCAATGGCCCGACCGAGGGCTGCGGTGGTCTCGTCGGAGAGCCGCTTTTCGGTGGTGATCGTCTCCAGGATTTCGGGGTGAGCGGTTGCGAAGAAGCTGTGGAACTGCTCCTCCCAGCTACGGATTTGCTCCACCGGCACCTCGTCCATGTAGCCGTTGGTCACGGCGTAGATGATGGCAACCTGTTGGGCCACCTTCAGCGGGCGGTACTGTGGCTGCTTGAGCACTTCCTGGATACGGAGGCCGCGGTCGAGCTGTGCCTTGGTCGCCTTGTCGAGGTCGGAGCCGAACTGGGCGAAGGCCGCTAGCTCGCGGAACTGCGCCATATCCAGCTTCATACGCCCGGCCACCTGTCGGTACGCCTTGATCTGGGCGTCTCCACCCACACGGCTCACCGACACACCCACGTTAATCGCGGGCCGGATACCGGCGTAGAACAAGTCAGGCTCAAGGAATATCTGGCCGTCGGTGATCGAGATTACGTTGGTGGGGATGTAGGCCGACACGTCGTTAGCCTGCGTTTCGATGAACGGCAGAGCAGTCAGCGAGCCACCACCACGCTCTACACTAAGGCGGGCGGCGCGCTCCAGTAGGCGAGAGTGCAGGTAGAACACGTCGCCGGGGTCAGCCTCGCGTCCAGGAGGGCGGCGCAGGAGCAGCGAAATCTGTCGGTAGGCCCATGCGTGCTTGCTCAGGTCGTCGTATACGATCAGGCAGTCTCGCCCGGACTCCATGAACTCCTCGCCCATCGCGCAACCAGCGTAAGGGGCAAGGTACTGGAGGGCCGCAGGGTCGGCGGCGGTGGCGGCCACTACAATCGTGTGCCCCATCGCGCCCGCCTCTTCCAGGATACCCACGATCTGAGCGACCTGCGAGGCCTTCTGCCCAATGGCGACGTAGATGCAGAGCATATCGCCACCCTTCTGGTTGATGATCGTGTCGAGGGCGATGGCCGTCTTACCGGTCTGACGGTCGCCAATCACCAGCTCGCGCTGGCCCCGGCCAATCGGGATCATCGAGTCGATGGCCTTGATGCCGGTCTGCACGGGCGTGTCCACGTTCTGGCGGTACACCACACCGGGCGCGATGCGCTCCACGGGACGCCTGCCCATGTTGGGTGGCAGGGCGCCCTTGCCGTCAATCGGCTCACCAAGGGCGTTCACCACGCGGCCTAGCAGAGCGTCACCCACCGGCACCTCAACGATGCGCCCGGTGGTGCGAACGGTGGAACCCTCTTCGATGCCGGTCCACTGGCCCAGGATAACGACACCCACCGAGTCCTCTTCCAGGTTGAGGGCCAGGCCGCTGATGATCTGCGCTTGGCCGTTGGTCTCCACCTCGAACTCCACCAGCTCGGAGGCCATCACGTTGGAGAGGCCGTGCACGCGGGCGATACCGTCACCAACCTCCACCACCGAGCCTACGTTCACCGTGCGGGACGGCTGCCCAAAGTTCTGTATCTCTTCGCTAATTAGCTTGCTAATCTCTTCTGCGCGTAGAGCCATATTATTCTCCCTCTAGTACTTCCCCACTATTAGCGTCCGGCTACCAGCCCCTGTAAGAGCCAACAGCCTCTTTATTTATGTCAATCTTTGGGCCAGCGTCGCCAGGCGGGTTGCTACGCTGGCGTCTAGTAGCTCGTCGCCTATGCGGGCGACCATCCCACCCAATATGCTCGGGTCGGTGTGCAGGCGAAGCTGGACCGTCTTGCCCCCCGTGATGCCCGAAAGCTGCTCGGCCACCCGCTTCTGGTGCGCCTCGTCCAACGGAACGGCCGTCGTCACATCCGCGACCACGATGCCCCTCTCCTTGTTGTACATCTCCTGGAACACCTCAACGATGCGAGGCAAGAGGGCGAGGCGCTGCCTCCTGACAAGCAGCAGCAGGAAGTTGCGAGCCAGCGGGTTGGTCACCTCTTTGGGCACCAGGCGCTCGATAGTCTCCTGCTGCGCCTCGTGGGTCAGCTTGGGGTCCTCAAGAGCCTCCACCGCGCGGTCGGTGCCGAATATGGCGTTGATCGCCCTCAAGTCGCTCAGCCACTTGTCGAGACTGTTATCCTGCTTTGCCAGGTCCATCACGGCCTGCGCGTACCTGCGAGCCGCTCCTCCACGTTGCGCCATGTTTCCTCCATTTGGGAATTAGGATTTCCGAATTCGGATTTAGTCGATATCCACCAAATCCGCAATCCGAAAGCCCAATTCCCAAATCCGTCCTCTATCCTCTACCGAAGCCTCGGGTCTGCTCCGCGTCGGCCAGGGCTTCCTCGACCAGGCGATAGTGGTCCTGTGTGTCGAGCGACCTGCCGACTACCCTGCTGGCCGCCATGATCGCGAGGCGACCTACTTCGCGGCGTAGTTCTTCCTTGGCCCGCTGGGTCTCCGCCTGTATCTGCGTGCGGGCGTCCTCCAAGATTCGCTCGCGCTGCTGGCGGGCCTCTTCCTGGGCCGCGCTTATCGTGCGCTGGCTCATCTGGTTGGCCTGGGCCAGTATCTCACGCGTCTCCTGCTGCGCCTGGGCGAGTATCTCCTCGGCGCGCTTGGAAGCGTTCTGGTTGTCAAGCCTGATCTGCTCGGCCTGCTCCATGCTCTCGCGGATGCGGTTCGCCCGTTCGTCCAGCATCTTTACGATGGGACGGTAGGCGAAACGGGTGAGCAGGAAGACCAGCAACAGGAACGCGGCCATTTGCCACAGCAGGTTTCCCCACAGCACGCCTAGCTGTTCAAACATATCGTGGTCCCTTCATGTGAGAACGGGTGTCATGCTCAACCCTTACCATCTTCCATCCTTATCCCTCTAAATGAGGCAGAGGGACAAGGACGAAAACGGTATGCGGGAGAGCTTAACCCACGAAGACGATAACCAGGGCTACAACGAGCGCGTAAATAGCGACCGCTTCCGCGAAACCGAGGCCCAGGATCATTGCCTGGCGGATCGAGCCTTCAGCGTCAGGGTTGCGAGAGATAGCCTGCACCGCGCCGAACGTACCGATACCAAGACCAATACCGGGGCCGAGCGCACCCAGGCCTATAGCCAGACCCGCCGCGATCAACTTGACACCAGCATCGGTCACGCCCGCGTTCCCGGTCTCTTGCAGCAACACGCCCAATAACATCAACAACTCCACAGTCTTTCCTCCTAGTTGTAGTTGGTTTTATCTACTCCTCATGGGCCTTTCAGCCCTTACCGAGCCGGAAGCATGACGCTTCCACTTCTCCCATATTGACTCCCTACTGCCGTATATTAGCCACCTAAGTGCGTCGAAGTATCCGCAACTTGATCGTCGGGCACACGCTGAGCGGCCCCCGGCTTGTCGGGATGAGCCGCGACCTCATGACCGTGCCCATCGTCCTCGTGACCGTGCCCACCTCCGCCACCGTGCCCGCCTACCGCGCTGGATATAAACACCAGGGTGAGTATCGAGAACAGCAGCGCCTGGATGGCACCGAACAGCACTTCCAGGCCCAGGAAGATAAACGCCCCGAAGCCCGCGAAGACGCTGCCAAGCAGCACGAACATAACCGTGACCAGCACTTCGCCGCCGAAGATGTTGCCGAAGAGACGGAAGGACAGGGAGATGATGCGCGAGAACTCGCCCATGATGTGTATGGGCGCGAGGAACACCGGCGTTACCAGTTCCTTGAGGTAGCCACCCACACCGTGCGAGGCGATACCGGCTATCTGCACTACCACCACGGCGATTATCGCCATACCCAGGGTTGTGTTCAGGTCGGCATTAGCCGCTCGGAAGAACGGTACGAAGTGGGTGCCTAAGGGGCACTCATGTCCGGTGGGGCTTGGCAGTCCACCCTCTTCCGCTGCATGTTCTTCCTCGCGTGGGGGCGCGAGGGCCAGGTCATGCGCGGGGGCAGCCGTCTTGACATTGGTCACCAGGGCGTGGTCTTCACCCTCCGGTGCCGTGTAGCAGCCGCCTATCGTGCCAACGCCCGGCAGGAGGCCGGACCAGTTGGCGACGATGATGAACAGGAACAGGGTGGCGATTAGAGGGAAGATGCGGCGACCCACCCTGCGTCCCGCGGTGCCCTCAGTAGTGGACAGCAGGAACTCGACAATCGCCTCAGCGAAGTTCTGCGAGCCTCGGGGCACCGTTTTCATGCGCCGCGTTGCTAGCGCGAAGAAGAGTACCAACACGGCTATCACGATGAGCGTGTACAGCATCGAGTTGGTGAAATGCAGCGGCCCAAGGGGAGTCGGGATGTCGAAAAGAACTTCAGCCTTGATGCTGATAGGGGGGAGTTTGGAAGAGAGGTCTATGCCTCCCTTGTCACCCTCGTTCGCCTGGAAAAGAATACCTAACATGAAGGGCTTCTTCCTCTTCGAAGTGTACCGGCCCTCTGCCGGTCAAGAACTGGCCTGCTGGGGGGTCGCTGTGCCCCTGGTTTGCTGAATGTGAGCGGCCCGACCTACCTACCGTTCCGACCGCGCTTATCTGCACTTTTCGTGCCGAGGTCCCTCTCCTGCCCTTCGACTTTGTAGGGCGCTCGCGGACGCTTGTTGCGCTCCAGACGGTTGGTTTGCGCTCGCATCACCTGGTAAAGCGTGCCGGCGGCTGCCAGGATACCGAGCAGGATACCGGCGAAAAGCAGCCAGGGCACCGTGTCGAACCTGTTGTCGAGCCACGCCCCCCCACCAATAAACGCGACCATCGGGCAGGCAATCGCGAAACCTAGCTGCGCGGCAAACGCCAACGACTGGGCCATGCCGCTGTCCTTGAGGGGGCTGCTAGCGTCGCCGCTACTGGTGACCTCGCCGCCCGGCTCCTGCTCCTTAGTTCCGCTATCCTGCATGTCGTGTGCCTGCTCTCACCGCGTCCCAGTTCTTTCCTACAGCCGTTGCCTGGAGATGGACCGGGAATTATAGCACACGCCTTTCGTACCGTTCAACCGCGTAACGCCGGACCCTTGCTGATGCCTTGCCACTTGCGGGAGCGGGTCCTGGTGCTCTCGAGCGCATTATATCAAAGCTCAAATACTTTGTCAACTTTTTCACAATCTTTCCTGTACAAGCGTGCTTTTTCAAACAAACTGCCGTCAAAATGGCTTTGTGGAGCAGGAACTTGAGGTCAATAGATAGCCTAAGCGACAATCCGAGCACCCACACGAGTTCCTAGTCATCTCTAGCTTCGTGCTGAGAACTCATTTCAAACCTTGCATGATAAAGGTTGTAGGGGCAGGCCCCCCATGCCTGCCCAGGTACGAGAAGCCATCTCATAAAGAGCAGCCCCACGTGCGGGCGACAAAGCCTTGCCCTTGTCATTTCGAACGCAGTGAGAAATCTCGTCCTACACCTGGATGTTTCCTCTTTCTCATAGAACTCTGTTGCTGAAGGAAAGGGGGTATTTGGGTTGTGAGGGACGAGGTTTCTCACTGCGTTCGAAATGACGAAGTAGGAGTTTTGGGTGCTCATCTCCTCTTTCGCATTTGTTGGGTGGCTTCTAATCTCATGAAGGGCAGGCATGGGGGCAGGCTCCCCTACAGTGATTTTGAAATACGCTCTAAATGGCGGGAGCCGTCTATCGCGGAGATGTAAAGGCTGCATTACTGAACATTACCAATGGGCACAAAGAAGGGACGGGTGAACCCCGCCCCTACACACTTCGACTATTGGTGCCTTACGGCGTAGGCGTAGATGCGGGCCTGGTGGCCGTACCTGTGGCTGCGGCTGTACTGGTCCTTTGGCTTGTGGCCGTGGACTGGGTCGTCCCTGTGGCAACTGCGCCACCGGTCGTGGCAGTGCCCGTCGCGGCAGGCGTGGCGGCCGTGGTTGTGGTCGTAGTAGTAGCACCACGGGTGGGCGTTCCCGCTGGAGCCGTTGACGCCGCGGTGGGACTCCCGGCAGCCGGAGTGGTGGCGGGCAGCGTCTGGGTTCCGGTCACGGTGCCACTTGTGCTGACCGTGGGGCTTACCACGGCAGGCGGTAGGGTCGGCTCGCTCACCACTGGGGAGGGCGGCACAGGCGTGGGTGTCGGCTGTGGCTCAATCTTGGCCTCGGACACTATCTTGGCGAACCAATCGTCGTAGGTCTCGGCCTTTAGCCGCTCAACGATGTCGGCCGAGAGTTCGCGCTTCGGATCGCGCTCCAGCACCTTGATGATGTGCCAGCCGAAGGTGGTCTGCACCGGAGCGGAGATTTGCCCGACAGCCACCGGCCAGGCACCTTCCACGAACGTCTCGATCAGGTTGCTGTTTTCCCTCGGGAACCACCCCAGGTCGCCGCCGTTGGGCTGCGCCCCCTGAGCGATGTTATCCAACTGTTCCTTGGACTCGGTGTTCGCCAGCGTCGTGAAGTCGGCCCCGGCGAGCAGTTGCTGGTGCAGCTTGTCCGCGCCCTCTTTAGTGGTGGTCAGGATGTGCTGCGCGTGGATGTGCTCCACCTGCGTCATGATGCTTGCGGCCTGCACCTCCAGCACCTGCTCCCGCAAGTAGTTCGGCTTCACTATCAGGTTGAGGTAGTCGTCCTCTGTGATGTCGGGACAGCCCAACGAGCAAAAGTCGCTTGTTGCGTTAGGCTCCACGCCCATGTCCAGCGCCGCAACGTACTGCGAGTACTGCGTAACTGCCGTCTGCTCGGCACCTGGCACCGGCGGGAAGGTGGCGGTAGCGGTAGCGGTCGCCGTGGGCGAACCAGGAGTCGCCGTCCGGGTTGCGGTAGCTGTCCTGGTAGCGGAAGGCGTAATCGTTGAGGTGGTCGTCCGTGTCGCCGTGATCGCCACCGTGGGCGTTGAAGGGTCGGTGGTCGGTTCGGGGGTCGCGGGCGGGGTAGGCTGCGGCTCGAACTGTTCCAACGTGTAAGTCTTCAGCGCCTCGTTGTTAGGGTCGATTTGATAGTCCCTCTTGGCACCCTGGCGCAACACCTCGGCGTTCACCAGGTTCACAACCGTCTGCTGGTCGAGCGCCGTCTCGTTGCTCACGTTTCGGAGCTGGCGCTGCTCGTTGAGAGTCTCTTCCGCGGCGTTGGCGTTCTGCGAAAGCTGGCGGTTGAGGGCGTTCTGCTGCATCGTCTGCCAGAGGTTGTACCGGCGCAGCTTGTCATAGGTAGCGCGGTTGATCGTGCGCTCCTCCGTCAGCGTTACCCTACCCACAACTTGATTGGGCCTGAGTACGAAGGTGGTGATAACCGCCAGGCCAATCACCAGCACGACGAGCGTGCCGACCACGACGGCAGCCGCGTACAGGTTACGTATCCTGCGCTGCTCCTGTTGAGCGCGCGAAAGCTGCCCGCGCGTCAACGGCACCGGCGCTTGAGATTGGAGCTTCTTTTTCTTTGCCATAGTGGGGATTCTGAAACGTGAAACGTGAAACGTGAGTTCATAATGCCTAACACGTAACGCGTAACTCGTGAAGGTGCTACAACCAACCAGGTGGCTCTATCTGAACAGAGTCGCTGAATGGCGCACCATTTACGTGTTACGCGTTACGCTTTGCGATATCCTCATCACGTTTCACGTTTCACGTTTCAGTTCTCTTCTCCTTCTATCGAGCGTGGGGACCTACGTAGGGCAAGAGGGCCATGTGGCGGGCGCGCTTGATCGCGGAGCTAAGGCCACGCTGGTGTCGGGCGCAGGTGCCGGTCTTGCGGCGCGGCTCGATTTTGCTGCGCTCGGACAGGTAGCGGCGAAGGCGAGCCACATCCTTGTAGTCGATCTCCACTACGCGGTCCACGCAGAAGGAGCACACCTTGCGGCGAGGCACGTAGCGGTCGCCACGCCCGCGAGGACGTCCGGCGGCACCACCTGGGCGCGGCCCGCTGCGGAATCCACCTCCGCCGCCTCCACCTCCACCGCCGCCGTAGCCACCGGGCCGAGGGCCGCTGCGGAATCCACCTCCGCCACCGCCGCCGTAGCCACCGGGCCGATCACCGGCGGGTCGATCCCCTTGAGGGCGATCTCCACCGGGTCCGCCTGGTCCAGCGGCTCCACCGGGGCCAGCGGCAGCGGGGCCACCACCCTGTGCGGGAGCAGCCGCCTGGGGAGCCTGCTGCTCCCCACCTGCATTCGTGTTGTTATCTGTCTGGTCTGCCATAGTCCTTCTTAACTTCCTTTTGCTACGTGCACGCGGGAGCCACTCTTACACGCCCCGCTCGGAGTCGAGCAGGGGCTGCATGTGCGCCGCATGACACACTTGAATTCAGTCGCGGAGGATTAGGCTGATTTTAGAAGGGGATGTCGTCCACGTCGAGGTCGGACTCGTCGTCGTAGCTGTGGCCGAAGCCACCCGCCGCGCCACCGCTGCCCGCGCCCGCACCGGCCCCGGCACCCTGCCTCGCGGGAGCCTGTCGCTCCTCACGATAGCTGTTGCCGCCGCCACCGGAGTAGTCACCGCCCCCACCCTGCTTCGGATCGAGCAGGATCATGGAAGTGGCTACCACCTCGGTCGTGAAGCGTTTCTGGCCGTCCTGTCCGGTCCACTCGCGCGTCTTGAGGCGTCCTTCGATGAAGACTTTACGACCTTTCCGCAGGAACTCGTTGCACTGCTCAGCGAGCCGCTCCCAGGCCACCACGCGGAACCACTCGGTCTCTTCCTGTGCCGAGCCGTCCGGCCCTTTCCAGGTGCGGCTTACCGCCACCGAGAACGAGGTAATCGGGGTACCCTGTTGGGTGTACTTCATCTCCGGGTCTTTGCCCAGGTTGCCGATAATCATTACTTTATTCAAGCCACCTGACATCTGCTGCCTCCATCCACTCAAAAATCAGCTAAATACTCACAAAATCAAAGCAACTATCTGCGGGGCGCTTCCGCCTCTGCCGGGGCTGGACGCTCGCGGGGTGGGCGAGGCACGTGGGGGGCCACAGGCTCAACGAGCACGTGCCGGATGACGTCTTCGGATATGCGGAGCTGCTCTTCGAGCGCGGCAATCCTGCCCGGCTCGAGCCTCACCCGCGCCACAACGTAGAATCCGTCTTCATGCCTGTCGATAGGGTATGCCAGGCGGCGCTTGCCCCAGGGCTGCTTGTCAGCGACTTCACCGCCGAGGTTGGCGATAATGCCGTCAACGCGCTCGGTGGCAGCGGGGAATTCCTCGTCACCTACCGTGGGCCGGACAATATACATCAGTTCGTAGTCACGCATTTACTTTTCACACCTCCTCTCTATGGGCTTGCCCCGTCGCCGTAAATCTGGAGGGGTGTGAAGTCTCCAGGGCCGTTCGGAGCAGAAAGGTAAGGGATATTACAGCAGCGCGGCGCATCCCAATTGCTTGGAAATGCATACTTTCCGCACTGTCTGGCATTATACCACATGCGCCCGCTGTTAGCAAAAATCGGTGGAAATATCATCGCCCGGAACTCGTATTAACCGAATGCAAGTACACGCCTGCCGTAAAATGCCTGCTACTTACCTACTTAGATTGTGAGGCCTTGACCAGTTCAATCCAGATCAGCCGGCAGCAAGCCTGTAGGAGACACAACCCGAGGCAACTCCCTACGCATAGCCACGGTGCCGCCATCGCCCGGCAAGGCACATGCTGCCTCCAATTCAGGCCAGTTACCTGAAGGCTCCGTCTGGATATTCTCGTTAAGTGCCGAGCCATCCTCAAATCGAAGTTCGTGGTCTTGTTGCTGCCCTATCTGGGTGAAATAGTTGTTGTTCCTGGGGCAGGCTTCGCATTGGAAGCCACTCCTGCGCAAGATAGGACACCGGCACGCGACGGCAGTGCTCGCCGTACTCTCGCCTGTGAATATCCTGGCCTTTAGCCGCTCCATCTCACCAGGCGACGGTTCGGGCAGCCGTACGTGGCAGGTAAGGGACTGCGCAATTGCCGCAATCTCCTTATCAAGACCATCGGGGGGGCGTGCCTGACTATCACGCTTGAGGGCTCTGTAGTACATATCGAGTAGATATGCCTGCCGGTTAGCACTCATTCGTGACCTCCAGCCTGTACAAAATAAATCGCAACATCTCGTGTCCTCCAGAGCGGAGGTTCCGTACTGATCCTGGTGTCACTTTCAAGATGCTAGCAATCTCCTTCGTTGTGTGACCATACAAGGTCAGGAGAACAGCGGCTCGCTGGTTAAAGGATAGTTGCTGCAAGGCCCAGTTCAGGTCGGCAACAAGTTCCTTTCTTACGAGTTCCTCTCCCGGCTGCTCACCTGGGTGGCGCAACTCCATAGAGAGGGTTTCGATATCCGTCTCGGTGCCGTCGTTCTTTCGCCTCCGCAGCATGTCGTAAGCACGGTTGGTCGCCACGCGGTAAAGTATCGTCTTCCACACGGGCTTTTTCCATTTGTGGTTCATCAGGCGACCGAACGTGTCATGTAATACATCCTCGGCATCCTGCTTACTCCCAAGCAGCTCAATTAAGAAGCCCAGCAGCTTTGCGCCGTGCTCTTCGTAGAGTTGAGCCGCGGTCTCCGGCCCCGGAGCGCCCGCAACTGCGGGCGCTCTGTTAGCCTGCTTTCGCCGCCAGCGCTGCTTCCCTAGCCGTGACCTGAAGTGCCGCGACATAGTCAACCTCTTTCGCAAGGCGATCCGCCTACCGGAAGTTCGGATTTCGCCGGGCTTGAGCCCAGTTCTATTTAGTATAGACGCAGAAAACGCACAAGTGTCATCCGATTCGGGGTAAATCAAGGCGAGTCTGTTTTCTCAAGAGTCCTGACCGCCTTAGTGGCGCGAATTAGTACATTCGGATGACGGATGGCCTGCTTGTGCGTCTAAACTATGCACGTCATTGATGAGCACATCATTGATGTGCAGCGAGTTCTTAGAAAGAATTCGACAATTAGGGGGATTTGCCGTGGAACATGATGCTACAGTGCCGTTTGTCGGAGTGTCCATGATGTTGGCAGCAACGCTTGGGCTTTTCTACTGCCGAGGCCAAATTAACTGTACCGGCACCCGCGCGGGCAGTTTTCTCTTGCTGATGCTTGGCGAACTGCTTCTATTTCCCTGGCATTCGCCTATAGACTGGTTGAAGCTGGCAATGATCGCCGGTGCTAACTTCATGCTTGGAGTCCAGAACGACGTGCTCGACGGGATAGCAGAGTGGCTGCGAAGCTTCTTACGCCGACCACCTGGGGCTGCGCCGCCATCAGGTAGGACACCCTCGGGCGGTGAGGACTCATCAACTGAGGGTGCTCACAATGTAAGTAGCACTTTCAACGCCGGGTTGCAATTCGGAAGCCTTCACACCTGGAGCAGTTCGCCAATGGCTGCTGTTTTGCGGCGCATGTTCTGGCCTGACTTGCCGGTCTGATCGTCTAGGGCAATGCAATAGTTCACCAGAAACTACCTAAGTTCCAGCACTGACACCGACTCGATGTGGTAGGTCTGGGGGAACATGTCTATTACACGCGTAGAGGTGAGCGCGTACTGCGACGAAAGCACCTTGATGTCGCGCGCCAGCGTGCCAGGCTCGCACGACACGTACACAATCCGCGGCACCTCTCGCCGCAGGACTTCGCGCAGCAGCGACGGAGCGCAACCGGACCTTGGCGGGTCGAGGACAACAGCATCGGGGCGCATGGCATCAGGCATAGCAGCGAACAGCCGCTCTGAGGGTCCCTGCCTGAACTCGGCGTTAGAGATAGAGGCTACCTGCGCGGTCCAGCGGGCACTCGCCACCGATGACCCGGCGAGTTCGTATCCCACAACCTTATCGGCATGCCCGGCCAGTGCCAGCGCGAAGGTGCCGACACCGGCGTGGGCGTCCACCAGCAACTCCATGCGGGATGGTAGGCCCGATAGAACTTCAGCTAGCATCGCCTCGGCCCCACCCGTGTTCACCTGGAAGAAAGCCTCCGGGGCTACCCAATAGTTCCTGGCACCGAGCCGCTCCAGCCACGCGCCCAGAGGTGGAGCAGTCCGCCCCATATCGCTGCCCTCGCCCCTGTCGCCTATATAGGCCCCGGTGAGGGTCTCCGCTACCGCCTCGGCCGTCTCGGCGGCCGCTTCCCTGGTGACACCCAGCAGGTTAATGGTGCCGTCGTCCATAACCTCAACGACTGTGAGGGCCAACTGTTCGCCCCGCCCATCCAATGCCGCAAGCTGTGGGAGAGCACGCTTCACGTCGCGCCGCCTCATCGGGAAGACCGGGCTGGCCTCCAGGCTCTCGTCCATGTTCGGACCTTCGTCCGGCCGGTCCTGCACCTGTGCCTGCGCCCTACCCTGCCTGCCGCGCTTCGGCTGGGGCGTGACAGTGCCACCGGGTCGGGTGTGAAATATAACCACCGTCTGCCCGGTCGCCTCGCTGTGCCTGACCACGATCTTCCACACCCGCATGATCCCGCGAGGCTCCATTTCCAGGTCGTCGGCGCTCGGGCTTTGAGCCAGCAGCGCGTTCAACCGCGAGATCATGGCGTTGATACCGCCGTTCGATATGGGGCACTCTTGCACCGCGATCAAATCGTGGCTGTTGCGCCTGAAGTAGGCCAGCGACCGCGCCCGGCCATCGATTGCGAAGTGCGAGGTGTTGCGATAGTTGAAGTCTTTTGGCGATGGGATGGGAGCCTTCATCACCGCTTCGGGGTCCGCTACTCCGCCGAGCCTGGCAAGCTGCGTGCGGAGGATGCCCTGCTTGAATTGAAGCTGGCCCCCGTAGTTGATATGCTGCCACTGGCACCCGCCGCACGCGCCAAAATAGGGGCAAGGAGGCTCCACCCGAAGGTCGGAGGCGGTGTGTATCTCGGTCACAAGACCCCTCACCAGGTTGGGACGCCGCCAGTTGACCTCTACGTCAACGTCTTCGCCGGTGATGCCGGGCCAGGCAAATACGGCCATGCCCGAATCGGGGTCGCGGCCCACGGCGTCGCCGCCATGCGCCATATCTGTCAGGGTAACGCGCATTCTAAGACCTTTCAGGTTAGGGGAAGGAGGGGGTTAGATTCGAGGAAACGCCGTATGCTACAGGTGAAAGTAGCCATCGAGGGGGAGCACGAACACCGCGCCGCGCCCGGTAGGCTGCCCGTTGCTATCCAGCACCACGGGCGTCTTCTTGTTTTGCACGCCCGAACGCAGGAGCGCCAGCACCGGCTCGATGTCGTCGTCTTCCACACCCATCATGATGGTGGTGTTGCCCTCGCGCCGGAAGCCTCCTGTGGAGGCCAGCCGCGTCGCGCGGAAGCCTGCGGCCAGTAAGCCGTCCGTTATCCCTTCTGCAGCCTGGTTGGACACGACCGCGAGCACCAATTTCATGCAAGCACCCCCAGTGCCCGATTATAGATGCAAGCGTGCGCGCTGTCAATAGCGATATGATGTGAGACATGCCAGTGTCAAAGGATATCGCCTCTATTGGCGGAACCAAAGCCCCACCCTGTCATCCTGAGCGTAGCGAAGGATCTCAGATGCACCTGATGCCCCTACATTGAATATGAGCACTCAGCAGCCGTACGATCACTCCTACAAATCAACACCATCCCTAATCACCTTCTTGAGATCCTTCGCTACGCTCAGGATGACAGGGTGGGGCTCTGGTGGCTGTTATCTGACTCTGACGTAGCCTCGAATCACTGTATCGAATGTCGGACCGGCTTTTGATTTAGCGGCAGCATGTGTTATCATCTAGGGACCTGTTACATTTACCTAATGTAGCCGATAAAGGGTAGTTAACTCGTGCGCTCCGTTAGCATAAGCAACATAGACCTGCCTCTCATACTCTGCACGCTGCTCGCGGCGGCATTGGGCATCGTCATGGTGTTCAGCGCCACGAATGCCAGCGGCGCTACCTCGTTCTCCTTGAACACCTTCGTGACACGGCAGATGATCTACGCCGCAATCGGCATCCTGTTGATGATTGCCGTAGCCCGCTTTGATTACAGGATGCTGGAGAGCCTCACCATACCCTTCTTCATGGTCGTCATTGGCTTGCTTTCGTTTGTTGCCGTGCTCGGCATGGTCGAATACGGCTCGCAACGCTGGATCAACCTCGGTATCTTCCCGATACAGCCTAGCGAGCTTGCCAAGTTGAGCCTTATCCTCGTGCTGGCGAAGTTCCTGGCCGCCCACGAGAACGAGATGCACCGCCTCAAGTGGTTCATAGGTGCGGGCCTCATCGCGATGGTCCCGGCCGGAATCGTGCTGGAACAGCCCGACATGGGCACCGGCTCGATGCTCATCTTCATCTTCCTTGGTATGACCGCGGCGGCCAGGGTGCCTGCCCGCACGTACATCGCCTTCGGACTTGCCGCGGTCCCGACTATCTACGTCTTCTGGAACTACGTGATGCACGACTACCAGCGTAGCCGCTTCCTCGCCTTCCTGAACCCCGAGGGCGACATATATGGCGAGGGCTACAACCTCATCCAGATGCGCATAACCATTGGCTCCGGCGGCCTGTTCGGCCAGGGCTACCTAAACGGCATGCAGACCCAGGGTGACTTCCTCAAGGTGCAGTACAGCGACTTCATATTCTCCGTGGTGGCCGAGCAGTTCGGCTTCATCGGCGGACTGGCGCTGATCGCCCTACTGTTCCTCCTGGTATGGCGCTGCCTGGTAGTAGCCTCGCGCGCCCCTGACGCCTTCGGCAGCTTTATCGCGGTGGGCGTGGCCGTCTGGATTGGCATGCAGGTGTTCATCCACGTCGGCATGAACATCGGCCTCATGCCCGTCACCGGCATCCCGCTGCCCTTCATCAGCTACGGCGGGTCTTCCTTGATGAGCATCCTCCTGGGATTGGGCCTCGTGCATAGCGTAGCCCTGCGCTCCAGCAGCGTCATTTTCGGTGGCGAGCCGCTCCGGGCGGGCTGGGCGCGGTCCGCGCGCACCACTCTGCGACCTCGTTGAGGTGTGCTGCGTACATACCTGTAACCGACTACCAACAAGAGAAGCGAGATTTGAATGGACAACCAACACGGACAACCGCCCGACCCTCAGGCCGAAGCCACCCCCGCGCAACAGCTAGGCCACCAGCTACGCAAAGGCCTCGACCGCATCGGATTTGAGGCCGACAAGCTGCTGCGGACCAATCGCATCCGCTCGGAAGCGACCCGCCTCCAGGAACAGGCCGACGAAAAGCTATTTGGGATAGGCGCAAAGGTAATGGAGCTGGCCGAGCGCGGGGCCGCCCTCGAACCGGAGCTTCAGGCGCTGGTGAGCCAGGTCAAGAAGCTTGAAGCCGAGCTTGGCCGCAAAAAGAAAGAGCTTGAGGCAATCAGCGGCGAGGCGTGGGTTGAACCTGAGCCTCCACCCGCGCTGCGCCACGTACCCGCGAGGCCCGCCCTCCAGCCACCGGTCCAGCCACGGCAGACCGGCGGAGAAGCAAGTAATAGGCAGGAACGTCCGACCCGCAAGCCGACCCCCGCCAGCAGCGTCCCGCCACCGCAAGCAGCCAACAGGACTTGCCCGGCGTGCAAAGCCCAGGTGCGTCCGCAAGCCGCCTTTTGCGCCAGTTGCGGCTACAGGCTTGGCTAGTCCCACGTCTTCAACATGACCAACTCGCAGGACGACTACCAGTATTCACCGCCCGCAGAGGGTCTGACGCGCCACATCACCTTCCAGGGCCGTGAGACGACCGGCGGTGAAGCGCCAACGCTTGAGGGCGTGCTGCACCTCGCCCAGGACGGTATGCTGCACCCTGGCGTGGTCCTGCTCCACGCCAACCCCGCCGCCGGTGGCAACATGGACATGAATGTCATGCAGGCGCTTGAAGTAGAGCTGGCTTCGGCGGGTATCGCCACCCTGCGCTATAACTCTCGCGGGGTGGGCCACAGCACCGGCACCGTGACGCGCACCGAGGGCAAGCGTTTGGTAGCGCCCGAAGGTGAGGCGGAGGTAGGCGACATCGCGGCGGCGCTCGACTTCCTCGCGGGCCAGGATGCCGTCGATAGCTCCCGCCTGGCGCTGGTGGGCCATTCGTTCGGGGCGCGCATCTCCCTGGCGTACGTGGCGGCCCGCAACGACGAACGCGTGAAGGCGATCACCTGTATAGGTCTGCCGGTAGCCTGGCGTGACCTCAGCTACCTGGGACAGTGGCCCCGGCCTCGCCTCTTCGTTACGGGCGAACTTGACGATTTCTGCCCGCCAGATGACCTCGCCAGGTACGTCGAAAGCCTGCCCGAACCCAAGACCCTGCTCACCATAAAGAACACGGGCCACTTCTTCGAGGGCCGCGAGCGCGACCTCGCCATGTCAGTAGCGGCTTTCCTCCGTCAAGTCCTCCACTAAGTGCAAGCACATAAATATTAGTGGGTAGCGCCAATGATGGAGCGTACTAGAGCAGGAGTTTGATTGTGGCGGCGGAAGAAGTCGTAAGTGGCCTCAACGAGGGCCTTCATCGTGTCGAACAACTCGCAGTGTGTCAC
>DASVRN010000331.1:0-12865 GCA_036388595.1 Chloroflexia bacterium
TACCCAATGGCGACCTGATGTGGTACCGGCACGATGGACAGGACGACGGCAGTTTCGTGTGGCGTTACAGTGAGGGTAAGAAGGTGGGTGTCGGCTGGGACTTCAAGCAGGTGTTCTACGGTGGTCCTGGCTCTCCTGGTATCATCTATGGCGTCCTACCCAACGGCGACCTGATGTGGTACCGGCACGAGGGGCGGGAGGACGGCAGTTTTACATGGACTTATAGTGAGGGTAAGAAGGTGGGTGTCGGCTGGGACTTCAAGCAGGTGTTCTTTGGCTGAACCGGTTTTATGATATCAGCCTCTTACGTCGCAAACTCAACCACAACTTAGTGTATTTTACGCACCTTGGGTGATCAAGGTCTATCGCACTAGTCCTATTGTGCGCTCTGTGGGTGCCTTCTTTCGGTTCCCGCACATACTCGGATGCGCTCAGAGGGTGTCTAATAAAGGGGTAGAGATTGGAAGGGGAACGTGAGGACAAGGGTTATCATGGGTGAGCGGACCTGTAAAGTAGGCTCTATGGACACATCGGGTGCTCCTCTCTGTGCTCCTCTCTGTGCTCCTCTCTGTGCTCCTTCCAACCTGTATAACCTTGTTTTTGTGCCTAAATCTACCCCCTACCATTATTAGACACCTTCTCAGGATAACCTCATCCTCGTTGAGTTGGAACTTTATGGCGTTATTGAGACCATTGCCTACCACAGTGCCCTTTGCTATTCTGTTCCTTCTAATTCGACTATTCAACTGAAGCCGCAACACGTTTCACGTTTCACTCGTTACGCCTCAGCACCACCGCGCTTTCCTTCAGCCCGAACTTGTGCGACGACGACCTGCGCGTCCTCAGCACCCGCACTTCCGTCGCCTCGTACCCGGCCAGCCGCCCCAACTCTGCCGTAATATCGGGCACCGGGACCAGTATGCCCGCGTGCGCTGACTCGCCCAGGATTACCACAAAGGGCGCGCCGGGTGCCAGCAGCGGCTTTACCGCTTCCAGCGAGCGCAGCAGGCCGCCGAAGTACTGCCTGGTCATCAGGCCGTAGTTCCAGCCCCAATTGCGGTCGCCCAACTCCTCGTCCAGCGCCCGCGCCACGTCCGCCACCGACTTCACTTCCTCCACACGCCGCCAGTCCTCGATATCCTTGTACGTGGCCTTGGCGTCGCAGATCATCATGCGCTTGCGCAGGTGCTTCAACTCTTCCATGCTCTGCACGAAGCCGAGGAAGAACAGCTCCATGCGCGTCTGCATCGTGTAGTCGAGGTTGTTCAGGTAGGGGGGTGAGGTGATAGCCAGTTGCGCGGGCAATAGCTTGTGCTCCACTTCACGCGCCTTGCGCACGTCGCCCTCGATCACCTGCGCGCGGCCCAGGTTCTCCTGCGTTTGCAGCCACTGTACGTCGTCCAGCATCTTACCCAGGCGCATCTCGAACAGGGACATCACCGGCGCGTCGTTCTTTACCTCGCGGGAGCCGAAGGCGTGCGGTGATAGCTTCATGTTGCTCGCCCCGCGCAGGATGGCCGCCAGAGCAAGCAGCCCGATCTCGCGGTTTTGCGGGCTAAAGTACTCCTCGATGAGGTCACGCAGCGCCAGCACCTTCAGCGCGACCCGCCTGGCTATCCAGCGCTCCAGCCTCGGCATATCGGGGAACTTGTCGGCCAGGTGGGGCATCTTGCCCTCGTCCACGCTCCGCAGCACCAGCCGCGCCGCCCCGAGTAATCTATCCGCCTCCACCCGCAACAGGGGCAGGTTGAACCGCTCTCGCGTCTTCACCCTGGAAGCCATGCACAGGAAAGGGTTCACCTCGATGCCCACGGCATTGCGTCCCGCCAGCCGCGCCGCCACTAACGTCGTGCCCGTGCCGCAAAACGGGTCGAGCACCGTGCCGCCTTCGGGCACCGAGAACTCCTTGATAGCGTCCAATACGAGCGGCGCGGAGTAGGCTTCCGGCATGATGTACCAGTCGAACAGCGGCAGGTTGCGGTTGAGCGCGGCGGTAGTGGCACGGCCGTTACCCGCGCCGTTTAGTGAAGTGGCCGACGTAGAGAGCATAAACTTCCCCCCCCTTGAAGATAGCCAAAGGCAAGGGTGATTATACAAAAATACCATTGGCGCTACCAGTACTCCGAAAACGCAATAGCAGAAATTGCCCACTGCAATATAGTGCCCCTGGTAGCAGTGGAGACACACCATTACTCAAGTGTACCTGTATGCGAGACTAACTTCCTATTTACTTCGTATTGTAGTGGGGTATAATGCTACCAGGCATGTGCCGCTAACCCGTAAGTCTTCAATGATTCGCGTGGAGTCTCTGTGTCTGTGGTCCTATGTTATTTTTCCGTTCTCACAGTCAGGAGCAACCAGATTGTCTCAGCTACATCGTAGCCGTTCTCGGTCCTACATATTCCCGCTATTGATAACAGGCTTACTGGCCTGCGTTTTCGCACTCGGCAGCAATGCCTCTGCCGGTGCGCCGGTCACAAACCCCACGGCTGGTAGCACCGTTGACGCTACAGCTACTTCTACCTCTACTTCCTTGCCGCTCCCGCTTTGCACGTCAGGCTTCGTACAGGTCGTTAGCGCTAACGCGCAGCCCAACAGTGGGCTTTTTGGTATGGGTTTCAATGGACCGCTAGATGGCTGGGCTGCCGGTTATACCACGACCAACGCTTCCAGCGTCAATACCCCGGATGGCGTCAGGACACTCATACAGCGCTGGAACGGTGTCACCTGGAACATAGTGCCCAGCCCCAATCAAGGCCCCACACGCAACAGCTTGTGGAGCATTCTTCCCCTGTCGGAGGACAATGCCTGGGCGGTAGGTTCGGGCAATAGCTCCAGCTTCGACCAGTCCTTGATACTCCACTGGGATGGTCTGACCTGGAGCACATCGCCGCACCCGTCCACGAGCGCCCACGAGAGTTATCTGCGTGATATCCATGCTTTTGCACCCGATGATATCTGGGCTATGGGCGTCTATTACGAAAACAATTCGCTAGCCCGGACGCTGATGCTCCACTGGGATGGTACCGAATGGACCGAAGAATCGGTGCCCGGCATGTCGCCCAAACACAACTACTCGGAAGGATTCACCGCCATCAGCGAAGACGACATGTGGCTGGTGGGTTATTCGGGATATGGTTACCCCAACTATAGCACCACGACGATGCACTGGGACGGTACCGAGTGGACGGTAGTGCCCAGCCCCAATCCTGGACCTCCCAATAACGCGCTGCTCGGGGTAAGCGGGGTCGCTACGGATGACGTTTGGGCTGTTGGGGGTTACTCCGGGCCTGACGGCCAGGACCGCAACCTCGCGATGCACTGGGATGGCACGCAATGGACTTCCGTGCCCGTTCCAAATGCCGGTACGGGGCATAACGCCTTAGAGGAAGTGCTTGCGGTTGGCCCCGATAATGTTTGGGCTGTGGGATTCTTTGCGCCTACACCGGGCGCTCCGTACCAGAACATGGTTCTGCACTGGGATGGTGTCGAGTGGAGTTTTGTGCAGAGCGCGCACCCAGGCACAGAGAGTCGCCTGTACGACATCACAGTCGAGGGTGATACATTATGGGCCTCCGGCTTCTACATTGAGAACGGGGAGCGAAAGACGCTGATTCAGCGCCTCGATTTGAATTGCCCGCTGCCGACGAGCACGCCATCGAGCACCGCAACGCCGACCAAGACCAACACCGCGACCCGCACCAGCACACCATCTGTCACCTCTACGAGCACGCCAACCAAAACATCTACTCTGACCCGGACCGCTACCAGCACTCATACGAATCCCACAACCGCTACTGCTACTTCCACACCTTTGACGCTCCCCCTTTGCACGGAGGGCTTCAAACAAGTCTTAAGCGCCAACGCACCGCCTCACAGTGGGCTGATGGGCATAGGCTTCAATGGGCCGCTGGATGGCTGGGCTGCCGGTTATACCACGACCAACGCTTCCAGCATCAATGCCCCGGATGGCGTCAGGACTCTCATCCAGCGTTGGAACGGCGCTAGCTGGAGCATAGTGCCCAGCCCCAATCAAGGTCCTTCCCGCAACAACCTGTGGAGCATTCTCCCCCTCTCACAGAACAATGCCTGGGCGGTGGGTTCGGGTAATAGCTCCGGCTTCGATCAAGCCCTGGTACTCCATTGGGACGGCCTTGCGTGGAGCCAATCCCCGCTCCCACCCATGAGCACCTACGAGAGTTATCTGCGCGATATTCATGCCTTCGCGGCGGACAATATCTGGGCTATGGGTGTCTATTACGAAGGCTCGGCAGCCAGGACTTTGCTGTACCACTGGGATGGTAACGTGTGGAGCCAGGCACCCGTGCCCCGCATACCTTCGATGAATCACTACTCGGAGGGCTTCACCGCCATCAGCGAAGACGACATGTGGCTCGTCGGCTATCATGGCTACGGTTACCCCAACTATAGCACCACGACCATGCACTGGGACGGCACGTCCTGGACGGTCATACCTAGCCCCAATCCGGGACCTCCCAAGAACGCGCTGCTTGGGGTAAGCGGGGTCGCTTCCGATGACGTTTGGGCTGTCGGCCATTATTCGGGCAGCAACGGAGAGGGGGACCGCAACCTCGCAATGCACTGGGATGGCACGCAGTGGACTGTAGTGCCCGTTCCGAATCCTGGCACCGGAAATACCTCCCTACAGGAAGTGCTTGCTGTTGGCCCTGACGACGTTTGGGCCGTGGGTATGTTCGCGGCCACCCCGGACGCTCCGTACCAGAACCAGGTTATGCACTGGGACGGTGTCTCTTGGAGCCGAGTATCGAGCGAGCATCCCGGCACGGAGAGCCGCCTGCACGACATCACGGTTGAGGGTAATTCATTGTGGGCCTCCGGCTTCTACATCGAGAACGGGACGCGAAAGACCCTGATTCAGCGCCTCAACAGGGACTGCCTGCCACCCACGAGCACCCCGTCAAGCACCGCAACCCGGACCCGGACCAGCACCCCAACCGCCACCCCGACCAATACTCCCACCGCCACGCCCACTCCCTGCACGGTCGAGTTTGAGGACGTGCCGCCGGATAACAGCTTCTACCCGTTCGTCCGCTGCCTGGCGTGCAAGGGCATCCTTGGTGGTTATCCCTGCGGCGGCGACGGCGAGCCTTGTGGACCTGGCAGCAGTCCTTACTTCCGGCCCGGCAAATTCGTCACGCGGGCGCAACTATCCAAAATACTGTCGCAGGCGGCCGGCTTCAGCGAAACCATACCCGACGGCCAGCAGACCTTCGAGGACGTTCCGCCGGGTAGCTCCTTCTACCTCTTTGTGGAGCGGCTTGCGAACCGGGATGTCATGGGTGGCTACCAGTGCGGTATCTTGTTCGACGAACCCTGCAACAGTACGCAGCGGCCCTACTTCCGCTCGCTGAACAACGCCACGCGCGGGCAGGTGAGCAAGATGATAGCCAATGTCGCGGGCTTCCACGACTCCGTACAGGAGGGCGAGTATACCTTCGCGGATGTAACGGACGAGCACCAGTACCACCTGTACGTCGAGAGGTGGCTCCACAACCGGCCCGGAGCGATCAGTGGCTACCCTTGCGGCCGCCCCACCGAGCCTTGCGACGACCAGGACCGACCTTACTTCCGGCCCAACGAGCTTCTCACGAGAGGGCAACTTGCTAAAGTCGCCGCGAATACGTTCTTCCCCAACTGCAAGCCATAAGCGGTTAGTGGCAACGGCTCACCTGTGTTTCTTGCACAGAAGTATGTAGACTTTTCGACTGTAATGAAGACCCGCCAGTGCGTACCGGCGGGTCTTCACGCGTATTCGCCTTATCTTTGCCTCTTAGCGGCCATTATGCTTGACACTGCCGCTGCCCTGACTTATAATCGTAAAGCAGATTTTGGGCTTTAACTCTTATGGGGTACGGAAATTTCACGTCTCATTGTTGCGACGTTCTGCAATCAATTTCCTCTCATCTGCCTCACGATAGTCTTATTTCCGGCGCAGTGATGCGCTGCTCGCGGCCCTCTGTGCATATTGCGCTTCACGCGCGCGCCGGGCCTACCGACCTTCAACTTTACGGTTGGCACCCTTCATGATTGCTCATGTTTGCCTGCCGGGAGGAGCAAAACGTTAATGATTGGCCCCCTGAACGCATTGTTCGGCCTGTTCAGTCGCGACCTGGGTGTGGACCTGGGCACCGCAAACACACTCGTCCACGTTAGAGGCAAGGGCATCGTTGTGTCTGAGCCTTCGGTAGTAGCCATCGACAAGCGCACTCGCAAGACCTACGCGGTCGGCGCCGAGGCCAAGGCGATGGTCGGCAAGACCCCTGGTTATATAATCGCCATCCGCCCCCTCAAAGACGGCGTTATTGCCGACTTCGACATCGTAGAGACGATGCTCAAGCACTTCATCCGCAAGGTCCACTCGCAAGGCATCCTGACCCCTAAGCCCCGCGTGGTAATCGGCATCCCCTCGGGCGTGACAGAGGTCGAGCGCCGCGCCGCCCACGACGCCGCCATCAACGCCGGTGCCCGCGAAGCCTACCCGATTGAGGAGCCTATGGCCGCCGCTATCGGTGCTGGACTGCCCGTGCAGGAGCCGGTCGGCTCAATGATTGTGGATATCGGCGGCGGCACCACCGAGGTAGCCGTCATTTCTCTGGGGGGCATTGTCATCAATCACTCGATCCGCACCGCCGGTGACGAGATTGACGAGTCTATCATCCAGTACGCCCGCCGCGAGCACAACCTGCACATAGGCGAGCGCATGGCCGAGGCCGCTAAGATAGCCGCCGGTTCCGCATACCCCCTGGAAGAGGAGCTTGCGGTCACCCTCCGAGGCCGCGACGTGATTACCGGCCTGCCCAAGGCGGTTGACGTCAGCAGCGTGGAATTGCGCGATGCCATTACGCAGCCCGTCTCCGAGATCGTGGAGGTGGTGCGCCTGGCCCTCGAAGAGACCCCGCCCGAGCTTGTGGCCGACATCATGCAGTTCGGTATCACCCTGGCAGGCGGCGGCGCGCTCCTGAAGGGCCTCGACAGGCGTTTGATGAACGAGACCCGCATGCCCGTTCGCATCGCGGAAGACCCGCTCACCTGCGTGGTGCGCGGCGCTGGCCGCATTGTGGAATCGCTCGAAAAGTACGACCGTGTCCTCAAGTCCAGCGCCCAGAACCGCCGCGCCGTAGTAGTACAGCAGTAGTCCAATTTTGGATTTTAGGTTTTGGATTTTGGATTAGCTCGGAGTTCTACTCAATCCAAAATCCAAAACCTAAAATCCAAAATCGTCTCCACGATGAAGCAAAAAGAACGATCTCTCTCCTGGACGCGTACCCTCTATTTGCTGGTGGCGCTGGTGCTTGTGTCTTTGGCGCTTATTTTGTTGAGCCAGGGTAAGCAGCTTGGGCCGTTTGAGGGGGCCGTCAACGCGGTGGTCACTCCGGTGCAGCAGTTTACGCGGGACGTTACTACCGGCATCGGAAGCTGGATCGATACGCTAGGCAGCGCTCAGAGGCTTGAAGAGGAAAACCGCAAGCTGCGTGAAGCCTACGATGCCGCCATTGCCGAGAACGCGCTGTTGAAGCAGGCGGAGCTTGAGAATATAGAGCTTCGCAAGGCCCTCAAGTTCCAGACCGAGCGGCCCGACATTACGGGCGTGCTGGCGAACAACATCGGGGGCGACCCGAGCAGCCAGCGGGAGATACTCACCATCGACCGGGGCAGCGCCAACGGCATCAAGCAGGGCATGGCTGTGCTCAGTCCGAGCGGCATCATGGTCGGCACTATCGATGACGTCAGGGAAGACCGCGCCACGGTGCTGCTAGTCACCGACCAGGAGTCGCGGGTGCCGGTTACCACCCAGCGCACGCAGACCCCCGGCATACTCGAAGGCATGTGGCAGCACGGCGGCGTCCTGCGGGTGACACATATCCCCCGCGATGCCGATGTCACCAAGGACGACTGGCTGCTCACCTCCGGCCTGGGCGGCACCTTCCCGCGAGGCATCCTAATCGGCCAGATAAGCGAAGTCCACCAGGACGACGTGCAGACCGAGAAGTCGGCCGATGCCCTCCCCCTGGTCGAGATGTACGCCCTGGAAAGCGTGCTGGTAGTCACTAACGAAGGAGCACAATAGCGAGTGGTTAGTGATTAGTGGTTAGTGGTTAGCAAAGAGCTTCTATCCACTAACCACTAATCACTAACCACTAATCACTTCACAGACATGGTCTACATCGGTGCGATAATCCTGTTCCTAACCGCCCTCGTGCAGTCGGTGGTGCTTCCGCAGGCGGTGCCCATATCGGCGCGGCCTCACTTTGTGGTGCTGCTGGTGGTGGCGGTGTGCATTGCCGAGAGCCTGTACGAAGCGGTTATCTGGGGCTTCACCGGCGGGCTGATGCTCGACCTGTTGAGCGGCCCGGCTTTTCCCATCGGCACCAACGCATTGATACTGGTGCTGTTGGCCCTACTTGCCAGCATGGGGCAGGCCGACCCGTTTCACAACCTGTTGCTGGTACCTTTGGTCACGGTGTTCATCGCCACGGTCTTCTACCACGTCTTGATGATGGGTGTGTCGCTGGCGCTGGGGCATGACGTGGCCCTGCTGGACAATATGCTGAGAGTGGCCCTTCCCGGTGCCGTCCTCAACGCGATCCTGATGCCGGTGGCGTACAGTGCTATCCTCTGGCTCAGCGAGCGAGTGGGCCGCCGGGTGCGAGTAGAATGGTAGGTGCGGATTTGGGAATTGGGATTTCGGATTGCGGATTTAGTAGATATCCAACAATTCCGAAATCCGCAATCCGAAATCCCAAATCGAAGCTATGCTAAACGAGACTGTAAAACGCAAATACACGGCCATGTACGTGGTGATGGGCTTGATGTTCGCCTTGCTGGCGGGGCAGCTTTACCGGCTGCAAATCGTTGAGGGCGGCAAGTACGTCGTGCTGGCAGAGAATAACCGCGTGCGAACGGTGCCGCTGAAGGCTACGCGCGGGGTGATTTACGAGCGGAACGGCACCCGCCTGGTGGTCAATAACCCCTCGTACAACGTCCTGGTCACAGCGGCTGACTTGCCCGACGTCAATTGCGCCGTGCAGAACATCGAAGGCTCGAAGGTGCTACAGGACCTGTCGGCTATACTGGCTCCCAGGGTGGACGGTGTCGCTAAAGTCCCTTACGTCATCGCGCTGAGGCCCGCCTACCTGGCAGCCGCGAATGAAGAAGCCCTCAGTCTGACAGGCGTGAACAAGCAGGGCGAGGTGGCTAACCTGCTGTCCAACATCCTGCAACTGCACGCCGACAACCTGCGCGCTCCTATCAACGACCTGATGCAGAACTACGGCAGCAGCCAGACCATATTCATCATCCGCAAGGACGTGACTGCCGAACAGGCGCAGGCCATACTGGCTGAAGAGGACCGACTGCCGGGCATCGCGGTGTACACCGAGGTCGAGTACAACTTCCTCAAGGGCTTTGAAGATTGCCTCAAGCCGGTGGTGGTCCAGCAGGTAGGCTACGACACGATGCAGAGCCTCGAAGTGCGTATCTTGAAGCTGCGCGGCGTAACCGTCTCCCCCGAGCCGACGCGCCACTACGTCGATGGGCCGCTCTTCTCGCACTTGCTTGGCTACGTAGGCCGCATTTCGGAAGAGGAATACACCGCCGCCCAGGAGCAGTACGGAGAAGAGGCCAACCCCCACGAGAAAGACGACACTATAGGCAAGACTGGCCTCGAAGCCTCGCTGGACGAACAACTGCGCGGCAAGAAGGGCGTGCAGAGCATCATCGTCAACTCGCACGAGCAGGTAGTCTCCCAGGTTGCCGCCCAGGCCCCCATCACCGGCAACAACGTCACCCTGACCCTTGACGCCAAGCTGCAAAGAGCGGTCACCGACGCCCTGAGAAAGGGCCTGGAGAGCGCCAAGGTGAAAGCGGGTGTGGCGATTGTGGTGCGTGTGAACGACGGCCAGGTGCTCTCGATGGTGTCGCTGCCTTCATACGATAACAACCTCTTCACCAGGGGCATCAAGCAGCAGGAATTCGACACGTTGCTGCACGACCCGACCCTGCCGATGTTCAACCGGGCGGTGGGCGGCGCATATCCGCCCGGCTCCACGTACAAGATGATCTCGGCGGCGGCTGCCCTGCAAGAGGGCGTCGTCAAGGTAGATACTACCCTGGTGTGCCCCGGCCTGATCGAGGTGCCATTCACCGGGAACGAGACCAGGCGTAACCCGTACCGAGACTGGCGCGCCGCCGGACATGGTACCATAAACGTCATTGAAGCCCTCATGGTATCCAGCGACGTGTTCTTCTATATCGCCGCAGGCCCTCGCCAGGAAGATGAAGTTATCAAGAAGAGCGACGGCACGCGCCAGGTCATATGGACGCGCTACTACCATCCAGGTGGCCGCACTCCAATCGAGTTCAACGGGCTGGGTATCGAGCGGCTGTCCAACTACGCTCGGGCCTTCGGCCTGGGCAGCAAGACCGGCATCGACCTGCCCGGTGAAGTTCCCGGCCTCGTACCCGACCAGAGCTGGAAAGATCGCGTGGACCCCAGTAACCCCTGGTCCCTGGGCGATACCCTGGTTACCGCCATCGGTCAGGGCTACAACCTCGTGACGCCGCTGCAACTGGTGAACGTCACGGCAGCGGTCGCCAACGGCGGCACCCTCTACAAGCCGCAACTGGTGGAAAAGATCACCGGCCCCAACGGCGAGCTTGTACAGGGCTACACTCCCCAGGTGCTAGGCCAGGTGCCCGTGTCACCCGAGCACCTGGCAGTTGTGCGCGAGGGCATGCGCCAGGTGGTAGTGAACCAGGCCAGGGGCACCGCCGCCTCGCGCATCACCCTCAAGAGCTTCGAGTGGGCGGGCAAGACCGGTACGGCCGAGTTCGGTGAAATAATCCGCATGGAAAAGGGTAAGGAAATCCGCCGCGCCCACGCCTGGTTCACCGCCTTCGCCCCCTTCGACAAGCCGGAGATTGCGGTAGTCGTGCTCCTGGAAGGCGGCGAGGAAAGCCTGGAAGGTTCCACCTTCGCTGTGCCCGTCACGGACGAGATCCTGAAGGCTTATTTCAAGGTGGAGAAGTAGTAAGTGGTTAGTGGTTAGTGGTTAGTGGTTAGTGGTTAGTGAAGAGGTGGGCGCATCCTCTATTGCTATTGCGGAAAATGCGGCGCGCAAGCCCAAAGGCTGGTAAACTGCTAAATAGCGGTCAGCTAAGGATTGCTAACCACTAACCACTAACCACTCGCGGAGGACCGGTTTGCAGACGACAGAGAACATCATCATCAAGGGGGTGCGCGAAGGGCTGCTGTTCATCCTGGACGATGATGTGCCGTTCGCCAACATATTGCAGGAGCTGGTGCAGCGCATCAACTCTCAGCCTCACTTCTTCAAGGGCGCGGGGGTAGTTCTCAACGGTGGGCGTCGGGTGCTCGAGACCGGCGACTTCGACCGCCTCTACAGGCTGCTCTCCCGCAACGATATGAAGGTGCTCTCCTTCGTCAGCATGTCCGCGCAGAGCCGCATGGTGGCCGAGAGCTTCGGCGTGACCAGCAGGCCCCCATCCTTCGCGGCGGGCGACTCAGGTGCCAGCCTTGGATTGCAGAGTCGCGGCACCCGGCCCGGTCTCGGGGGCATGCTGGCCCAGTCCGCAGCCGATGGCGGGGTCGTGGACGCGGGGACCGGGCTGTTCCTGCGGGCCACCCTGCGCCACGGCCAGACGGTGCGCTACCCCGGCGACGTTTGCATCCTGGGCGATGTGGAACCTGGCGCGGAGGTAATCGCGGACGGCGACGTGGTGGTGTGGGGCACCCTGCGCGGCCTGGTGCACGCCGGGGCGAACGGCGACGACGAGGCGGTGGTCTGCGCCCTGCAAATGTCGCCCGTGCAACTCAGCATAGCGGGTGTAGTCAGCCGCTTCCCCAGCCACGCTACCCGCTACCCCGACTCTCCCCAACCACCGGAGCTAGCCCGGCTGGAAGGCGGCCGGATCGTGATAGAGGGCTGGCAGGGCACCGTAGCGGAGTAGAGCAGGTCCACGTTTAGCGCCACGCAGGTTGCTAACATAGCACGCAAATAAAGAAGGGGTAGGCATCGTCGCCTACCCCTTCTGTTCTTCACCTGTGCTCTACGCGGCCTGCACTATGCCACCCACGCCACCCGGCAGAGCCGACGCCTTGCCCACCCAGAAGTGGTTCGGCCTGACGTATTCGACCACGCGCACATCCAGCCCCTTGTACGTGGTCGCGTCCTTCTGGTTCACCAGGCACAGGTCGGGCTTCTCACCGAACTTCGCCAGGTAACGCTCAACCGCCTCTTCCAGCTTCTCAGCCGTGCTCTTCTTAGGAGTGTCATCAAACCAACCCAGAAACATGCTACACCTCCACAATCTCAAACTTCAGCAACTCGCGTACGAACTTAGAACTTCTGTTCTAATTCTATCACAGCTAAGCACGGCTGTCAATAAGCAAAATGCACATCTCAAGCGTGGCGGGAAGGTCCAAAGCCTAGGGGATGCAACGTCGCAAAGCACGCTCTGAACGTAGCGAAGGGACCGCAAGGACGCGCAACGAGGATGAAGGGCTTGGGTCCCTAAGGGCACTGGCCTCGTTGCCCCCTTCTACAGGACCACAGCTCCCCCTGTCATCCTGAGTACCGTGCTAATGAAGGAATGTCAGCCAATAGGGCTACATGCGTCTGAGAAACCAAATGAAGCCACATATGGTGCCAGGTGACGCCCCGCGATTGAAATCGGGGGCTACACTTTGCAAAGTCCCTGCGGGACTGCCTTTGTGTAGGAGAGCGGCTTTCGAGAGAGTAGGAGGGTAGAGGAGTCCCCTTGTGGGACTTCGTAACGTGTAGCCCCCGATTTCAATCGCGGG
>DASVRN010000332.1:0-8426 GCA_036388595.1 Chloroflexia bacterium
TCGGCTGTTCGCTCTCGTAAGCGCACTCTACAGAACCGTGAGCCTATCATCTTGGGTCTCGTCTACAACATCCATGTCTGACCGTCTCTTCGTCCTCCTCCACCAGCCTCTTTATCTTTGCAACAGAGCACTCTCTAAACCTTAACACCCCTGGCGGGTTCTCTGCGTCTTGGCGTCTTGGCGTTTCAATAATCCAGCGCAGCATAGACCACGTTCAGTATGCGGCCCTTTGCATCGGTGGGGTCTTCGTGGCCCCAGATGTTGCTGAGGAAGACCACTACGATGTCGTATTCAGGGTCAATCCAGAGCATCGTGCCGCTAGCGCCGTGATGCCCGTAGGCTCGCTCTGACGCAAGTATCCCGCCGTTTGGTGGGTAGGCCGGTTTGCCCCAGCCTATACCGTAGTTGAACGGGTCGCCGGTGAGGGTGCTGGCCTCGCCCAGGGTGTAGTGCCGGGTCATCGTCTCTATTGTGGTTGGCGAAAGAAGGCGGTAGTCGTTGTAAGTGCCGCCCCGCAGATACGCCTGCCCGAACGTCACCAGGTCGGCCGCGGTGCTCCACAGGCCACCCCCAGGCTGCTCCATGGAGTTGAAGGCTGCGAGTAGCTCCGGCGGGGTCTTGTCCTCACCGAAGAGCATGTGTATAGGGGCGGCTTTGGCGGGGTCAGGTGGGCTATACCCTGTGTTGTGCATGCCGAGCGGCTCGAATATGTGGCGGCGCAGGTACCCGGCCTGTGGCAGACCGCCCAGCCTTGTTAGGAGTTCGGCAAGCACGCTGAAGGTGAGCGTGGAATAGGTATGCTGGGTGCCGGGCGCGTAGTTCAGGTAGCTGCGGCAGCATGCCTCGTAGAGCCATTCGGGTCCGGGCGGGCTGGTGCGCTGCCCCCAAAGCTCGTTCCAGAACGTTTCTTCTTCCAGGCCGCTCGAGTGAGTCAGCAGGTGGAAGGCGGTCACCTTCTCTTTGCCGTTGGCGGCGAACTCGGGCAGGTAGCGGGCCACCGGGACGTTGAGCATTAGCTTGCCCTCTTCCACCAGCCGCATCACCGCCGTAGCCACAATCGGCTTGGTTATCGAAGCCAGCAGGAAGATGCTATCCAGGGTTACGCCCTCCGCGCCGGGCACGACATGCGTCCACAGTGTCTCGCGGCTGTTGGCGACCGCTACCACAGCGCACGGCATGTTCCCCGCCTGCACGCGCTCCTCGGTGATGTCCACTATGTGCTGAAGGCGCTCGCGATTGATCTCCATAAGAACCTCTCTTCCGCTCGTCTACGGTAGTAAGAATTGCAAGGGTACGTTTGTGCCAGAGTAGGATAGCAGAACCAAGCACCCCCTTGTCATCCTGAGCGCAGCGAAGGATCTCAAAAAGGTGAGTAGGGATAATGCTGAACCCGACGACCTGGGTGCTAGAGGTTCAGCACAGGGCCAGCACCAGCATCTTAGATCCTTCGCTACGCTCAGGATGACAGGGTGGGGCTTTGGTTCGGCAAATAGTGAAATAGGGGCTACCCACCAAAAGACGATTAGCCTTACTTCAGCAGGTGAGTGCTAACCGGAAAGGTTGCTTTGCCTAACGGTCCACCCCTGCGGGCACACGGTCGCGGTCCATCTCGGCCTGGTCGAACGATAGCTCTAGCTGTCCCTGGATGATGGCTTCATGCTCGCGGACGGAGAAAGTACGGACGTTCGCGCTGCCTTCCATCGCTAGCTTGCCATCGAGTCCCGCGAACTCCAACTGCACGGGCACTGGGTAGTTGCCCGTGAAGCAGCCGGAGCAGAGTTTGCCGTCTCCCAGGCTAACCGCACGGAAGAGGCCCGGCAGCGACAGGTAGCCGAGCGAGTCCGCGCCGATGTGGTGGGCGATCTCCTGCACCGATAGGCGGTGCGCGATAAGCTCCTCTCGGCGGGCGGTGTCCACTCCCAGGTAGCAGGGGTGGGACATGGCGGGCGAGTGGATGCGGACGTGCACCTCGGTGGCCCCTGCCTTCTTGAGCAATTCCACGATGGGCTTCGTGGTGGTGCCGCGCACGATAGAATCGTCCACCACTACCACGCGCTTGCCGCTCAACACTCCCGGCAGAGGGTTGAACTTGAGGCCGATGCCGCGCTCCCGCAGGTGCTGGTGCGGCTGGATGAAGGTGCGGCCTATGTAGCGGTTCTTGATGAGGCCCTCGGTGTACGGTATGCCCGACTCCATCGAGTAGCCGATGGCAGCGGGAGTGGCAGAGTCGGGCACGCCTATCACAATGTCGGCGTCTGCGGGGTGCTCCCTGGCAAGCTCGCGGCCCATGTTCTGGCGGGCGGTGTAGAGGGGCACGTTCTCTATCACGCTGTCGGGGCGGGCGAAATAGATGTACTCGAAGACGCACATCGCCTGCTGGACCTGCGGCACGTCGGCGTATGAAGTCATACCCTCCACGCCAATGGTGACGATTTCGCCCGGCGCTATCTCGCGGATGAACTGCGCGCCCACGGTCATGAGGGCGCACGTCTCGGACGAGACCACCCAACCGCCACCCGGCAGCTTGCCCAGGCACAGAGGCCGGATGCCCATAGGGTCGCGCACGGCCATCAGGTGCGTGGGCGAAAGCAGCACCAGCGAATAAGCCCCGGTCAGGCGCGACATAGCCCGGCGGAAGCGGCTCACCCAGTTGTTGCCGTGGGACGCCATGGCTAGCTTGCCTATCACCTCGCTGTCGGAGGTGGTGTCGAAGGGCATGCCCCCTTCCTGTAGCTCGGTGCGCAGGATGGTGGCGTTGGTGATGTTGCCGTTGTGCCCCAGGGCCAGCCAGCCGAGCGTCGGGTCATCGAAGCGGAGGGGTTGGGCGTTGCACAGCTTGGAGGAGCCGGTGGTGGAGTAGCGGGTGTGGCCTATGGCAGCGTGGCCCTTCAGCTTTGCCAGCCCTTCCTCATCAAAGGAGGTGGACACGAGGCCCATGCGGGTGCGCACGTGGAGCCTGCCGCCCTCGGTGGAGGCTATACCGGCGGACTCCTGCCCCCGGTGCTGCAAGGCGTACAGCCCAAAGTAGGTGAGCCTCGCTACGTCCTCTCCCGGTGCCCACACGCCGAAGACGCCGCACTCTTCGTGCAGCTTGTCGTCTTCGTATGCGGCCTGCGAATTCAGCATCTCACCCACGTTGTTACCCCTCTACTGCCTGTACGTACGACCACAGCTATTTAGTTGCGACTGTGACTGTGCCACCGAACCGGCACCTAAGCGACTCCTGTCATCCTGAGCGCAGCGAAGGATCTAAGATGCTTCCCTCGACGGGATGTCCAACCTCTAGCGCCCAGGCTGCGTAACGTTCAACTGTATCCCTCTCCAGCTTCTTGAGATCCTTCGCTGCGCTCAGGATGACAGGGTGGAAGGGGTGGTGCAAATATCCAGACCCGGCCCCAACAGTCTCACCCTAGCCAAGCCCGTTGCGCCAGGCGTTATCGACCTCCGGCAGGGGCAAGTCTACCACAACCTGGTTGTCACCGCGAGTGACGATCAGTTGGTCGCCCCCGCTGAGGCCCAGCAGGAAAAGGTCCACTCCATAAGAACGGGCGAGAGCCTGTAGCTCCGGCCACTTCTCGACAGCGAGACCCACAAGTATACGGGACGGCTCCTCCGAAAACAAAACCACGTCGGAGCGCGTCCTGGGGCTGAGGTACTCGTCGCTGTTGCTCAAGAAGTCGTCTCCCCTGGCGAGCGCGGCGGTGAGGCCCTCCGTCTCCACGGGGTAGCCGCTCTCGGCGGTGGCGGTCTCCAGGTCGGCCCGGATTGTGGACATCGCCGTATGCTCCAGGGCTTCAGCCAGCCCCTCGAATATACGGGTCTGCTCCTCAACGGGCAGGAACGCCATGAGGCCCAGGCGAAGGATGGAGCTAAACCGCTCGGTAGCGGTAAGTGGGTGCCTGTGATGGGGGTACATCAACTCGTTGAGGATCACGCGCGCCCCCACGCCGCCCGCTATGCACATCTCCGCGAGAGCCGCAGCAAGCCCACCGTCGCTCGGGTCGTGAGCCGCCTGTATCAGACCGGCCTGTATGCCCGCCCGGCAAGCCTCCTGCACGCGCTTCTCAACGTCCATATCCACGCGTGGAGGCGTGCCCACCTTCTGCCCCAGGCAGGTCTCGACGTACTGGCTCGCGCCCAGGAGAGGTGCCCCGGTCCCATAGCGCTCGCCGGTTGGCATGCTCCCTAGCAAGCCGATAATCAGCCCTTCGCGCAACGCCATGCCCACAGCCACGTCCGCGTCTTCCAGCAGGCCAACCATGCCGATCACGGGCGTAGGCAGCACGGCAACCCCGTTGGTGTCGTTGTAGAGCGACACGTTGCCGCTTACGACCGGGATGCCAAGCGCGTTGCACGCGTCCGAAATGCCGTTGACCGCCCCTTCCATCTGGTAGAAGACGTGGGGGTTTTCGGGGTTGCCGAAGTTGAGACAGTCGGTTACGGCCAGGGGTTCGGCACCCACGCAGGAGAGGTTGCGGGCGGCCTCGGCCACAGCGTGCGCCCCGCCCGCGTAGGGGTCGAGGTAGCAGTAACGGCTGTTGCAGTCGGTGGTGAGGGCAATCGCCTTATTGGTGCCCTTGATGCGGAGAACGGCGGCGTCGGCCTCGCCCGGTTGCAGGACGGTGTTGCTGCCTATCGTGTGGTCGTAGGTGCGGAACACGCGCTCCTTGGAGGCGACGTTGGGGGAGGCCAGCACGTCCAGCAGCGCATGATCGTAGCGAGCCTGCGCGTCCTCATGGGGAAGCAGGGCGTCCCAGTCGGGGTGCTGTAGTTCATCCATCGCGGGGTCGGGCCTGCCGGTGACGTAGCGGATGGGCACCTCGTCGGCCAGCAGGTGGGCGGGTAGCTCGGCGGCCAGTAGCGGGCCATCGTACACGCGGACCATGCCGTCGCCGGTTACGCGACCTATCACGTTCGAGTGCAGGCCCCAGCGCGTAAAGACCTCCCTCGCTTCCTCTTCACGCCCCGACGTGACGATTACCAGCATGCGCTCCTGCGACTCCGACAGCATGATCTCGTAGGCATTCATGCCACGCTCGCGCCTGGGTACGTGCGCCAGGTCAATCTCGATGCCGCTCCCCGCCCGAGCCGCACACTCCACGGACGAGGAGGTGAGACCGGCCGCCCCCAGGTCCTGCATGCCCACCACCAGCCCCTCTATCTCGAGCACTTCCAGGCAGGCTTCCATGAGGCACTTTTCGAGGAAGGGGTTGCCCACCTGCACGGCGGGGCGGTCTTGCAGCGAGTCCTCGCCCAGCGTATCGGAGGCGAAGGTCGCCCCGTGTATGCCGTCGCGCCCGGTGTCCGCGCCCACCAGCAGCACGGGGTTGCCCAGGCCGGAGGCGACCGCCCGCATCAGCCGCTCCTTGCGCAGCAGGCCCACACACATGGCGTTCACCAGGGGATTGGCGGCGTAGGAAGGGTCGAAGTATATCTCGCCGCCGACGGTAGGCACGCCGATGCAGTTGCCATAGCCGCCAATGCCCGCCACCACGCCCCCGAACAAATAACGAGTGTGGGGGTCGGTCAGGGGGCCGAAGCGCAGGGAGTTGAGCAGGGCTATAGGCCGCCCGCCCATAGTGAAGATGTCGCGCACGATACCGCCCACGCCCGTGGCCGCGCCCTCCACAGGCTCGACCGCCGAGGGGTGGTTATGCGACTCGATCTTGAGGGCCACCGCCCAGCCGCCGCCAATATCGACTACGCCCGCGTTCTCGCCCGGACCTTGCAGCACGCGCTCGCCCTGCGTGGGGAAGAGGCGCAACAGGGGCTTGGAGTGCTTGTAGCCGCAGTGCTCGCTCCACATAGCGCCCGCCATGCCTAGCTCGACCATGTTAGGCTGCCTGCCAAGCTGGGATACAAACTGCCGGTACTCGTCGTGGGTAAGACCGACTTCGGCAAGAAGCGCGTGCAAGTCGTGCAGGGGAAGGTCCGCCGAAATTGGAGCTACAACAGCTTCACTGGCGGTATGTGCGGAAGGAGCGTTATGGGGGTTCTCGTCAAGAGGTAGGGCCATCGGCTCCTGGGGACTTGAGACGGTTGAGCGGCCAACTGTGCTCTAAAGTATACCAGATTGGGAGGGCTGGGTTTTGCACATCCAGGCCCTGATAGTCAAGGGGAGGGGAGGGAGGTTGGGGGACGTGGCTTTCGCCATGATGCCTTAGGATGTTTAACAGAACTAGGGCCTCGACTAAGACACTTTCGTACTATGCATCGTACTTGGCGTAGTATATAAGACGCTCGCAGGCTTGAGTCAGTGACGCTTGCTTGTTATTCTTCAACCACCTTTCGAGAAACTCCACTGCAAGGAAATACTTCATTCCTTCAGTCCCAGGAGGCACATAATGCCTCATATCTTCTTCCAGCATGTCCTCCGATATAGGAAGAACAACCGCCTCAGTGTCAGGTGTCCAATCTGACTCAGCGTTCGTAAATATCATAGAATCTTCGGGCAATTCGTTTAGTTCTCGCACTATGTCAATTAGCTTCACGTCAAAGCACTCCTACGAAGCACTCATTATTCAGGCCAATCGGTTGCACAATCTGCAACCATGCGATTTTGTAAAGGACCTTCTTGAAGGCTATCTAGAGTTCATCGATAATCAACCCGCTCCCACCACGTTCCCCGTCACACTCGCCGGAGAGCGTTCGGCATGCCCGTCCTGCCGCTGCACGCGCATCAGCAGCTTGCCTTCGGGCTGGACTGTCGTGCGCACGGTTGCCATGATGTGCTGGCCCGGCACCAGGTCGAGGCGGAAGCGTTGCAGCAGCATCGCCATGACCAGCTTTATCTCTACCTGGGCGAAGCCGGCACCGATGCAGGAGCGCGGACCAACCGCGAAGGGGATGTAGGCGTACTGGGGCGGCTGGGGGCGAAAGTCGGGTGCCCAACGCTCCGGCATGAATACTTCCGGGTCTACGAACTGCGTGGGCATGCGGTGGCTCACGAAGGGCACGTAGCTCACAATCTCGCCCTTCCTGATGGTGTAGCCCTTCCACTCGAAGTCCTCTTTGGCGGTGCGGTTGGCGCTGGGCGCGGGCGGGTAGAGGCGCAGCACCTCCTTCATCACCTGCTCAAGGTAGGGCAGGCGCTCCAGGTCCGCGACGGTGGGAGGCTCGCCCTTTAGCTCCCGGTCTAGCTCGGCCAGCAGCCTGGAGGTGACTTGCGGGTGCTGGGCCAGCAGGTAGAAGGCCCAGGTGAGGGCGTTGGCGCTCGTCTCGTGCCCGGCCACGAACAGGGTGAGCAACTGGTCGCGTATCTGCTCCACGCTGAGACGGTTGCCTTCCTCGTCCCGCGCGGCCACCAGCATCGAAACCGCATCCCCCGTGTCGGTGTGCGACCGCTCGTGCTCCACGATAATGCGCCTCAGCGTGCGGTCGATACGCTTGAGGGCGCGGCGCAACGTGGCACCCTCCCCCACATTGAGCACGTCGAAGGGCAATTGTGCCAGCCCGATGTTGAGAGGGTTGCTCACCACCTTCACGAGAGTGGCTACCGACTCGCCCAGCTCGTGCGCCGAGCCTCCCAGGTCCATGCTGAACAGCGTGCGCCCCGCGATGACCAGGGCCAGGTGGTGCATCTGCTTGCCTATGTCGAGCACCTGGCCGGGCCGCCACCCGTCCAACATCTCGTTGGTGGAGTCCCGCATGACCTCGGCGTAGTGCTCTATGCGCTTGCGGTGGAAGGCCGGCATCATCAGGCGGCGCTGGGCCTTGTGCTGGGGGTCGTCTATGAAGAGCAGGCCGTTGCCCACGATCCAGCGGGCGCGCACGCGGTCAATCAGAGGCTCGACCAGGAAGTTGGAAGCGTTGTCCACCAGCACGAAGCGGTTGGCATCTGCCCCGTGCAGTGCCGCGCCCTTGATGCCAAGCAGGTCGATGCGGATGACGTCGCCGTAGCGCCGGTAGTTCTCCAGCATGAAGTCGAGCGGGTTGCGCATGTAAGAGAAGACCGCGCCGACGAGCGGGAGAGTGGGAGGGCCTGGCGGTATGCGCACGGGCGTGGTAGCGGTTGCCATAGTTGGGAGAGTGCCTTTCTGGTCGGAATCTCTTTATTATACGCGACAGGCGGGCATTGGGAGCTACCAGCGGATAGCAGTCTCATGGACGTGATGGCGATCCAGAACGAATAGCAGCACCCTACTCCGCCTTGTCATTCTGAACGCAGTGAAGAATCAGGTGGGTAGGAACATTGACGAATTACAGCACCCAAAGTCTCACCCTTGTCATTTCGAACGCAGTGAGAAATCTCGTCCCTCAGCACCCAAGTAGCCCCTTTCATGGCGACACTCTCATTCAGGAAAGGTGTAACACCTGCATGAGGGACGAGATTCTTCACTGCGTTCAGAATGACAAAGGGGAGTAGGAGTCCTGATGTTCAACTGGGTGGTGACAGCTCTGACAGCCGCCGTAATATAGATAAAGCA
>DASVRN010000333.1:0-5035 GCA_036388595.1 Chloroflexia bacterium
CGCATGACTTTCGCACGGTGACTTTGCATCAGCGCCACATAGGCTGCATGCGTAAGGGTGTTGCAGGGCCAACGTCTGATTACGTATAATGCCCTGTCCATTCCTGCTTTCGGCTGCCCGGTACCGCCCCGCGACATTCGACCCGGTATTGTCCTTCCGGTGTCGCCATCTTACTATCTACATCCCGGCATTTTGCGGCGCGATGCAATCCCACCCAACGATGACTCAGCAACATGACTACCTATACGGGGTAGACCTGTGAGCCTGCTGGCTGAACGACAGGCCAAGAAGACAGGCTCAATACTGGCGCGCCTCCCCCAGATTAGCTACAAGCGGCAACTGGCGATTATGCTGGCTCCTTATGTGCTGGGGCTGATCGGCCTCGTGTTGCTGCCCGCCCTGCTCTCGATCCCCTTCGCGTTCACCGACTACAACGCGCTACGCTCCCCGGAGTGGATCGGCCTGCGTAACTTCAGCGAGATGCTGGGCGACTGGCTCTTCTGGAACGGGCTGGGCGCGTCGATGTTCTACATCGTGCTGGCGATCCCGTTGCGGGTGCTGGGGGCGGTCTTCCTCGCGTTCCTGCTGCACAAGCCCACGGTAAGCAACAAGATCAACAGGGTTATCGCGTACCTGCCGACCCTCATCCCCGACGTGGCCTACGCGCTGCTGTGGCTCTACATCTTCAACCCACTGTACGGGCCGCTCAACTGGATTTTGCGCCTGCTGGGGGCCGAGCCGGAGTCGTGGCTGCTGGAACCGTGGCCCGCCAAGTTCGCCATAGTGATAATGATGCTGTGGCCCATCGGTGAGGGCTTCGTGCTGATGCTGGCGGCCTTCCACCAGGTGCCCCACGAATTGAACGAGGCCGGGCAGGTAGACGGGGCTTCGGGCAGGCAGCGCTTCCTGCACATCACGCTGCCGCTGCTCGCGCCCGCCATCCTGCTGCTCCTGTTCCGCGATACGGTGCTCAGCTTCCAGGCGAACTTCGTGCCGGGACTTATCACCACGGGTGGTGGCCCGTACCACGCCACGCGCTTCCTGCCGATCTACATCTGGCAGAACGCCGCCGAGTACCAGCGGTTCGGCTATGCCGCCGCCATGACGTGGGTGATGTACGGTATCACAGCCGCTGTAATCGCGCTGCAATTCGTGGTTGCCCGCCGCTGGAGGAGCCTGTTCTATGATTAGAGAATGGGACAGCGAGCGCTATCTCGAACCGCAGACCGACCAGGATATCTCCGAGGGGTTGAACAGGCTGGAACGGGACGCGGGCCGCATGGGGCATGTGGTGTTCAGCATGCTGGTGGCGGTGCTCTTTCTCCTGCCGCTGATATGGATGCTGGGTGCCTCGGTGCGGAAGGTAGGGCTGCCGCCGCCAAACCAGCTTGAGTGGATCCCCAACCCGATAGAGCTATCGAATTACCTGCGCATATTCGAGCTGCTGCCCCTCGGCAGCTACACCCTCAATTCGCTCAAGGTAGTGCTGGTGGCGGTGCCGCTGACGATTATTACGGCAAGCTGGGCGGGGTTCGCGATGTCGCAGGTAGCGCCGCGCCCCCGCACCTGGCTAATTGTGGCCTCGCTGGTGGCGCTGATGGTGCCCGTTACGGCACTGTGGCTTACCCGCTTTCTCATCTACAAGTGGATAGGCGTGCTCGACAGCCTGTGGGCGCTCATACTGCCGTCGTTCATGGGCACAAGCCCGCTGTTCGTGCTCCTTTTCTACTGGACGTTCAGCCGGATTCCGGGCGAGCTTTACGAGTCGGCCCGGCTGGATGGGGCTGGGGCGTTGCGCATCTGGGGCCGTATAGCCATGCCCCTGTCCCGCGCCTCTATAGTGGCGGTGGGCGTGCTCGCCTTCGTCTTCTTCTGGAGCAACTTCATCGACCCGGTGCTCTACCTCAACCAGCAGCAGAACTACACCCTCCCGATGGGCTTGCAGTCCCTACAGCAGATGCAGCCCACGAACTTCCCGTTGCTCATCGCGGGTGCTGTGGTAATCACCGTGCCGGTGATAGTCATGTTCATGTTCGCACAGCGATTCTTCCTTCAAGAGACGCGCGGCGCGGGGTGGCTGGGACGCTAGGCGGGGGCTTCTAAACGGCTGTGACAAAGTAGGTCAATACGACTTGCGGCGACCCCGCTCCCCCCTGTCATCCTGAACGCAGTGAAGGATCTAAGATGCTTCCCCTACCCCTGTGCTGAACCTCACGCACCATGTCACTTGATGTTCAACAGTGCCCCTATTCACCTTCTTGAGATCCTTCACTGCGTTCAGGATGACAGGGCCACACTTGGGTGCTGCTCGCCTACTTTGGCAGTGGCATGGGGCTTCCAGGGTCTACTGGCTGTGCTCTTGACACGCCATCCTGCCGTTGATATACTCCAGAAAGCAGTATAGAGATAAGAAAGTCCGCGGCCAATCCCCTTGCCTTTTATCGCGTGGTGCCCTACCACTCGCGATCCCGACTTTTTCACCGTGCCTGGTGGCCTGTTGCATGTTGCGAAAAATCAGCCCAGTTACATTGTCCAAGGCTTTGAGTGTGCTCTTGTCGTGCACCGTATTTGTCATGTACAGCGCCATGATTCGCATTTACCAGGACCCCGAGGCACCCCACGATATGTACCCCGGCCTCGAATCGTGCAGGCACATAAAGGACCTCGCCAAACATAAGTATGACGGCGAATACCTGATCCGAAGTGATATGGTGGCGCAACTTGCTTTGATGTGGTCGCAGTCGGATTGCTCGCGCTATGCAGGGTTGTTGAGTAACTCACAGGAGAAAGCCGCAGCCCAGGCCAATGAAGCGGATAGCGGCAAGCAGGTTGCGCCCAACACCGAACCGGATGACGACCAGGCTGAACGGCAAGGCCCGGTGCTTGACTCGGCCAATCCGCTCGATGGCTTCTCATGGGCTGCGGCGCACAATCTCGCCCTGGTTGGTGACTTCCCCAGCGTGGCTGTGAGCACCATAACCTCCTCGGACGCTCACAACGAGCCTGTATTTTCCTCACGCACTGAGGAGGTAACGAGTCCGCCTCCGCGCGCCCTCGGCTAGCCCCTCTCACCCAACCAGCTTCACCAACGACCGGCTAACATGTGCTACAACGCTACTTGCGTTGCAAGCCCGGTTGCTGCGTGGGAGCACACCGTATTCATCTTACAATTCAATTTGTGACAAACAACCCGGAGTCAGGAGGCAGTCTGCCAGCGGAAAGCGGCACGCCCCCCTACCCGGCGATGCTCATCTACTGACGAAAGGAAAAACCTCAAATGCACGAAACTCAACCCAAATGGAGGGTAATGGCCCTGGCAGCCATTGTGTCGTCCATGGTGCTGGCAAGCTGCGACGCGGGCACGACGACCACACCCACGCAGGTACAATCTACGGCGACAACCCAAGTGACGGAGCCTGTGGCAACGACCCAACAGACCGGGCAGGCCACGGCCACCACTACGGGAAGCGGGACTTCAAACGCCGGGCAACTGAGCGGCACAATCCGGTTCCAGATATTCGGTGACCCTGCCGAGGCCGCGGCGTACCAATCGGTGGTGGATGGGTTCAAGGAGGTACAGCCGAACGTCACGGTGCAGTTCGAGGCAGTACCCAACCAGGGCGACCACATGACCAAGCTCTCGACGTCATTCGCGTCGGGCAACCCGCCCGACGTGTGGACGCTGAACTACCGGCGCTACGGCCAGTTCGCGGCGGAAGGCGTAATCGAGCCTGCCGGGCCGCTGCTGGCAGAGAGCGAGGTCCTAAGCGAGGACATGTACTATGAGGAGGCCATGAACGCCTTCCGCTACCAGGGCGAGTTGATGTGCATACCGCAGAACGTGTCCAACCTGGTCGTCTACTACAACAAGGATATGTTCGCCAAAGCGGGTATGCCCTTCCCTGCGAACGACTGGACGTGGGCCGACTTCGTCAACACGGCACAGCGGCTGACGAGCACGGACGCCGCAGGGCAGAAGGTCCACGGCGTGGGCATCGAGCCGCAGCTTATACGGGTCGCGCCCTTCATATGGTCCAACGGCGGCGATATCGTAGATAACCACGAAAAGCCCACCCGCCTCACGCTACAGGAGCCGCTCGCCCGCGAAGCCATACAGGCGTTCATGGACCTGCAACTCCAGTTCAAGGTCGTGCCCAACGAGGCCGAGGAGAAGGCAGAGGATATCGAGTCGCGCTTCATCAACGGCAGGCTCGGCATGATCTTCTCCAGCCGGGTGTCTACACCCACCTTCCGCGAGAGCATCACTACCTTCGACTGGGACGTGGCCCCCCTGCCGCGCCTCAAGGAAAAGGCCTCTATCCTGCACAGCGACGCCTACTGCATCTCTAAGGCCTCCCCCAACAAGGATCTAGCGTGGGCCTTTGTTGAGTACGCGCAGAGCGATGACGGCCAGACCAGGGCCGCCCAACTGGGGCGCACCGTGCCTTCGCGCAAGACGATAGCTAACTCCCCAGCCTTCCTGGACCCCAGTAAGAAGCCCGCCAGCAACCAGGTCTTCCTCGACGCGATACCTACGATGCGCCTGGTGCCGATCATCTCCACCTGGCCGAAGGTAGAGAACACGGTGAACGAGGAGCTTGAGCGCGCGTTCTACGCCATCGTGCCGCTGGATACCGCCCTGCAAGCGGCCACCGACCAAACCAACCAGCTATTCGCTGACGCGGACAAATAGCGGTCTGTCCAGTCGCTGGAGACGAAAACGCAAAGACGCAAAGGCGCAAAGGACGCGCAAAGATTAGGATTGTTGGCAGGAGTGTAGGGTCACTGCGTATAGTGACCCTACACTCCTGTACCGTTCTATGGGACCATATTCCCCCTGTCATCCTGAGCGTAGCGAAGGATCTCAAGAAGGCGGTACATGGTAACCGTTGAACGTTTAGTCACAAGGCTCCGTTTGCTGAAGGTTCAAGGCAGGGGCAAGAGGAGCATCTGAGATCCTTCGCTACGCTCAGTACCTAGCTAACGACGGAAGGTCACCAAATGAAGCCACATATGGTGCCAGGTGACGCCCCGC